>NZ_JPGM01000037.1:0-100915 GCF_000731655.1 Burkholderia sp. MSh2 | reverse complement strand
CGAACTACCGGCAGCAGGTGCTCGTCGCATTCCGCGAGGTGGAGGACAACCTCGCCGACCTGCGCCTGCTCGACGACCAGATCCGTGCACAGGACGCGGCCGTCAACGCGTCGCGCCGTGCGGCGACCTTGTCGCGCACGCAGTACCAGGAAGGCGAGGTCGCGTATCTCGACGTGATCGACAGCGAGCGCTCGGTGCTGCAGTCGCAGTTGCAGGCGAACCAGTTGACCGGCGTGCAGGCCGTGTCGACCGTCAACCTGATTCGCGCGCTCGGCGGCGGATGGAGCGACGCGTAGCGTCGCCCGCCGCATCCCCCTGTCGCGCGGTTACGCCGAGCGAGTCTCCCGGCCCGGGGGGGGGGGCGTGAACATGCATTTCACGATTGGCAGGACTCCGTTCGACACAACGTCAAATGGGGAAACCGCACTTTGCTTGCCGGCATCTTCATTGGAAGTGCTGGATCGGCGCGCGGACAAACAATACGAGGAAACTATGGACAAGGGACCGTTTCACCAGCGTTCGAACGATTCATTGTTTATCGTCGGCGACCGTTGGGGCAGCGTCGGGATCGACGAAGGCATGCTCAGCGTTTCGGAATTCGTTTCCGGATTGCGCGCGGGGCGTTATCACGCGCCCCTGCCGACGCTGCGGCCCGGATTCGGGGTGGACGATCGCGAGCTGGAGGTCCTGCGACGCGAACTCGAGCAGCACGGCCTGGATCCGGTCGCGTTGAGCGGGATGCGCGAGCCGGATTGCGTCGAGATCGCGCATACGCACAAAAGGAACCCGCGCAATGTCCTGCTCGCGAAGCTGGTATGTCTCGACGGCGCGCACTACCGCGCGGCACTGCGGCTGGACAGCAATAACGAGCTGCTGCTCGATCACGTCACCGGCTGCCATATCTCGGCCATGGTCATGACGGAAGCAGCCCGGCAGATGTTTCTCGCGGTGACCGAGCAGTACTTCCTCGGCGGGGAGGCCGACGGGCATCACCGATTCGTGATTAACGACTGGCAGGCATCGTTCGAGAATTTCCTGTTTCCGCTGGACGCCGTCATCGATTACCGGATCGAGGAGGTCGATCACGACAAGGCCGATCGATTGCGGTTTCGTGTCGAAGTCCTCGTGAAGCAGGCCGGCACGGTCGCCGCCCGGGTTCGCATTTCGTTCACCGTTTTCGATTCGGCTTACCTGACCCGGTACGAAATGAAGCAGGCCGCCCGCACGATCAGACGGCTGAAGGCCGGCCTCGCCCATCCCGATTCAACCGAATGAGTTCATCGGGCGCCGTGCCCGGGGAGAAACATCGTGCAATGGTTCCTGCGCAAGTATCCGCTGCTTGTCTTCCTGTCGTGCTGCCTGATCCTGTTGATCGCCGCCGGCGACGAGGTGGCCCGCCATGCGTCACCGCTGCATCGGATCGGCATCGCGTTGGTCGCGATGTATCTGATCTGGCTTGCGTGCGAGGCTCGGACCGCGATGACCAGTTCGGTCGAAAGCAATCTGTCGAGCGATCGTGGGACGGTGCTGGTCTACGGGGCGGCGAGGGTGCTCACCGTCGCGAGCGCGTGCTTCGTGTCGAGCCGCTGGGTCGAATATCGGCCGTGGATGCCGGTGTTGCCGGCGCTCTTTTGCTTCGGCATTGCATTGCGGATCGTCGCGATTCACACGCTCGGGAAATTCTATTCCCACAAGGTGCGCACGCTCGCGGATCACCGGATCGTGCAAACCGGGCCGTACCGGTGGGTAAGGCATCCGGCCTACGCGGGGATGCTGATCGCGCATGCGTCGTTCGTGGCGTTCTTCCTGAACGGCTATAGCGTCGCGGCCTTCGCGATCATGCTCGTGCCGTCCATCGTCGTGCGCATCCGGTGCGAGGAGCGGATCCTGTCCGACGTGGCCGGCTACGCGGACTACTCGCACGGCCGATATCGCCTGATGCCGTTCGTATGGTGACGCCATGACGGCGTCGACGATCCTGGTGACGGGAGCCAGCGGCTTCATCGGCGAGGCAGTGTGTCGCCGGATGAGCGAGCTCGGGCACGGGGCGCGCCTGCGCTTGCTGGTGCATCGCCGGGCGCCCGGCCATGCCGGAGCGGGCGGCATGGATTGCGTGCACGGCGACCTGACCCGGCCGGCCGGTTTGCGCGGGCTGTGCGACGGCATCGAGACGGTGATCCACGCGGCTTCCGACGTCGGCGCCGATGCCGACGCGTGCGATGCGGTCAACCGGTCGGGTACGCGGGCGTTGGTCGAGGAAGCGCGGCGGGCCGGCGTGCGGCGAATGATCTACGTCGGCACGGCTGCCGTCTACGGGGCCGGCGTTCATCGCGGCATCCGCGAGAACGAGGTGGCGCCGGCTCCGGTATCGGCGGCCAGCCGCTCCCGGTTGGCCGCCGAGCAGTGCGTGCTGGCGGCGGGCGGGGTCGTGCTCCGGCCGATGTTCATCATGGGTGCCGGCGACCAGTGGTTCTTGCCGACGCTGCTGCGGCTGATCGGCGGGTTGAACGCGTGGATCGAAGAAGGGCGGGCCGTCCTGTCGTGCACCACGGTGGAGACCGTCGCTTCCGTAGTGGCGGCGATAGCGCTCGAACCGGGCAGGGTCGCGCGGGGCGCCGTTTACCACTGCACGCATCCCGAACCCGTTCGTGTGCGCGATCTGGTCGAGGCAGCGGCGGCGCACGTCGATTTCACGTTGCCGCGAACGTCGGTCGGTCTCGCCGAAGCGCTCCGACGCTTGCCATCCGGAGTAAGCGAGCGGCAGGCGCGCCTGTTCGCGGAGGACCACTGGTACGACGGCGCGCGGTTATGGCAGGCGCTCGGTACGTCGCCCGGCATGAATGTGCTCGCGCACTGCGACGCTTACTGGCAGGGATACCGGCGCTGGCTGGCCGACGGGTAGGCGGCGCGCCCGGCATCGGGGCGCGGAATCCGCCGAATGAAAGCATATCGGACACATGATTCGCATAACGAAGTTATCGGCGTGGACGGCGTTCCAGCCAAGGCCCTTCAACTGTCTGGAGAGAAACCGCAATGACTATTCTGTTGTCCGAGACGCAATGTCTCGATCCCCGGGAGGTCGGATTCAAGTTTTCGCGGCAGGCGGAGCTGCGGGCGGCGGGATTTCCCGTGCCGCGATTCCGTTGCGTTCCGGTATCGGTGTTCGATTCGACGGTCGGCGCCGTGTTGAACGAGGTGCCGAGACCCTCTTTGGCCGACGGCGATCTGGCGGCGCTGAAGGGATGGTCGCTCGATATCAGGGCCCGGATTGATGAAACAATGGTCTGCCCGGCCGATCTGGCCGGCGAGCTGGTCTTCGCGTTCGGGCGAATCGCCGCGGACGACCAGCTGGTTGCGGTACGGGCCTGTGCGGTCGCGGATGACGGCGGGCGGGGGGAAGACTCGGCCGACGATCCGTTCGCCGGACTATCCGACAGCTTTCTGTACGTGCCGCTCGGCGCACTCGTGACGTCGGTCTTGAAATGCTGGGCGTCGGCGTTCAACGTCGAGACGATGCTGTACCGTCACCGGCGAGGGCTGGATCCGGCCGGGGCGCGCGTCGCGGTGGGTATCCAGACGATGATTTCCGGATCGCGCTCGTTCGTGGCCTTTACCCGGGACCCGCGTGACGCATCGGATCGTTGCGTCATCGCCGCGGCATACGGCATCGGCGAAGGCGTGGTTCAGGAGAAGGCGGACATCGATCACTTCTTCGTCGAACGCGATTCCGGGCGGGTGACCTCGCGGCTCGTGTCGAAGCAGCGTCTGGTCGGGCACGATCGTCGATCCGGCGCGATTGCCACGCTCGACGTGCCGCCGGCGCTGGCCGGGCAGCCGGTGCTCGACGACGAGGCCGCCCGTTCGGTGGCCGAGCTGGCAGTTCGTGTCGAGCGGCATTTCGGCGTGCCCCAGGATATCGAGGGCACGATAACCGACGATGGCGCGATGCATCTGCTGCAGGCCCGGCCGATCGCGCTGGCCCGGCAGGAGGGGGGCGGCCACCCGCGGCCTGGCCCGTTGCGGCCGGTCGACATGATATGGAGCAACAGCAACATCACGGAGAGTTTCCCCGGCGTCACGTCGGCCCTGACCTTTTCGCTGGCTGCGCACTACTACGATGTGTTCCTGACCGACGGCTACCGGCGTTGGGGCGTCCCGCGCCGGGTGCTCCGGCGCAACGCGGATCACCTGAGCAACATGATCGGGCAATTCGACGGCCGGATTTATTGCTGCATGAGCGTCTGGTACCACCTTCACGGCCATGTGCCGATCTTCTGGATGATGCGCGAGACGTGGGAGCGGTCCTTTTTCGGCGTCGAGCCCGACTCCGTCGCGACTGCGCCGGCCAGGCGGCGCACGTCGTTCCTGTCGCGCGTGGCCGGGGCATGTCGCGACTACCTCGGCATCGCATCGCGTCTCGTGTCGCACCCGTTGCGGATGGCCCGCTTCCTGAAGCAATGGCGCGCATTCGTGAACGACCACCGCGACCTGGACGGACTCGACGCGTCGGCGTTGATCGCGGTCTATCGGGAGATGTGGGCGATCGTCGCGGCTCAATGGGGCGTGACGCTGGTGAACGGCTTTTTCCTGGTGTCGCTGACCGGCTGGGTGCGTGCGCTGATCGGTCGATGGACGCCGGCGGCCAGCCCCGGGTTGCTGAACGGGCTGCTGTGCGGCGGCACGGAGAATCGCTCGGTCGCGGCGCTGAGATCGACCATTTCATTGTCCGAGCAAGCGCGCGCGCATCCCGGGATGTTGTGCGCGCTGCTCGGCGCCGCATCGGACGTATCGATCTGGCGCGATCTCGAGGCGGGCCGTTACGGCAACGCGTTGGCCGACGCGGCGGCCCGGCATTTGAGCGCGTTCGGCGACCGCAACCTCAGCGACCTGAAGCTCGAGGCGCCGACGCCCCGGCAGCAGCCCTGGCGGCTGATCGGGCAACTGCGTCCGTTCGTCGAGCAGCAACTGACCGTCGAAAGCAGCCGCCAGACCGAGGCGCGCGCGCGCAGCGAGGCCGAATCGGAGTTGCAAGACCAGTGTCGATGGTGGGGCAGGCGTATCGTGTTGCGCAGCCTGGTGAAGGCGATGCGATGGTTCATGCGCATGCGTGAGGACACGCGTTTCTGTCGCAGCGAGCTGTTCGGCATGTCGCGGGAAGTCTTCATCCGGCTCGGGGCGGCGCTGGCCGACGCCGGCTTGCTGGATCGCCCCGACGACGTGTTCGATTTGTCCGTCGACGAAGTGCTCGATGCGTTCAGCGTCGGCGGCACGATTCCCGGCAGTGCGTTGCGTGTGCTTGCGCGGGAGCGGGGTGCGCTTCGGCACGCGCACGCGCAATTGCCGGACCCGCCGAAGACGATCAAGGTATCGAGCGCCGGCCTGCGCACGTCGACGATGCGGTCATGCCGCGAACACGCGCACGGCAACGCAGCGGCTTCGGCATCCGCCGATGTCCGCCTGCAGGGCATCCCTTCGAGCCGCGGTGTCGTGCGCGGCAGGGCGCGCGTCGTGCTCGACCCGGCGAGCGTCGAGCCGAGCTCGGTGCACGATCAGATCCTCATCGCGAAGGAGACGGATCCGGGCTGGCTCTTTCTGATGCTGGCGGCCAAAGGGTTGATCGCGGAGCGAGGAACGTTGCTGTCGCACACGGCCATTACGGGGCGCGTGCTCGGCATCCCGACCGTGGTGTCCGTGGCCGACGCCACCCGATGCATTGCCGACGGCGCATGGATCGAACTCGACGGCGCGGCCGGCACGGTGCGTCTGTTGCAGCAAGAGGAGGCGATATCGTGATCGCGCGTCTGAAATTGTTCGTCGTCGAGTCGTTTCCGTTGAGGTTCTTCATTCCGTATTCGCTCGTCTATGCATTCGGAATGACGGGACTGTTCGCCGCGACCGACGGCAGAATCACGCACTGGACGCCTGGCTTCGGGCTGTTGACCAGCGCCGCGACACTGATGATCGATCAGCTGATCATCCGCGCGCTGGACGACATCCGCGACCTCGATTACGACCGCCGCTACAATCCGGCGCGCCCGCTGGCCCGGGGCGCGGTGCGTCGTTCGGACCTGGTCGCCCTCATCGTCGCGGGCGTGGCCTTCGTGCTGGCGATCAACGCGGGCCGCGGCGCGGCGGACCTGATCCTGGTGGTCCAGCTGATCTACCTGGTCGTGCTCGCGGCGATCGAGAAGCGCTTCGATTGGCCCCGCGACGGACAACTGCTGACGAACCTCGCGGTCAGTTACCCGATCCAGCTGGCGTTGAGCGTCTACCTGTATGCGGACTGGTTGTCCTTGCATGCGCTCGCGCCAGCGTGGCAAGGCGTGCTCGTGATCCTGGCTGCTGCGGTCGGCTTGCTGCACCTGGAACTGGCACGCAAGGTCACGCGCACGCCCAGGGACGGGGAGCGCACCTACGTGCGTATTTTCGGCGTGCGGAACACGGTCCGGATCGCGGCGGCCTGTGCCGCGATCACGAGCCTGATTGTCGTCGCGCTGCTGCAGCCATGGGCGAATCCGCCACGCAGCGCCTGGGGCTGGGCGGCGCTGCTGCCGCTGATGCCGGTCGTCATCGGTCGGCTGAAATTCAACGATCCGGCCTTGCCGCGGTGGCCGTTGCGTTATGCGGCGTGGTACATCCTGGTGATGTATGCGTCGTTCCTGTTCGTGGGCCTCGCGACGCTGGGCAGGCAGGTCGCGTGATCGATCGCTCCCGGCGCGCGGCGCGACTTCGAGCGTGCCGATTCGCGACATTTCTGTCGTGGATGAAAATCCCGCCGGGCCGTTTATGGCCTTTTATCGTTCGGATACCATCAACGGCAATCGTGAGCCTGCGTGGAAGGTGAAGGCTCGCTGTCTTCAACGCGTGATTTGCCGGGCCGGCCGATTGCGCCGATTGCGCCGATCCGGCGTGTCACGCGATTCATTCAATCCGCGACGGTGCAAATCCGTCCGGTTGCCCGCATCCTCGATCCCGTCGGTCGCGCGAGCCGTTCGAGCGGACGGTTTTCGACTGTCGCATCGGGAGAAATGATTCGTCTCGGAATATCGAAAAGCGTAACCGTAAAAAGGAAGCTTAAATGACGTCCCCCCGCAACTATCAAACGCCCGGCCTGAATCGTCGAAACATCGGCGGTTTCCAAGTCACGATGATCAGCGACGGTTATCTCGATGCGACGGCCGATTTGCTGAACGGAATCGATCGCGCATCGGCCGACGAGATCTTGCGCAAGCGGGGCGTGGCCGACGTATCGCGGATGAACATCAACGTGTATGTCGTGCAGGACGCGACGCGCACGATCCTGATCGATGGCGGCGGCGGCGGGTATAACGGCTGGGGCGGGAGGCTGCCGGTCGCGCTGGCGGCCGCCGGCATCGATCCGCTCGACATCGACACGATCCTGCTGACCCATGCCCATCCCGATCACGTCGGCGGTCTTGCCGGCCCGCTCGCGACGCCGCTGTTCCGCAATGTCGAGCGGCTGCTGATTCATCGCGCCGAATTCGACTTCTGGAACGATGATGCCAATCGATCCGGGGCGCCGGCGGAAATCCGGCCGTTCTTCGATATCGCGCAAAACGTGTTCCGTGCGTACGCGCCGCAACTGGAGGCGTTTGGTGCCGAGGACGTGCTGGGCGGAATTCAGGCCGTGCCGTTGCCGGGGCATACGCCGGGCCACACCGGGTATCTGATATCGGACAACGGACAGGCGCTCCTGGTGTGGGGGGACCTCGTGCATTTTCCCCACGTGCAGGTCGAGCGTCCGGAAGTGACCATCGCGTTCGATCATGCGCCCGACGAAGCGGCCGTGGCGCGACGCCGGTTGCTCGATCGCGTGAGCTCGGACGACCTGCTCGTCAGCGGCATGCACTTCAACCTGCCCGCGTGCGCCCGCATCGAGCGGCGCGGCGCCAGCTATGCACTGACGTACGAGACCTGGTCGCCGGCACTGGTCTGAGCGGGCGCGCCCGCCCGGGCGTCAGGCTCGGGCGGGCCGCTCGAATTCGACCTGCCTTCATCGCGCGGCGTCGATCCGGCGGCGAACCGGTATCCCCGCGCGTGGTCCGCTGCCGAGGACATTGCCCAATGACAAAGCGTTCGATTATCTTAAAATAGACAATGAGAACGCACATTGAATACGCTCAAAATGGGGAGTCGTATTGGACAAGCTAAACGGCGTGACGGTATTCGTCCAGGCAGCGGAGACTCGTAGCTTTGTTGCAACCGGCCGATCTCTTGGAATTTCGGCCTCGGCGGTCGGAAAAAGTATTTCGCGTCTGGAGGAAAGGCTTGGCGTGCGGCTTTTCTATCGCAATACCCGAAGCATTCACCTGACTCCGGAAGGCGCGCTGTTCCTCGGGCACTGTCGGCGCATATTGGGAGAAATCGAATACGCCGAACGGGAATTGTCCAAGGCCAGGACGGCGCCGCGCGGCAAGTTGCGCGTCAGTCTTCCGCTCGTCGAGAGCTTGCTGCTGTCGACGCTGTCGTCGTTCATGGCGCGCTATCCTGAAATCGAGCTGGAACTGGATTTCAGCGACCGGCTGGTCGATATCATCGACGAAGGTTTCGATGCGGTCATCCGGACCGGGGAGTTGCGCGATTCGATGCTGATGTCGCGCAAGCTGTGCCTGTTCCGGATGCTGCTGGTGGCGTCGCCGCGCTATCTCGACGAGCACGGCGTTCCCCAGCATCCGAACGATCTGATTCGCCACGCGTGCCTGCACTACAAGTTCCCGACGTCCGGCAAGCTCGAACAATGGCCGATCGAACGCAGCTCGAGCGCATTCGATTTCCGGCTGCCCGTGACGATGGCCTGCAACAACGTGACGACGCTCGTCTATCTGGCGCGGCAGGGCCACGGCATCGCCTGTCTGCCGGATTTCGCCGTGCGCGACGCGTTGGCCGACGGCTCGCTCAGGACCATGCTGGACGACCATGCGGGGGATCCGAACATCTTCTGGATCCTGTGGCCGTCGAGCCGGCACGAGTCGCCGAAGCTGCGCGCGTTCATCGATCATTTGACGGAGCACCTGTTGGCGCCGGCAAGCGACCTGCGGGCATTGCCGGGCATTCTGAAGACCGTCGGCGAGGACACGCGCGAGCAGGAACGGCTGGCGCCATCGAGGTAGGCGGGCCCGCGCGGCGAGCGGCGAAGCGAATCGCGGGGCGACGGCGGGATACATGAAGGCGTGACGTCATCGCGCGGCGGACAGGGCGCTTTCCCGCGGCGTGTCGCCGTAGTAGAGGACCTTGATGCCGATGAAGGCCAGCGCGACGGCGGAGAACATGAGGCCGCTCCAGATGGTTCCCTGAATCCCGACTCTCGAAAGAAACCATCCGCCGGCGGTCGAGCCGAAGACCACGCCGAGGTTGATGAACGAGATGTACACACCGGTCGCGAACTCCGGCGCTTCCGGGGCTTCCGACGTCAGCCAGATCTGCGTGACGATCAGCCCGCTCGTATGGATGGCGCCCCAGAGCAGCGCGATCACGATCATCGGCGGCAGCGACGGCGTACAGAAGAAGTGCAGCACCAGGTAGGCGGCGCTCAGCGCGACCGGATGCAGCACCGTCGTTCGCACCTTGTCCTTCGCGAGCAGTTTGCCGGCGAGCAGATTGCCGATGACGCCGCCGATCCCGAATATCACCAGTACGACGCCGATGAGTTCGCCGCTCATGCGCGCTTCGAGGCGCAGGTATTCGGCGGAGTAGCTGTACACCGAGAACATCGCGCCGAAGATCGCGGTCGATGCGGCGATGTTGAGCCACAGCGGGACCTTGCGCAGGATCGCGAGCTGCTTGCCGTACGAGATGCGCTCGCTCCTGGCGGCATCGGGAAGCTTCGCCAGGATGCCGAGTGCGGCGACGAAGTTGACCGCCGCGCTGAACAGGAACGATGCCTCGTAGGACACGCGTGCCGCGATCCAGGTCGTGATCGGGATGCCGAGCACCATGCCCATGCTGGTGCCCACGAACGCCCTCGCGGAAGCGTGGGTGGCCATGTTCTTCGGATAAAGCGACGCGGCCGCGACGAAGGCCAGCGAGAAATAGACAGGGTGGAACAGCGCGGGAATGATCCGCGAGATCATCAGCGTCGTGTAGTTGGGCGCATACGCCGACAGCACGCTGCTGGCCGAGAAGATCAGCAGCGACAGCATCAGGACTTTCTTGCGGTTGAAGCGCGACATCAGCAGGACCATGAACGGGCCGCCGGCAGCGACGACGAGCGCGAAAAGACCTACCAGCAAACCGGCTTGCGACGCGCTGATGCCATAGCGTTGCGTAATGACCGGGAGAATGCCGACCACGCCGAATTCGATGGAATAGACGCCGAACAGGCCGAGCGCAATGAAAAATATCGGATGCAGTTTTTTCACACAATCTCCTTCATTCGTTGCCCGTGGGCTTCGAAAACATCAACGACTCGATTCGATGCGTGGATGGTAAGTCGATGCGGAGAAAAGAAAAATAGTATTCAGTTCCGTGGTTTGGCGACTCGCATGTCCGCAATCGCGCGCGAAGCCGCCTGCAGCGGGGCGGTGGCGGGTTCGGCGACGACCGGCAGGCGCGCCGCGGCATGCCCCCCGGCGTCGAATGCATGCACCGGATTGCAGTTCTGAAATGACGAGTTACATGTTATCGGCCGGAAGAAAATATATATATTCGAATTTCAATATAGTGATAGGGATTGTGGATATTTATTCTGTTAACAATGGACTTGAGTGGGCGCAATTTTGATGTTTTCTGTGTATTATGATCGCTGCAGCGCAGCATTGTTAACGGAGCGGGTTCCGGATGTTTCTTTCGCTTTCCTAATGTAATTATGGTGTATCCGTTGCAAGCATGACAGGAATGCGTCGACCGAGGAGATCGGTGATTGCCCGGAATGTTGTCCTGATGTGCGCCGTTTCATGAGAGTGCCTGACTATCCGAACGAATATCAAAGGCGTCGAGCGCCTTGGGGGCATTGATAATGAAGGTTGAGATACTCGATGATCTTCTGTCGAAGATATACGATACGGCCCACGATGCATCGCTCTGGCACATCGCGCTCGCGGCGTTGTGCCGGATGATGGAAGTCGAATCCGGAGCCCTGCTCTACGTCCCGCTTCAGGGAAGCGCCGGTCAGCCGATCGAAATCACGTATGGCACACCCGACGACGCGTTCAGGCGGTTGACGAATACGCTGAGCCGCGGCCGGGGCTGCGGGCCGCTCGAGTACATCGGCCCGCAAGGCGAGGTCGTCAGGTTCGACGTGCAGTCGGGTGGCGACGGGCAGGGCTTGCCGTGGCTCGTCGGCCCGACGAGCGGGCGCGACGTCGGGCAACTGCTGCTTGCGGTGTTTTCCTGGAACGATGCGTTCGTCGGTGCGATCGGTTTCAAGACGCGCGTGCGCGGCGAACCGTTCTCGCACGGCGAGACGCAGCTGCTTTCGCTGCTGTTGCCGCATATCCGTCGTGCGCACGAATTGAAGGCGCGGTTCGAGGACATCGTCGGGGTGAACGAAACCGCGCTGCTCGCGCTTGGCCGGCTGTCCTACGGTGCGGCGCTGCTGGCGTCGAGCGGCGAGGTGATCCGCACGAACAACGAAGCAGACCGGATCTGTACGGCGTCCGACGGCATCTCGATCTCGCAGCGCCGCTTGCGTTGCGTCGACGTGGAGAGCGATCGCAGCCTCGCCGAGACGTTGCGCCGAACCGTGTTCCGGTCCGGCGGCGACAGCGCGAAAGCGGTGCTGATCTCCCGTCCATCCGGCAAGCGTCCGTATATCGCGTGGAGTGTGCCGGTCGAGCACGCGCGGCCCGACGCGTCCCGCAGCCCGGCATACACGATGATCATCATCAACGACCTGGAGCGGCCGAAGAACAACCTGCACGCATTGCACGAGCTTTACGAGCTGACGCCGTGCGAGGCCGACATCGCGATTGCGCTGGGCACGGGGGCGGAAGTGTCGCACGTCGCGCAGAGCCGGCGCGTGTCGGTCAATACGGTCCGGTCCCAGCGGGCCCAGATCTATGCGAAGCTCGGGATCAGCAGCCAGAGCGAATTGATCCGGACGCTGGCCGCACTGCCGCAGCAGGAAATGCAGCGGTGGCAGGCAACATAGTGTGGCCGTGAAGGCAGGCGGCCCGCTTGCGGCGGGCCGCCCGGAACGTACGGCGGGAAACGCGGCCCGGTTATGCGTCGACCGCGGCGCCGGCCGTTTCCGGCGTAATCAGATCGGTTACCTGATAAAGGTGAAATTCCCAGGTTCCGGTTTCCTTCAGCCCGTTGTAGCGCGACAGGAATTCCGGGTCCGTGAAGAGCTGGTCGAATGCGGCCTTGCTCGTCCACTTCGCCTGATTGATGACGGTCTTGCCGTCGACGCTCTTGTACAGGCGGCTCCACAGGAACGCCGGATAGGTGCGCGCAACGTAGTTCACGGTATCGCGTAGTACGTCGAGCGCGGCATCCTGCTTGCCGTCGAAGACGTGCACGACGTTGACGAGCACGATTTCCTCCGCGGTGGCGGAATCGGGCGTCGTCGCAAACGTGTCATTGGCCATGGCAAACCTCGAATCGAGTTGAGATGAGTGGTTGAAGAAAGGGGGGCGGCCCTCGTCGTGTCGACGGCCGCCGGTTCCATCACGCCGGCGTTGCGAGCCCGGCTTCATGGAGGCTGTCGGCCGGCGCGCGGAGCGCCGGCAGCGCGCAGGCGCCGGCGGGCATGCCGTCCTGCCACAACAGCGGCGCAATGGCGTCCGCCGCGGTTGCCGCGCGCACACGGCCGATCACGACTTCATGGCTGCCGTACGCGAGCTGGCCGTCGACGTCGCAGAACAGGTTCGCCTGCGCGCCCGTCAGGAACGGCAGCGCATGGCGTTCGTCCCACGCGCCGTGTGCGAAGCGCTCGCGGCTCGGCACCTTGCCGGAGAACACCGGAATCAGGTGACTCTGGTCGGCGCGCAGCAGGTTCACCGAGAAGCGCCGTCGGCGCAGCAACGGTTCCCAGATGCTCGCCGCGCGGTTGATGCAGACGAGGATCGCGGGCGGGTCCGACGAAACGGAACTGACGGCGGTCGCCACCATTCCGAATCGCTCGGAGCCTTCGTCCGTCGCGATGATGCAGATCGTTGAAGTCAGACGCCGCATCGCTTTCTTGAAGTTCGCGACGACGGCGTCGTCGGACCGGGAATGATCGAGCATGGCTTGACCCTTGATGAGAGTGTCGTAGTGGATGCTGTGCCGCGGCCGCGGGCGACCGGCCGCCGTCACGCGATCCGCACGCGCGCGTGCGGATACGTGCCGCGCAGGCCGGCGTCCTCCATCAGCGGCAGCACGCCGTCGACGAAGTCCTGAATGCCGGCGTGGTAGTCGAGCCATGTCAGGCAGATGCCGTCGATCCCCCAGTCCGAATACTGCTGGAACTGCGAGACGATCATTTCCGGCGTGCCGACGAGCGGCACGCCGGCGAATCCCGCCTTGATGTGATATCGGAAGCGCTCGGCGTCTTCGGTCGACTTGAACATGCCGCTTTCGATGCCGATTTCCTTCGTGACGTTCGTGCAGGCCACTTCGTCGCCCATCTGGTTCACGTAGTAGTCGAGATCGCGCTCGGCCTGCGCGAGCGTGTCGCGCTGGATCACGTACGCATAGCACCAGATCTGGATGTCGCGGCCGAACTCCTTGCGGGCGAGATCCCGGTAGGACTGGATCTGCGCGCGCGCGACGTCTTCGCCGTCCTGGTACTTGACGATCAGGTAGGCGGCGTCGCAATGCTGCGCGCAGAACCGCTTGCCGCGCGGCGATCCGCCGGCATTCATCAGGAACGGGCGGTTGAGCGGCTTCGGCTCGGAGAAGCCGCGCTCGATGTTGAAGTATTTTCCCTTCAGGTCGAATTCGCCTTGATGGGTCCACGCGCGGCGGGCGACTTCGAGCCATTCGTCCGCATGGTCGTAGCGTTCGTCGTGCTCCCGCATCGTGCCGTCGAACATCTTCATTTCCACGCCGTGCCAGCCGCAGATGATGTTGAGACCGAAACGGCCGCCGCTGATGTGGTCGATCGTGGCGGCCTGCTTGGCCGCGAACAGCGGATGCACGGTCGATACGTGCGACGTGGTGAGGATGCCGATCTGGTCGGTCACCGATGCGAGCCCCGCGGCCCACGTATAGGTTTCATACGACACGCCCATCGGGTTGCTGTCGCCGCCGAAACCGCGCCAGCGGCCGACCGGCAGCAGCGCTTCGAAGCCGGCGCGGTCGGCGGCCTTCGCGATCTTCATGTTGCCGAGCCAGTCGTCCGCCTTCAGGCGTTCGGGCGCGCGGGTGAACGTGCAGCCGCCTTCGATGTTCAATGCGAATACGCCCAGCTTCATTTGGTTGGTGCTCGACAGCATCGGGTTGGGCTTGCGGGATGCGTAAGTCAGATTGGCCATGAAGTTCTCCTTGGATAGGGCAACACATGCGGGAAGAAAGCGCTGGTACGGTGGAGCGGGCGAGGCGCACGCGCGGCGGAGTGCGGACATTGCGCCTAGGTCAGCAGCGCGAGCGGCTGCACGCGCGTGATGTCGTCGATTCGCTCGCGCGACAACCCGAATTCGCCGAACCACCCGGACGACGCATGCAGCCAGTCCGGGATGTCGGGCTGGCTCGTCTGGCCGAGATCCGAGCTGTAGACGACGCGCGGCACGTCGGCCAGCACCGCACGAAAATCCTCGGCGTCCTGGTAGCCGAGCAGGTACGTGAGCGCGGTCTGCTCGACGTACACCATCGGCGCGCTCGCGATGTCGCGCAACTCGGCCGCGCGCAGGCCGGTGAGCGGATTCGCGGGCTGGTTGAGCATCAGGCGCGGCACGTCGTGGCGGATTGCCGCGTCGACGAGGCGATACACCTCGTCGCGGCTCGCATGGCCGGTCGAGATCACGAGCGGATAGTCGCGCGCCATGCGCAGGATGTCGACGACGCAGTCCTTCAGGCGGCCGTCGGCGTCGGATACGGTGCAGGGCGCGATCGCGCGCCGGTCCAGAATCGGGTGGCTGCGTTCCCGCGCGAGCCGGCTCGCGTGCTTGCGGCCCGTCACGGTAGGGAAGTGGACGATCAGGCGGACCGGGCCCTCGCCATGCTGGCACAGCGCACGCTCGACCGCACGCCGGTCGATGCCGCCGGCAATCTCGTTCAGCACGATCGACGCCGATACGGGAAGGCCCGCCTGGCGCGCTTCCCAGGCCTGCGCGGCCGTGCACCCGAGATGGTTCTTCAGGACGACCCAGCCGCCGGCTTCGCGATAGCATGCGCCTGCATCGAGCACGGAGCGGCGCCGCACGAACGCGTCGGGCCCCGCGTGGTAATGCACGTCGATGAACGTGGCCTGAGAGATGTCGGTCATGGTCGTTTCCGGTCAGGTCGGTTGCGACACGGCGATGCCGAGGTGCGCACGCACCGCCGCGCAGACGCGGGCGAGATCGTCCGTCAGCGGCCGCATGCCGCCGTCCGGGATGCCGAGGGCGGCCTGCGACGGCGTGCGGCGCAGATGGATGTTGCAGCGGCGGACGAGTTGCGAGCGCTCGCCGTAGACATTCAGCAGCCGGCCCGCGTAGCGATCCACGGCGGCCCGGACGTCGATGCCGAGAAGCAGTGCGAAACCGCGGGCAAGGCGCGCCGCTTCCGTCGCGCGGGTGCCGGGGGCGGCCGGCGCGGCGCCCGCGTGCGCCACGGTCGCACCCTCCGGGGCGACGAGGCTGTCGAGTCTCGCCAGCGCGCCGGCGACGTCGCCGCGGCGGCCGAGCGCCGCGAGCGCGCCGAGCCGCGTGTCGAGCGTTTCGTCGGCGAGGTTCGGCGCGGAGATCAGCAGCACCTTCGGCACGCCGGCGGCCCACGGCGCGCCGAGCATCGCCTGCACGACGGCGCCGCCCAGCGCGCCACCCGCGAGCAGGTCGAGTCGTCCGGACGCGGCCAGGCAAGCGGACCAGCGCGCGGCGAATGCGTCGATGCCCTCCGGTTCGTCGGACAGCATCGACAACGTGTCGTAAATCGTCACGCGATAGCCGGCGTCGGCCAACGGCCGCACGAGCGGCTCGAAAAAGCGTCCTTCGTCCCAGGCCGGGAGCACCGGGGACAGGACGGCCGCCCGCAGCGGGCCGTCGCCGTAATGCGCATGGACAGGTTCGATCGGTTTCATCTGGAGGCCGAGGGTCGGGGCCGGCCCGGTCGTGCGAGGGGGCCGGCAGGCATGGACGAGGGCTCAGGCGGTCTCGGGCTGGAACGCTTCGCCGAGTTGCGTGAGGTGGCGGGCCGTGTCGTGCGCGATGCCGTGCACGATGTCGGCCGCCGGGCGAACGTCGCGAACGAGATCCGACACCTCACCCGCCCAGATCGCGCGCGTGCGGACGTCGTCGTCGCGAATCGCCTGCGCGTAGGCTTCGCGCACGGCAGCGGGGGCGGCCGGCAGTTCGCGCTCGCGCCCGACCCATTGCGCGGAAAAGTCGTTTGCGAGCGCCCGGCCCGAATACTCGGCCGGCCATTCGATCCCGCGCACGAGATCGAACGCGCGCGTGCGCACGGTGTCCTTCTCGGTGGAGTCGATGAGGCGCTGCCGCATTTTCGCGGTCGCGAGCGACTCGTCGGTCGCGACGAAGCGCGTGCCGAGCATGACCGCGTTCGCGCCGAGGGCGAGGGCGGCGGCCGCGCCGCGCCCGTCCGCGATGCCGCCCGCGGCGATCAGCGGATACGCATCGCCGACGGCGTCGCGAACCGCGGGAAGCAGCGGAAAGAGTGCGCGGCGCAGGCTGTGCCCGCCCGCTTCGGCACCCTGCACGATGAGTGCGTCCGCGCCCGCGTCGACGGCGAGCAAGGCCTGGTCGACGTCGTGCACCTGGACAATGGCGAGCGCACCCCGATCCTTGATCGTACCGACGAACAGGCCCGGATTGCCGAACGACAGCGCGACGACGTTCGGGCGATAGGACAGTGCAAGATCGAGCAGCTGCATGTTCTTCTCGACCGTGAACATCACGAGTCCGACGCCCCAGGGCGCACCGAGGTCCGACATCAGCCCGAGTTCGGCGCGCATCCAGTCCGGATCGCCGTAGCTCGCGCCGACGAGGCCGAGACCGCCGGCGCGGGAGACGGCCCCGGCGAGGCGGCCGCCCGACACGCCGCCCATCGGGGCGAGAACGACCGGATGCCGGATGCCGAACAGTTGGGTGACGGGCGAAGTGATGGTGGTCATGAATTGATCCTCGAATGGGCGAATACAGGGAGTGCGAAGTTCATTCGTAGCCGAATCGGGCGGCGGCGCGGGCCGGCGCGCGCGCCAGACGGGTCAGCTCGCGCTCGCGCCGGCAGCCGGCAGCCACGGCTGGTCGTAGCGATGCACGCGGCGGGCGTCGGCGAGGCTCGCGCCGTCGGTGACGGCGGCGATGATGCGCGACTCGGTCTGCTCGATCGCATGCGCGCGCTTGATCACTTCCTCTGCGTGCTGCCTCGGGATCGCGACGCAGCCGTTGTCGTCGCACACGATCAGGTCGCCTGGATGCACGACCACGCCGCTGACGTCGACGGGCACCTGGGTCGCCTGAAGCTGCGCGCGGTTCTTCGCGGTCTGCATGAAGACCGCCCGGCTGAACAGCGGGTAGTTGAACTGCCTGACGGTGCCGATGTCGCGCGCGGCGCCGTCGATGACGGTCCCGCGGATATTCCGGGCGACCGCGACGTGCGTGAGGATGTCGCCCCATACCGTGCAGTCGGTGCGGCCCGCGTTGCTCGAGACGATCACCGAATCGGCGGGCACGTCGTCGATGTAGTTCGCGGCATTCCTGAACCCGGCGGTGTCGCTCACCGGCTCGTAGCGGACCGTATACGCGAAGCCCGCGCAGCGCGCGCCGGGCACGCGGGCCGTGAGGCCGTGAATGCCGCCGGAGAGGCGCAGGCTGTCGAGCGCATCCGACAGGGACGCAGTGTCGAGCTGGCGGCAGGCGGCCAGGAGATCGTGGTCGTACGCGATGGGTTGAGGTTGGGTCATCTTGAAGAGTCTCGTTGGAGGAGGGCATCGCGGGATCGGGGCGACGCCAGCTCGAGCGTGCAGCGCTCGACGATGGCGTTGGCGACTTCGCGCGTGGTCGACGTGCCGCCCAGGTCGTAGGTGCGGCAATCGGTGCGCGCGACGCTGCACACCGCCGAGCGGATCGCGGTTGCTTCGCTCGCGTAGCCGAAGTGATCGAGCAGCAACGCGATCGTGAGGAACATGGCGCTCGGATTGGCCTTGCCGAGGCCGGCATGCGCGGGCGCGCTGCCGTGCACCGGCTCGAAGTACGCGCCGGATTCGCCGATGTTCGCACTGGGGGCGAGCCCCAGGCCGCCCATGACACCCGCGCCGAGATCCGACAGGATGTCGCCGAACATGTTTTCCGCGACGATCACGCCGAATCGCTCCGGACGCCTGACCATCCACAGTGCGACGGCGTCGACGTTGTCGATGGCGACGGCGATCCCCGGATAGTCGGCGGCGACCGCTTCGATGATGTCCCGCGCGAACGCGCCGCTATGGCGCAGCACATTGGGCTTGTCGGCGAGCGTGACCTTGTCGAAGCCATGCCGTCGTGCGTAGTCGAATGCGAAGCGGAACAGCCGGGTGAGTCCGTTGCGGGTCTGCAGCCGTACGGCCATCGACGCGTCTTCCGCGGCGACGTGCTGCCACGGCGCGCCGGCGCGCTGGTGGCGCGACAGTACCGCCTCGAATTCCGCGGGAATACCGGGGAAATCCAGCCCCGCATACAGGCCCTCGGTGTTCTCGCGAATGACCGCGAACCGGTAGCGGTCGGGGCCCAGCACGTCGACGATCGGCCGGACGTTCGCGAAGAGATTGAGCTTTTGACGCAACTGGATGACGGGCGACACGTACTGCAATCCCGTGCCGCGAAGTTCCGCCGCGAGCTCGCTCTCCGCCTCGCGCATCGGCTTGCTGGTAATGGCGCCGAGCAGCGTCGCGTCGCTCGCGGCGATCTGGTCCCACGTGGCGTCGGGAACCGGATCGCCCCCGGTGCGCCAGCACGTCCAGCCGATATTGCCGAAGGTCAGCTCGGTTGAAATGCCGAGCGCGTCGAGCACCGGCAGTGCGGCGTGCGTGACCTCGACGCCGATGCCGTCGCCCGGCAGCACGCAGATGCGTAGCGGCCGCCCCGGCCCGATGTTGGCGCGCGCGTTCATTCAGAGTGCTCCGACGCGCGTTTCGGCGCGGCGCGCGGGTGCCGCGTGCGGTTGCGCCGTGGCGGCCTCGCTGGTCTTGCGCTCGTCGCGCACGCGGCGCAGCGTGCGGAACCACTCGGCTTCGGAGCCGTCGGCGAGGGTTGCCGCGATCTTCTGCTTCGCGTCAAACGAGATGTTGTATGCGCCGAGCATGATGTCGACGAGCGGTGCGGGCTGGCTGCTTTCGGTGACATGCTGTGCGGCGTACGACGACAGCTCGAGCACCTTGACCAGGTCGTAACGGGTGGGCTGGTCCAGGCGGTCGAGGTACGCGACGATCATGCTCAGGTGCAGGTTGCCGGCGCCCTTGCCCATGCCGCACAGCGACGCGTCGATGTATTCGGCGCCGGCATCGAGTGCGGCGAGCGTATTCGACAACGCGAGCGACAGGTTGTTGTGCGCGTGGAAGCCGAGCGGTACCGCCACGCGGCTCGCGAGCTTGCTGATCAGGCGCTGCGTGTCGGACGGGATCATGTTGCCGTTGGAGTCGGCGTAGACGACGAGATCCGCGCCCGCATCCTCGGCGCGTACCGACATTTCGGTGATGGCGTTCAGCGACATCGTCGTCACGTGCGTGACGTTCGCGCTGACCTTCAGGCCGCGCCGCTTCGCGCTCGCGATGGTGCCGAGACCGTCGTCGAGCTGGTCGGGGCGCAGGCAGACGCGGACCATCGCGACGCCGCGCTCGGTGAGCATGTCCAGGTCGCTGTCGTCGATGTTGCGCGGGTGCACCATCACGCAGAGATTCGTCTTTCCGTCGGCGGCGTGGACGAGCGCGTCGATATAGCTTTCGTCGACGGCGCTGGTGAGCCCGTGTTCGTTCTTGCGTACGAACGACCCTTTCCGGTAACCGATCTCGACGTACGGGATGCCCGCGTGCGCGAGCCGGCGCGTCGTCTCGACGGCGAATTCGGCCGTGAAATTGAAGTTGTTCCGATAGCCGCCATCCCGCAGGGTTACGTCGGTGATGATGATGTCGTTCATTTCTATGCCTCGTTTGAAGAGTTGGGAAAACGAAACGAAATTCAAGCCTTGAACATGGCGCAGCCGCTTTTGTTATCGATCTGTTCTTTTCTGTTGTTGTTGGACGGAATTTAAGCGATGAGGAAATGAGCGTCATCATCCTTGAGGATGATTGGCGGTGGCGGATTTCGGCAGGCCGGAATCGCGGGGCGGTCGCTGCGCGTGCACGTTCGTCGGGCAGCGGCACCATGCCTGAGCCGGCGTGCTCCGAAAACGTCCCCGCTCGCCCGACGATGGTGCGAGGCGGTTCGCGCACTACGATTCTTGAATGAACGCTGGATGACGCAGCGGCGAATATCCGTTCAATCCACGCCGATGCGCGCCGGTCGTGGACGACTGATCGACAGGATGAGAATCGAATAAGGTTATGACGGGGCGACGTGGGTGTTGGGAGGCCGGGGCGGCAGCCGGTGCGATCCCCGCCGTCGTTACTCGGCGGCGGGTGGGCATCGTCGGTTCCTTATGCGGCTCGCGGCTCGCGGATCAGGCGCCTCACCGGGGCCAGCCAACACAATTGAACGCGATGTTCGCCAGCCCGTTTCGACGCCAGCGAACGGCAGGGATTGAACGAGCTATGAACTGAAATCACATCAACACCTTCACCTATGCACTAGCTTGACATCTGTCGACGCGGCACCATTGCTGCATGAACGCGCTCGCGACAGCTTTTCAACAAGGTAGAGAGACGATGGCAAAGGTCGGACTGGTAGGTTGGCGTGGCATGGTCGGTTCCGTGCTGCTGAAACGGATGCGCGACGAGGGCGACTTCGCAAAAATCTCGCCGGCGTATTTCAGCACGTCGGCGGCGGGGCGCACGTATCGCGATCCGCGCGGTGTCGAGCACCGTCTGCTCGATGCGAACTCGATCAAGCAACTCGGCGAGATGGACATCGTCATCACCTGCCAGGGCGGCGACTACACGAAGGCCGTCTATCCGGCGCTTCGCGCATCGGGCTGGAATGGTTTCTGGATCGATGCCGCGTCCGCGAAGCGGATGGACGACGATTCGATCATCGTGCTCGATCCGGTCAACCGCGCGCAGATCGAGGCCGGTATCGCGGCTGGCGTGCGCAACTACATCGGCGGCAATTGCTCGATCACGCTCTCGCTGATCGGTCTGGCGGGACTGTTCCGCTCCGGTCTGGTCGAGTGGATGAGCATGATGACCTACCAGGCGGCGTCGGGCGCCGGCGCACGGCACGTGAAGGAATTGCTCGGTCAGATGTCGGCCGTCGCGAAGTGTGTCGACGGCAGCCTCGCCGATCCGGATACGCCGGTGCTCGACGTGCTGGCGAAGGCGCACGCCGCCGCGCACGCGAGCGACTACCCGACCGAGGCGTTTGGCGTGCCGCTCGCAGGCAGCATCGTTCCGTGGATCGACAGCGACCTCGGCAACGGCGTGAGCCGTGAGGAATGGAAGGGCGAGGTCGAGACAAACAAGATCCTCGGGCTGCCGCCGGGCACGATCCGTGTCGACGGACTCTGCGTGCGCGTTGCCGCACTGCGAAGCCACTCGGCCGCGATCACGCTGAAGCTGAAGGAGGATTGCGAGCCCGACCAACTCGAAACGCTGATTCGCGATGCGCACGAGTGGGTCGACTTCGTGCCGAACAACAAGCAGGAGACGATCCACCGACTGTCGCCGGCCGCCGTCAGCGGGTCGCTGAAGATCGGCGTGGGCCGACTGCGCCGCCTCAACGTCGGGCCGCACATGTACAGCGTGCTGACCACGGGCGATCAACTGCTGTGGGGAGCGGCCGAACCGCTGCGGCGCGTGCTGAACATCATTCTCGACGCACGGTAGGGCGCGTGACCGGGAGCGGCCGTTCCGGCATCGCCGGATTCGGCCGCCTTGGTGTGACGCAGTGTCCGGAATGACAGGGGGGAGCGCGATTTCCCGCGTAATGATCCGGCCGCCTGACAGGCACAAGGCAATCCGTTGTTCCGGGAGTGTCCTTGTGTCTTCAGCGACGTGGGGCCGCTTCGCATGACGGCGCAATCATTGCCGAGTCGCAGTCACGGCAGGCGACAGCGCGAGCGGCATCCGGTTTTCGCGAGCGCACTGACGCCGGTGACGAAGCGGCCCGTCATTGCCGTCGCAGCCGCGTTTTCATTCGGTTTCGGGAAAGGGCAGCACGGTCCCGTAATTCACGCCGAGTCCGATTCGCGCATAGCCTTCCCGTTCGCACCAGCCGCGGAAGATGACGGTATCTCCGTCCTCGAGGTAGCCCCGTTGCTCGCCATTGCCGATGTCGACGCGCTGCGTTCCCGCGACCGTCAGCTCCAGCAACGCGCCGGCTTCGCCTGCCGACGGCCCTGAAATGGTGCCGCTTCCCAGCAGGTCGCCACTCTGCAGATTGCACCCGCCGACCGTATGGTGGGCGATCATCTGGCCCAGCGTCCAGTGCTGGTGCCGGAAGCTGGTTCGGGTCAGCGTGCGAGGCGCGATGCCGTTCGCGAACTGGCGCGCGCTGAGGATCGACGCCTCGAGCTGGATGTCGAATGCGCCGCTGTCGGCATTGTCTTGCGCACTCAGGTAACCCAGCGGCTGCGGGCGCCCGGGCGCGCGCGACCAGGTCGTACGGTACGGCAGCAGTGCTTCGAGGGTGACCAGCCACGGCGAAATCGTGGTGGCGAAGTTCTTCGCGAGGAACGGCCCGAGCGGCTGCATCTCCCACGCCTGGATGTCGCGGGCCGACCAGTCGTTGAGCAGGCACAGGCCGAAGATGTGTTGCGGCGCTTGCGCCAGCGGGATCGGCCGGCCTCGCAGGTTGCCGGTGCCGATCACCGCGCCGATCTCGAGTTCGTAGTCCAGCTTGCGACAGGGGCCGTAGACCGGCGTCGGAGACGCTGTGTCGCGAAACTGCCCCATCGGACGATAGACATGCTGGCCACTGACGCCGATCGACGAGGCCCGGCCGTGGTACGCAATGGGTAGCCAGTCGAAATTCTCGCTGACGGCCATGCCGAGCGGGCGGCTGGCATTCAGCGCATGATCGAGCGAGGTATAGAAATCCGTATAGTCGCCGATGCGCACGGGCACCGCATACTCGGCTTCGTGCTGCGGGACCAGTGTCTTTCGCACGATCGCCTCGGCGCTGCTGCCTGTCTCCAGCAATGCAAACAGTGCGTGGCGCAACGCTTGCCATGCGCTCGGGCCCAGGTCCAGGAGCAGGTTGAGTGTCGGCCCGGATGCGGCGCGTATCGCGTCCGCCGCCAGGCCGTCGAGCCCGATCGATCGCGCCAGTGCGGCGAGGTCGACGATCTGATCGCCGATGCCGATGCCGCCGCGCCAGGGTTGGTCGCTGGCGGCGCGTCGGAAGACGCACAGCGGCAGGTTTTGCAAAGGAAAGTCGGTGTCGGGAGCGTTTGCCTGCTCGAGCCAGCTTGTGCGGGACACGTCGTGAGTGTGATTCAGTTCCATGGAAACCTTCGGGAAAGGCGTGGCGCGGATCAACCCGCGAACGAGGGCGGGTCTTCGAAGATTGCGACGGCCCGGGTCCATCCGGCCGACGCGCCGCGGATCTTGTGCGGGAAGCACGAAATGAAGAAGCCGTGCGGAGGCAGGACTTCCAGGTTGTGCAATTTCTCCAGGTGGCAGTAGCCGATGTTGCGGCCTGCCTTGTGCCCTTCCCAGATCAGGGCCGGGTCGTGCGTGCCGGCATATTTCCTCGCCGTATGCACGAACGGCGCATCCCAGCTCCATCCGTCCGTTCCCGTGAGGCGCACACCGCGCTCGAGAAGGTACATCGTCGCTTCCAGACCCATCCCACACCCGGAAGAAACGTAATCGGGCTGCCCGTAACGCTTGCCTGCCCGCGTATTGATCACGACGATCTCGAGCGGCTCGAGCGTGTGGTCGATGCGGCGCAGTTCTGCCTCGACATCGTCGGCCGTGACGACGTAACCGTCGTCGAAACCGGTGAAATCAAGTTTGACGCCCGGCTGGAAACACCATTCCAGCGGCACTTCGTCGATGGTGATCGAGGGCTCCTGCTTGCCGGTCGATCGGTTCATCGTGCTGTGGAAGTGATAAGGCGCGTCGAGATGGGTGCCGTTGTGCGTGCTGAGCTGGATGTATTCGATTGCCCACCCTTCGCTATCGGGCAGGTCGGAAGTCTGCATCCCGGGGAAGAACGCGGTCACGTCCTTCGCCGTTGCCTGGTGGGCCAGATACTGAATCTTCGGGCCATACCCGGGCGGATCGGAAATGACGTCGTTTTCCAGGTAGATCGAGAGATCGACGAAGCGTCGGGTCATGTTCGGTTACCTCGTAATGGTGGGGCGGCAATGGTGCGAATCGGCTCGGTCGGTTGCGCCGCAGGCAGTCGGGACGCCGGGAACGAATGCCGCAACCCGTCGATGCGAATCGGCCGGAATGAAAGCAGTGGACGCCGGACACGGGCTCGCGACGCTGCGTTTCATCGTGCAACCGGGGGCGGCGGGGTTCGGTTCCGGCAGTCAATGCTACATACTGACTGTACGATCGTACAGTCTCATTTTCGCAGGGTAAACGAGGATGAGCTGTCGCGAACCTGATACTCGACGTTGCGTGTTGTGCCGGGTGTCATGTCGGCCGACTGACCGGCGGGTGAGTGAATCCGCGGGAATGTCCCGGCCCGGTCAACGATTCAGCGACGGATTTCCGGTCGTGATCCGGCCTGGTTGGCAGCGTGCGGCTGACTGTACGAACAGTTGGGAAAATGCGCGTGGGATAGAATCGGGTTCGTGCTGAACGAGGACATGGTTCATGAGCAAGGCGGTGGCGAACGACGGAAAGGGACCGGGCAGGAAATCGGCAGCGAAGCCGGAGATCGAAAAGCGGGAACGGATTCTCCTGACCGCGGAGCGACTGTTCGCGGCCGACGGCTATCACGGCGTGTCGATGCGGGATATTGCCAAAGAGGCCGACGTCGGACTCCCGTTGATCGTGTACCACTTCGAAACCAAACTGGGCCTGTACAGGTCGATATTCGAATATCGAAGGTCGCTGTTCGACGAGCGGCGGATCCTGCTCGAAAAGATCGCCGATTTCGAAGGCCCCGACGCGCTGCTGAAAATTGCAACGGCTTTCGTGCTGCCTATCGTGAAGAGTTATGCGACGCCGGACGGCAGCAACTATGCGATGCTGGTTGTGCGAGAGGCGTCCGATCCCCAGGAAGAAGCCCGCGGCATCATCGAGGCGTATTACGACCCGGTCGCGCGAGCGTTCATGGCGGCGGTGAAACGGGCGTTGCCCGGTGTGACGGACGAGTACTTGCACTGGAGCTATCACTTCGCTGTCGGCGCGCTCGTCATGAGCGTATTCGACCGACGCATCGAGCGTCTCTCCGGCGGGAAGTTTCGAAACGTCGACGTGACCAGAAAGGCAAAAATGCTCGCGGCATTCATCGCGGACGGGATGCAGGGCGGCGCGCGTCGATTCAAGCGGCGATAGCCTCGGGGGGCTGGATATCGATGTACCCGCCCGGCAGAACCCGGCAGCGTTCGTCGAGTACCGTGATCCATGCACGGCCCGGTTCGAGCCAGGAAATCGAAATGACCGCGTATCGAATCCGCGCCCGCCGCCGTTCATTCGCGGCCATGCGCATGGCGAACGACATGCCGGACGGCGAGCGGCGCTTGCCGTCCCGCCCAAGGCCAACGACCCGCAGTCTTTTCAAGCCCGACGGATCACGCCCTCGATTCGAGTGCCTGCCATGCACGTCCTACATCCGCGACATGCATGGGAGCGGAAGCGGCTAGCGGCCGAACACCCGCTCGGCCAGCCGGACGTTGTCGTCGCATATTGAATGAACGTCAAGAGTCGCCATTCGCGGCCTCGTTTTGCGAACACGCGTCGTTTCCGGCACGACACTCACCGTGTGCTTCGGGTTGACCTGTCCCGCAGCGCTCGATATCTCGAAGCACGAAGAGAAGTTCGCCCTGGGCGCGCAGCCTGATCGCGGTGCGCATCCAGGAACGAAGCGAGTGAAGCAGGGCGTCAATCCTGCTCTTCAGGCGTGGGCGACTTTGCACGGAAGGGTCTTCCTGGCGCAGTGGGCGCGTGTGAGCCGATTCACCAAGGCAAGGCGATCTCGAGCGTCTCCCGGTTGTCGCCGAGGAACAGCGACGGGAGGAATCGCGCCAGAAACGTGAACTCGTTATAGCAGTGCATGAGCAATGCGCGGCCGAACTCGTCGGGAAAAATCTCGGCGACTTCTGCCGGACGCTTGCCCAGCATGGGCAGGTCCTGTCCCAGGTAGAAGTGGCTGCGCAGGGCGAGGCCCCACGCGGTGTCACGTCCGATATGGAGCAGGCGTCCACCGAGTACCCGTCCGTCCGGCGTTCTCTCGGGAGCGTCGCCCAACCCGATGCAGCCGCACACCGCCGCGGTCACGCGCCCTTCCTGCCGGGCGCTGTCATACGCCCCCTTTTCAAAGAACTCGGTGGCCGCTCTGAACTGGATCGCGAGCCGCTGCGAGGGCAATCCGGTGAAATATTCCTCGACCAGGTGGATGGAGCCGACATGGGTGTGGGTTTCGCCCTCCGCCCAGGCACTGCTGACATGGTCCACCGGGTGCCACCAGCGATAGTGGCGGGTGTCCGGCCTCGAGCGAAACCACCATTCGAACATCTCGCCCGTGCAGTTGTGCAGATCCGTGCGGCAGGCGACGTGCAGGACCCCGTCGTCCAGTCTTTCGTAGCCCGTTTCAAGGCGCAACGGCGCGGGATTCAGCAGCGAGCCAACCTCTTCGAGTTTCATGTTTCTCTCCAGTAGTGTCGGTGCCCCGGCCGATGTGCCGGGCCAGTGTTCGATTCCACACCAACGATGTGCAACATGAGAATGGGGAAAAGCACGGGCGACGGTACGCTTTCCGTCGGCCGCATATGCAGCGTGCGACACGCTCCGTGGGTGCGGGCCGCCGGCGTCAGAACGTCGTCGTCATGCCGAGCCGGCCGATTGCCTGGGAATGGCTGCTCGATCCCGCGTTCGATCCGAACAGCCCGTTGATCCATGCGCCCGTTGCCGGATCGTCGCCGGAGGCATACTGGTAGACCCCCTCCACATACACGGCCGTGCGCTTCGAGAACCAGTACATCAGCGAGCTCGTCAGCTGGTGTGCCTTGTTGTTCTGCAGGATCGCATTGCCTTTCATGTACTCGTAGTTGGCGCCGAGCGTCCACGAGTTCGAGATGAACCAGTTTGCGCCGATCTGGCCGACGTCGATACGCGCCCCCGTCAGCGTATTTTTCGTATACGTATAGAGAACGTTCGCGAGGACGATCCCGCTGAAGTCGTAGTGCATGCCGGCGCCATAATTCCGGATGCCGTCGTGACCGTTGTTCATCTGCGGGTACTTGACCTCGGTGTACGCGGCGCCGACGGCGAACGGACCGTGGGAGTAGTTGACGCCGAAGCTGACCGTATCGGCGGACGAGAAATCCCCGGCGACCTGGCCGAATCCGTACAGTGCGCCGAACGTAAAGCCGGAAAAATCGGGCGATTTGTATTTGACGGAGTTCGCGACGCGCGACGAGCCGGCAACGCGGTCGAAATCGGACGAGCCTGTCGGATTGTTCGGGATCCCCAGTGCGGAAAACGGCCCCTGCCTGAAGTTGTAGAAGCCGCCGTACGACAAGGCGCCGTCGAAACCCGCGTTCCGGTCGTGGAAGCCCCCGAACAACAGCGACTCCCACATGAAATCGTACTGGTTGCCCGCGGTAATGTCGCCGAGAGTCGGGTCGGACAGGCCTACCCAGGCCTGCCGGGAAAACATCGATCCCGCGCCGGGGATCGACGAGCCGTCCGCGAGTTCGAACTGGCTCTCCAGCAAGAATACCGCCTTGGTTCCTCCGCCGAGATCCTCGGTCCCCTTCAGGCCGATCAGGTTCGGTGCCCAGATGCCGGTATCCAGCCGACCGTTGCCATGACCGCCCTGATTGCTCACGTAGGTGACGCCCGCATCCAGAAATCCGAACAGCGCGATCGAGCTTTGTGCATGGGCGCTTGCCGCAACCAATGACAGCGCCGCCAGCGATACGGTAGTTGTCCTCATGTCTCCTCCATTTTTTTTGACGTCTTTCCTGCTGCGGTGATCCGGTCGATGCCGCCTTCAATCGGCAGTGCCGAGATAGAGATGCCGTAACCGGGGATCCTTGCGTATCGAATCGACCGTCCCGGAGAGTGCGAAGCGGCCATGCTCCATCACGTGGACGTAGTCGGCCAGATCGAGCGCGCGTTCCACGTCCTGTTCGACGATCAACATCGTCATGCCCGACGCTTTCAGTTCGCGCAGGGCGAGATACAGGCGATCCATCATGACGGGGGCGAGGCCGAGACTGATCTCGTCGAACACGATGAGGCGGGGGCGCGCCATCAGCGCGCGGCCGATGGCGAGCATCTGCTGCTGTCCGCCCGACATGGACGTGCCCGCGTTCTTCCGCCTCTCGCGCAAGTCCGTGAACATGTCGTACACGTGTTCCAGCCGCTCGCGGATTTCCTTCGGGGGCGCGCGCCGGGCGGCCAGCACGAGGTTCTCTTCCACCGTCAGCGAACTGAATATCCGTCTGCCTTCCATGCACTGGGCGAAGCCCATGGCCGCAATGCGATGGGGCGCCGGATCGAGCAGGCGTTTGCCGTCGATCCTCATTTCGCCCGCGGTCGGGTGTACCGTGCCGGCCAGGACGTTCGCAAGCGTCGTTTTTCCCGCGCCGTTCGTACCCAGGATGGCGATCACGTCACCCGTGCCCACGGTGAGGTCGATCCCGTTCAGGACGCGCGCCTGACTGTATCCGGCATGGATTCCGTGAAGTTCCAGCAGCGGCGGCGACGCCGGCTTCTCATGCGCGACCCCGTCCGCCGTGTTTCCGGCGCCGGCCAGAACCGCCGTTTCCGGCTCGGCCCGGCTGTCGGGCCGATCGTTTCCGTGTGCGGTGCCGAGATACACGGCGGCGACTTCGTCGCTGGAAAGAACCGCGTTGGTCGGCCCCTCGGCGAACTTTCGCCCGAAGTTCAGGACGATCAGCCGCTGGCAGCATTCGCGCACGACACGCAGCACGTGTTCGATGATGATGATGCCCGCGACCTCGCCCTTGAGCGAATGAACGAGGTCGATGAGCTCGGTAATTTCGCTGTCGACGAGCCCCGCACCGACTTCGTCCAGCAACAGGATTCGAGGTTCGAGCGCGAGCGCCCTTGCAACCTCCAGGCGTTTCCTGCGCAGCAGCGGCAACTGTCTGGCCGGCAGGTTCGCGGAATCCAGCAAGCCGGTACGCTCGAGAATCCGGTCGCACGCATCGATCGCGTCGCGCTTCGACGTGAACGGATGAAGGCTGTACCGTGCGGCGAGCAGGTTTTCGCGTACCGTCATGTTCAGGAACGGCCGGGGTATCTGGTAGGTGCGACCGATCCCGGACCGTGCGCGCGCGGCCGCCCCCAGCCGGGTGATGTCCTCGCCCCGGAAGTAGACGTTCCCGCTGTCCGCCTTGACGGCGCCGCCGAGCAATCCGATCAGCGTCGATTTGCCCGCGCCGTTGGGCCCGACGATGCCCAGTATTTCGCCGTCCGCGACGGAGAGCGACACGGTGTCGGTCGCCACGAGGCCGCCGTACCGTTTGACCAGATCGGTGGCGAACAGCAGCGGAAGGGAATGTTCGGTGTTCACGGCTGCTCCTTTCGACCGAGCGTGCTTTCAATCAATCCGGCGATGCCTTGCGGCGCGAATCGGATGACCGCCATCAGGATGACGCCGGTCACGGCCAGGTGAAGGGCGGGCCAGTCGGCGAGGGCCTCGCCGAGCGCAACGACGAAAATGGTGCCCAGCACGGGGCCGGCGCGCAGCCCCTGTCCGCCGATGATCACGATGGATAGCGCGCTGATGGTCCACTGGAGGCCGAACGTTCCATAGGGCTCCACCGTGCCGAGCTTCAGGGCCTGGAGTGCGCCCGCGATACTGGTCAGGGCGCTTGCCAGCACGAAGGTGGCGAGCTTGACCCGGAAGGTGCGCACGCCGAGTTGCGACGCCGAATCCTCGTCGTCGCGTACCGCGCGAAGCAGGACGGAGAACCGCGAGCGCGTGACGGCGCTCATGACGACCATGGTGACCGTCACCAGGGCGATCGCCATGAGGAACAGCGTGCGCAAGCCGGGCGGATCCTGGGAGAGCACGATGCCGGATGCGCCGCCGAACCCGCCGTAGTTGACCATGAACAGCCGCAGGGCCTCGGCGAGCGCGAGTGTGCCGACCGTGAAATACAGACCGCGAAGCCTGAAGACGCCTTTCGAGACGACGAGGCAAAGCCCCGCGCCGGCAAGCCCGGAAAGCGGGATTGCGGCCCAGGGTGGTACGCCCAGCACGTTGACGAGACCCGTCATCGAATAGGCGCCTGCGCCGAAGAACGCAGCGGTGCCGAGGGAGACCATTCCGCCGTAGCCCGCCATCAGGTTCCATGCCTCGGCAACCGTCAGCAGCAGCAGGAGCCGGAAGCCGACTTCAAGTGCGTAGTCGCCCATCTGCGGGACGACGATCCCGGCGAGCAGAAGAAGGGCGCCGGTGACGATCGCAGGCGTCAGGACGCTCGTTGAAGAACGGGCGACGGCGACTCGGACCTGCTCCCTCGCCACCCGCGTAAGTGGATTGTTCGTGAGATGGGGCATTAGCGTACTCCGGACACCATGCCCTGAGGGCGCAGTGCGAGGGCGAAGAGGAAGATGACGAGGCCGACCAGATCGCGATATCCGTCGCCGAGAACGAGTGCGCCGATACTCTGGAGCACGCCGAGCGTGATGCCCGCCGCGAGCGTTCCGGAGATGTTCCCGATGCCGCCCATGACGACGACCGCGAAGCACATCAGCAGGTAGGTCGAGCCGGAGGCGGGCGTGAACGAAAACGCGGTTGCGATCAGCACGCCGCCCATCGCCGCGCAAGCCGCGCCCAGTGCGAAAGTGAGCGCATGGACCTTGGCGACGTCGACGCCCATGACCGCGGCGGCGGCCGGATCGACTGCCGCGGCGCGCAATGCGCGGCCGAATCCGGTGCGCGTGACCAGCCCGTGTACGCCCAGCGTCAGCGCCACGGATACGGCAAACCCGATGACGTAAATCTCCGCGACCGTGACCGGGCCGGCCGTGAGCGGGCGCGCGGCGTAGCTCGTGTTGATCGCCCGGGTGTCCGCGCTGAAGCACAGCAGGTACACGTTCTGGAGGATGATCGAAACGCCGAACATCGTCATCATCGGCGCTTCGGTGCCTTTGTTTGCCAGTGGCCGGATGAGGATTCCGTGAAACGGAAGCGCGATCGCCCCCGTCACGACGGCGACGAGCGGCAGACAGAGGAGCGGGTCGAGGCCGGTGTATTGGGCCAGGAAGAAGCCGAGGTAGGCGCCGCCCACCAGCAGTTCCCCGTGGGCCAGATTGACCAGGCGCATGACGCCGAGCGCGATGGACAGGCCCAGCGCCGTCAGGGCCAGCATGCCTCCGAGCAGCAGGCCGGATACCAGGCCGTTCAGGACTACAGAGAGATCAGGGAGCGAGTATTCGAGCATGATCGTGTCTCCGGTCCGGCGTCAGTGAACGGCGGGCAGCGGAAAGAGCAGTTTTCCGTTGGCCTTGTCTTGCGGCCATACCGTCACTGCCTTGCCGTTCTGCCATTGCATGACCGCCACGGGAATCCGGGACGTGTGATCGGCGTCGAACTTCACGTTCCCGACGACGTAGGCCTTGTCCGTCTTTCCCACAGCCTGATTGATCCTGTCGCGGTCGAGGCTTCCCGCATGGGCGATCGCGTCCAGCAGCACCTGGGCCGCCGCGTACGAATCCGCGATGTGCTGGCTCTGGGTTTGACGGGTTTCGGACTCGAAGCGCCTGCCGAGATCCGCCGCGCCGGGATAGGGAAAGCTCGGGTCCCAGTAGCCGCCGACCAGCACGCCGTCAGCCAACTTCCCGAGCGCCCTGGCGAATTGTTCCGGTTCCGCGCCTTTCTCCATGACCAGGATCCTGGGATGAAAGTCGGCCGATTCCATCTGCTTGCGCATCGCGATCGCCTGCGGCGGAATCGCATCGACCAGCACGATGTCGGCGCCGTCCGCCTTGGCCTGATTGATCATCGTCGTGAATTGGGTCGCGTCGACGGGAAACGCGTTCTGGCGCACGAGCGTGTAGCCGCCGCGGGTGGTCGCGTTCGGCCAGACCTCGCCGCCGACGACCCGGCCGTCGGGCCCGTTGTCGGACAGGATCGCCACCTTCCGGTTGGTCGGCAGCCGGAAGTCCGCGAGCATGCGCAACGGCGCGGTACCGAGGTCGGTTTCGTCGAAGAAGAGCGTCCACGCGTATTTCCACTGCCGGACGGCCCGGAATGCGCCGAGCGGATCGCATCCCGATACGATCGGAACCCGGCGTCGCTCCGCAACAAGCGCCCCGGCATTCACCAGCGCGGGCGTGCACGAGCCGAGCATGCCGACGACGCCGTCCCGGGAGATCAGCGTTTCCGTGTTGCTCGCGGTGACGTTCGGGTCGGTCTTGTCGTCCCGGATGATCAGCTTCACCTTGTATTGGGCGTTGCCGATCCTGATTCCGCCGGTCTTGTTGATGTCGTTCACGGCGGTTTCGTAGCCCCATTTCTGATAGGCCCCAAAACCGGCGAGCGGGCCGGACAGCGGCAGGGAGGCGCCGATCGTGACCTCGTCGGCCCTGGCCGCCGTCGCGGCAAGGCAAAGCGATGCGATTGCGACGGCTTTCGCCAGAATATTGGGATGCCTGATCATCTTGTCTCCAGATATGCTCGTTTTATGGTTGCGACCGGTCCACCTAGAATGCCGTCTGATCGGCTCCCTTGAGTTCCAGCATCTGGCGCGCCTCGTCCGGCGTTGCGATCTCGAGACCGAGTTCGTCGAGAATCCGGCGGATTTTATGAACCTGCTGCGCGTTGCTCTGCGCCATCTGGCCGCGACCGAGATAAAGGCTGTCCTCGAGGCCGACGCGCACGTTCGCACCGGCGACGGCGGCGTGCGTCAGCAAGGGCATCTGATGCCTGCCGGCAGCCAGCACCGACCACCGGTAGCTGTCTCCGAACAGCCGGTTCGCGGTATCCCGCATGAACGTGACGCATTGCGGGTCGGGCCCGATGCCGCCGAGAATGCCGAAGATCGTCTGGATGAAGAAGGGCGGCTTGACCAGCCCGGCGTCGACGAAGTGCGCGAGGTTGTACAGGTGGCCCACGTCGTAGCACTCGAACTCGAAACGCGTACCGCAGCCCTCGCCGAGGTGCTGGAGGATGTACCGGATATCCCGGAACGTGTTTCGAAAGATGATGTCCTCGGTGCCTTCGACATAGCCTTGCTCCCACGGATATTTCCATTCCTTGATCCTGTTCGCGGCAGGGTGAATGGAGAAATTCATCGAGCCCATGTTCAGCGACGCCATCTCGGGCCGAAAGCGCAGGGGAGGCGCAAGCCTTTCCTCGAGCGTCATCTTCGTCGAGCCGCCGGACGTGATGTTGATCACGGCATTCGTTCGTGCCTTGATCGCGCCGAGGAACTGCCCGAATATCGCGGGGTCCGCAGTAGGGCGCCCGTCGCCGGGGTCGCGCGCATGCAGGTGAAGGATGGCGGCGCCGGCTTGCGCAGCCTCGACGGCCTGCGTGGTGATTTCCTCCGGCGTCAGCGGCAGGTAAGGCGACATGGAGGGCGTGTGGATCGCCCCGGTCACCGCGCACGTGACGATGACCTTGCTCTGGTTTTTGGCCATTTGATTAGTTATCCTCGCGGCGATCTGCCGCATCCATTGCCTTCAGATGCCGAAACACCGACGATCGGAGTTCCGCCTGCTGTTGTTCGCTCCATCGACGAAAGCCGTGGCCGGTCTTCATGCCCAGGCGTCCGCTGCTCACGAGTGCGCTCAGGTACGGCGAAGGGGCCGGCAGACATTCGATTTCAGGCAGCAGGACCTGGTGGATCGCGAGCGTCAGGTCGGTGCCGACGAGGTCGGCATTTTCCAGCGGCCCCAGCACGGGCAGGCGGCGACCGAAACTCGCCTTGACCACCGTGTCGACGGTTTCGGCGTCGCAGACGCCGTTCGCCACCAGCGCGATCGCTTCCCGCCAAAGGGCGTGCTGAAGCCGGTTGCCGATGAAACCCGGAATGTCTTTCTCGACCATCGCCGGGGTTTTTCCTGCACGCTTGAGCAGATCGAACATCCGTCGCGCAATGGCGGGATCGGTGTCGGGCGTTCGGATGACCTCCACCAGCGGCACGAGGAAGGGCGGGTTCCACCAGTGCGTGCCCATGGCCCGGTGCCCCGACCGGAGCCGCTCCGTGATGCGGGTGATCGGAATGGCCGACGTGTTGCTGGCGAGGATCGTGTCCGCCGGTACGAGGTTTTCGAGTCGCTCGAACAGCGACTGTTTCCACGAAAGGTTTTCGGGGCCGGCTTCAAATACGATGTCGGCGTCGTCGACCGCCTCTCCGAGCTCGACGGCCGGCGCGATATTCAAGGATGCGGCGCTGTCGAGCCCGAGCTCGAGCAGGTTGTGCTCCGTGCGCGCGACGAGCGATGCAAGCGCCGCACGGTCGATGTCGAACACCTTGACCGGATGGCCCGCGAGTGCGAAAACCTGCGCGATGCCCTGACCCATCAGGCCCGCGCCGACAATGGCTATTTTTTCCATGATGTTCGGTCAACCTGCGGTGTAGCCGCCGTCGGCGTAAAGGGTGTGGCCCGTGTGGAAATCGGACGCTCTCGAGCAGAGGAAGAGCAGCGGGCCGGCCAGGTCCTCGGGTTCGCCGAGGCGACCCAGGGGCACGCGGGCGAGGAAGTCGGCGCGAACCCGGCGCGCCTTCTCTGTATCCTCGAACATCCACGCGGTCAGCGGCGAGCGAAAGACGGTCGGGGCGATCGCATTGACTGTGATGCCGTATTTGCCCCATTCGCATCCCAACGCGCGCGTCAGGCCATCCGTTGCCGCCTTCGACGCGCAGTACGCGGAATATCCGGCAGGGTGTCCGAGCTTTCCTCGTGCGGACGAGACGAGCACGACCTTGCCCGGCGTTCCCTGCCGGATCACCCGCTGCCCGAACGCCCTGGACAGGAGCCAGGCGCCCGTGATGTTGCCGTGCATCACCGCGTCGAAGCGGTCGGGCGACATCTCGATGATCGGGCAGGGGTCGTTCAGCCCCGATCCGACCACAAGGATATCCAGGGCGCCGAAAGCGGTTTGCCCGGCGTCCATGATGGCGTCGCAATCGTCTTCCGTCGCCGGCCTGCGCGCGACGGTCGTCACTTCCGCGCCGAGTTCCCGGCATTCCCGGGCCACGGCGTCGAGGGCCTTTTCGTTGCCGGCGGCGAGGACGAGCCTGGCTCCCGCCGCCGCGAGCACCTGCGCGGCAAGCTTGCCGAACGCGCCGGACGCCCCTGTTATCACTGCAACCTTGTCGCGCACCTCGAACAGCGACCCGGGCGATTTCAGCCATTCCATATTCATGCTGCGGTCTCCGCGTATGGCATCACGACCAGCATCGTGGCCACTTCGTTGCTGTTGTTCCTGACCTCGCGTACCTCATTCGAGGGAATTGCACAGCTATCGAGCGGGCCGAGGACGACCTCTTGCGAGCCGATGCGGATAGTCACCTCGCCGGCGAGGACGACGTAGACGCGTTCCATCGGGATGCTGTCCGGGCCGGCGCCGCCCGCCGGCAGAAAGTGCGAGAGGCCGACCCAGAACGACTCCGGTCCGCCGGGCGCGAAGCCTTGCAGGCGCAGGGAGCGCATGTCGTGATGGTTGGGCGCCTCGTAACGCCGGGCCTCGCCGTAGCGGGTGACTTTCATGGTCAGCCCTCGCCGTTCTCGATACGGTAGGAGCCGCGCTTGTCGACGATCGCGACGAGCCGGACGATACAGCCGTCGCCTTGCGTCCAGCGCCACGGGAACGCCGCAAACGTGACGCGCTTGCCGGTCACCTTGTCGATTTCACCGCCGACGTTCTCGATGCCGCAAATGCCTGCGCTCAGGATCGCCTGGTGGCACGGCTCCCATTCGGGGAAATCCTCGATGACCTTGCGACCGGTCTCGCGCTCGTACTCCATGTTGACCTGGGGAAGCAGCCCGTTCGGCCAGCCGGGACCATGCGGCCCGATGGCGGTGCCGAGCGGATGATCGAGCGCCTGCGTATCCGTGCCGATCATCTTGACCTTCTTCTTGGCGAACCACTCGCCGGCATCCTTGTAGAAGCCGGGCGAATACGCGTAGTACATGCGGCTGTCGCTGTAATGCTTGTGCCAGCCGGTGTTGACGATGACGATGTCGCCTTCGCGGATTTCCGGGCTGGCCTTCTCGAGATCCTCCGCGGTGATGACTTCCCACTTGCCTTTCGGGATCGACACGACGACGCCCGTGCCGAAGAAGTACGGAAGCGGCACCTCGTCCATGAACGGCGTGCCTTCGACCACGTGCGCGGGCGCATCGATGTGCGTTCCCGAGTGCATCACGGTGGTGATGCGTTGCGTGAGCACGCCGGACTTGGCCATGTTGTGGAGGCGTTCGATCTTGACGTCTTCGAAGTAAGGCCAGCAGGGCTGACCGAGACCCCACGGGTGGCTGAGGTCGTAGAACTCCAGCCCCATGTCGTTATTTAAGTTCTCCTGATAGTTGATGCCTCGGACTGTTACGGTCATTTGCATTGCTCCGGTTTCTGGATGTCGTTTGGTGTATGTACCGCAATTCAGTACAGAAGTACCGTATGTCGGTGAAATGAATACTAGTCCGACAGGCGCTCGAAACCATTGGGGGGAACCCGAATCGCGCGGCCCGATGTGGCGATATTCAAGTGGCTAAAACAGATCGCATGTCGCCACTCTGGCAAACTACCGACCTCTATTCATGGAACGGAATGCAAAATGGTTAGGTCAAGATCCGACGAAATCGAGCACCTCGAGGCTGGAGAGGCGCCGGCGGAAAGACCTGCGGTCCAGGTGATCGCGAGAGCGGCCGCGGTGCTTCGGGCGCTCAAGGAGCATCCGGACGGCCTGTCGCTCGGTGAACTCGCAAAGCTGCTCGGCCTGCCGAGGTCCACGGTGCAACGGATCGTCGACGCGCTTCATGCGGAGAACCTGGTCATTGCTGCGTCACAGGCCCGGGGCGTGCGTCTCGGGCCGGCGCTGCTGCCTCTGGCGGCCGCCGCGAAATTCGCGATCGTCGACATCGCGCGCCCGACCCTCCAGCAGATTTCGCGCGAGTGCGGGGAGACCGTCGATCTGTCGTTGCTCGATGCGGACAAGGTGGTCTTTGTGGACCAGGTCCGCGGCATCCACCGGTTGCGCGCCGAATCCGACATAGGCGTGTCGTTTCCGCTGCACTCGAGCGCGCCCGGAAAGGCGATGCTGGCCGCGATGGATGAGGATGAACGGGACCGTCTCAAGGCCGCATTGCGGCTTGGCAGGCTGACGAGCCGGACGATCGTGTCCTGGGAGGCGCTCGAGGATTCACTGGCCGAAATTCGTCGTACGGGCCTGAGTAGCGATCTCGAGGAGAATGCCGACGGCGTTTGCGCGATCGCGGCGTCGCTTCGCCTGCCCACCGGCGAGCTGGCGGCGATCTCGATTCCGGTGCCGACCCAGCGCTTCGCGGATCTTCGGGAACAACTCGAGGCGCTGTTGCTGGAGCAGTGCGAGAAATTGCAGCAACGGTTGCGCGGGAGCCGGTTCGGTTAGGACGTGACGAAACGGGTCGCCGTCGTCGATGCGGACGTCACGGATGGCTCGAGCAGAAGAACCACGAGCGCGACGCGCGACGGTCGAGCAAGCGGCTGAAGGAATCGGGCACCCGCTGCAGCCGGATCGCCCCGTCGCGCTGCCAATCGCCAGGCGACCGCGACGATGGCCTGCCGATGTTCGCGCGCGGCGAATCCCTTTCGAACGTGCTCGGGCAACCGTCCGGCCTCGGGCCTCACACGCTGAAGCGGTGGCCCGGCAGCCATGCGGTCGCAGGTCCCGACCGTTCACGCGGCGGTGCCGGGCGTCCCGGAATGGCCGGTCCGAGCCGGCCATGGATTATCCGCGGCCGCCTGGCCCGCGACACCCACGGCCGTCCTGCCCGTTTCCCGCCACGACACATCGCGCTTTCACTGCGACTCGGCTTGCACGCGAAGACGGTAGTGTGCGATCGAGACGGCGGCGATGGCGATGCAGCCCAGGATGAAGGCCGCCGTAAAGACGCGTTGCGTGTTGGCCGCGACGATATCCATGAACGAGGACAGGAACTGGCCGAGAAAGATCGACATCGACAGATAGGCCAGATGCCGTCCTCTTTGCGCAACGGGGCTTTGTTCGACGGTCATGTGATTGACCAGCGGCACGGAGAAGCCGAATCCGCAACCCATCGCGATCCCGCCGAATACGGCTGCCGCGATCGAGTGGGACAACGCGAACGTGGCGTGCGCCGCGATGTAGCAGGCGAATGCCAGAACGAGGGTTTGACGTTCGCCGATGGACGACGCCACGCGCGGCATCTGCGAGGCCGCGACGACGGCGACCAGCGATATGAAGGACAGGAAATAGCCCGTCTGCGATTCGTTCAGGCTCAGCGACCCGAGCAAGAGCGGCAGCGCGATGATCCCCGTGAAGAACAGGACCATCGAGGCGCTGGCCGAGAAGAAGACGAGCTTCAGGCTTGCCGAAATCGGGGCCGGCTCGGCCTGCGTTTCGGAGCCGTCCTGCCCGATCACGTTGGGAACGAATGCCCACATCATCGCGAGCAGCACCCAGGCGACCAGGTAGAGCAGGAACGGGAATTGCCAGCCGTAAGCGGCAAGCACGCCGCCGATCGAGAGGAAAATGACGCCCCCCAGTTCGATCGACATGCCTTGCCTCGCGATCATGGCCAGGCGCTCCTGGCCCTCATAGAGGGCCGAAATCATCCCGGTGCCGGCGGACATGACGAGGGCGGTTGCGCCGCCGAGCAGCAGCCGGTCCGCGAGCACCACGTACTCGCCCCGCAGGAAGATGCCGGCGACACCGAGCAATCCGTACAGGAAAAGCCCGATGCACAGCGCGCGGTAGAGCCCGGTGCGCTCGATGAACCGGCCGACGATGGGGCCGAAGAGCACGACGCCCAGCGACGGCGTCGTGACGAGCCAGCTTGCCGACGACGGCAAGCCCAGCGCGGTTGCGATGGAGGGCAGGCCGGGCACGATGACGCAGCCGACCATGATCGTGAGACAGGCGACGCTCAACAAGGTGAAGGCGGCGGCTTTCGATGTGGAACGCGAGTTCATGTTTGCTTCCGATTCCGTGTTGTACTATAGTGTCCGATCAGTGGAACACCAATATCCTCTGTATGGAACAAGGGTAGGGTGTGCTTGCCGATTGGTCAAGCGTTCTTTCCGTATAAACCCTAAGGATGTGAAGCGTGGACGAGATACAGGAACCGGAAGCCGACGGTGCGTCGGGCAAGCAGGTCATCGCGCGGGCGGTGGCGGTGCTGCGTGCTTTGGAAGGGCAATCGGTCGGGCTGAGCCTTTCGCAGATCGCGCGGGCCGCGGCGCTGCCGCGCACGACCGTGCACCGTCTTGTCAATGCGCTGGAGGCGCAAGGTTTCGTGGCGACCGGCTCGGCCGGGATCCGCCTGGGGCCGGCGTTGATCCGGCTCGCGGCATCGGCGCACATGGACGTGGTGGCCGTGGCCAAGCCCTTTGCGGATGCGTTGAGCCGGCGCACGCGCGAGACCGTCGATATCTGCGTGATACGCGGCGCGCATGCGATCTCGGTCGACCAGTACCTTTCCGACCAGGAGCTTCGCGTCGGTTCGAGCATCGGCACCGCTTTCCCGCTTCATTGCACCGCCCACGGAAAGGTCTTGCTGTCGTTGCTGAAGGACGACGAAGTCGCGTCGCTTCTCGAGCATCCGCTTCAACGGCGCACGCCGGCTACCGTCGTCGAGCAAGAGACGCTGCTCCGGAGCCTGGCGGAGATCCGCGATCTCGGATACGCCGTTGATCGGGAGGAGCACGCGTCGGGGGTGTGCGGGTTGGGGGTGGCGATCGAAACGGCTTCGCCGCAGAGCTACGCGATGGCGCTCGCTGTGCCCGCGCTGCGATTCGAGGCGCGATTCGAGGATTTGCTCGCGGCACTTCGACAGACCAAGTCGGAAATTGAATCGGCGCTGGGCGCTACCCGTGCGGCGAAGGCGGTCGTCGCGCCGTCTTGATCTGCCACGCTGGAATCGTGGAGGCCGGTTGGCTTCCGTCGATACGGCGGGTGGATCTTCATGATTCGCATTCCTGAGTTTCAAGGCGCGACAGATTGTCGGGCGACCTGGCAGATCCGGCTGGTGCAGACATCCGGAGCGGGCAACCGGCGGTGGTCGACCGGTTCCGCGTGCAGGTGTTCGCGATCGGTCCGGCGTTCCGCCATCGGTTCCGCGGGATCGGCGCGGCGGCCGCGTTCTGAAGGTGTCGTTCGTGCGCAGCCGGTCGGCCGGAACGGCCCGGTGGGTGAAGGTCAGCGTTCCGTTTCGACGGCGCGGCGCCGACAGCCGCCGCGCCGGTTGCCCATGTGACGCCGCCGTCGCGGGGCGTCACGTTGCGCACGGTCGCGTTATCGCGCGAGTGCGGCGAGACGCGGGAACAGCGGCAGTGCGTTCGCACGATTGATCGCGGCGTGCCGATCGGCATCCAGCGCGGCGTACCCGTCCTGCGAATGGGTGAACGACGTGCTGACGGACGGCGGCGCGTACGGGAAGTCGCTGCCGTACAGCACGCGCTCGGGTTGCGCGAACGCGACGAGGCTCGGCAGTGCCGACGGCGACGACAGTGCGGTATCGAAGTAGAACCTGCGCAGCAGGTCGAGCAGCCCGTCGCGATCCGGAACGTCGTTGCGCACGCCTGGTGCAAGTTCGGCGAAGCGGTACGCGGTGTACGGCAGGAAACCGCCGGCATGCGACAGGATGATGCGCACGTTCGGGTAGCGCGCGATCACGCCGTTGAGCACGAGTTGCAGGGCCGTGCGGGTCGTGTCGAACGGATAGTCGAGCAGCGGGCCGGGCATGCCGGTCAGCACGTCGATCGCGGGCTTCGCCGGGTGGATGAACACCACCGCATGACGGCGGTCGAGCGCGGCCCACACCGGGTCGAACGCCGCATCGCCGAGATATTTGCCGCCGTAGTTGCTGAGCAGCACGACGCCGTCGGCCTCCAGTGTGTCGAACGCGAAGTCGATTTCGGCGAGCGTGCCGTCGACGTCCGGCAGCGGCAGCGTGGCGAAGTTGCCGAAGCGCGACGGCCATTTCGCGACGAGGCCGGCCACGTATTCGTTGACCTGACGCGCCATGTCGAGCTTGGCCTGGCCGGCCCAGCCCTGTACGCCGGGCGCCGTCAGCGACAGCACGCCGGTCTGGATCTCCAGCGAATCCATGAAGGCCAGTGCGCTTTCCGGGCTCCAGGCGGGGCTGCTCCAGCCCGACGGATCGCCGCCGTGGGCGGGCAGTGCGTCGGCCCAGAACGGCGGGACGACATGCTGGTGAACATCGATGCGGGTGCGGTTGGACATGATTCGGCTCCTGTGAAAGTACGCTGCGTCGCAACGCCTGACCGTCAGAATGCGCGCCGTTGATTTTTCTATCCAATATATTAAAGTTAACGATTGATTATTCTGGATGATCAATCGACTTCATGGACCTTCGACATTTCCGCTACTTCCTCGCGGTGGCCGAGGAGGGGCATTTCGGTCGCGCGGCGGAGCGGCTGCATATCGTGCAGCCTGCGCTGAGCGTGCAGATTCGCGCGCTCGAGGAGGAACTGGGCACGCCGCTGTTCGAGCGCAGTACGCGCAAGGTCGCGTTGACCGACGCCGGCCGGCTGCTGCTGCTCGAGGCGCGGCGCACGCTCGAGCAGGCCGAGCGCGCGAAGACGCTGATCCAGCGTGCGGCGCGCGGCGAGACGGGCATCGTGCGGATCGGCTTCGTCGGGAACGCGGTCGCGACCGGACGGCTGTCCGAGGACCTGACCGAGTTTCATGCGAGGTGGCCGGGCGTGGAGCTCGACCTGTCCGAAATGGCGCCGGCCGCCCAGCAGGAGGCGATTCTCGCGGGCCGGCTCGACATCGGCTATTGCCCGGCGCTCGGCGTGGCCTTCGACGAGAAGCTGGCCGTGCAGACGGTCGGCAACTGGTCGTGGGAAGTCGTGATGAGCGTTCGTCATCCGCTCGCGAAGCGGCGCGTCGTGAACGTTGCCGCAATCGCGGACGAGCCATTCATCCTGTACGGGGCCGACGGCGACGACGAAGGGCATCTGGCGACGCTGCGGCTGATGCTCGGCAGGGAACCCCGCATCGCGCACAAGGTGAACAGCACGCTTTCCGTGCTCGCCCTCGCGGCCGCGGGTCTGGGGCTGGCGCTGACCCCCGAGCCGCTGAACCGCATTGCGGCGCCGAACGTGGTTCACCGGAAGCTGGCGGGAAGCGTGCCGAAATCGAAGCTGGTGGTGATCAGCCGGATCGCCGGGGAGTGGGGGGCCGTCCGGCAATACCTGGCGATGCTGGGCGAGCACCGCGCGTGAGCGCCGCAACGCACCGCGACCCGGCCCACGGCGGGACAACTTCCCGTCGTGCAACCGGATCCTGCCCGTGAGCCCGCGATCGTCCGTGTCTTGCGCGAGTGCGATACGTCGCGCGCGGCGTATCGACCGGATCGGGAAAATACGGAGAAGGTGTCGCGCGACACGCAATCGAAGTATGCTGTAGCGCCGTCGTTTCACGCGCGCCGCCGGCCCTGCCCGAAGGGCCGCGGCCCGGTCCGTCGGGCGGCCAGAACAAACAATTTTCGCCCGGGAGTGGGGGCAATCATGACCATGCTGCGTTCGTGGGGTGCGATTCTGTCGTTGCTGGCGCTCGCGGCATGTGCAAGCCTGCCGCCGCAGGCCGATCGCGCGCCGACGCATGCGTACACCGATACGGACAACACGCGGCTCGGCGTCGCGTTCCGGCAGCAGGCCGGCACGCATCCGGGGCAGGACGCATTTCATCTGCTGACCGATCCGGTCGACGCGCTGGATGCGCGCGTGCTGCTCGCCGACCGCGCGGACCGGTCGCTCGACCTTCAGTACTACATCTGGCACGACGATCTGACCGGGCACGAACTGGCCGACGCGATCATTCGCGCGGCCGATCGCGGCGTGCGCGTGCGTGCGCTGCTCGACGATCTCGGCACGAACGCGGACGACCGCAAGCTGCTCGAGATCAGCTCGCATCCGAACATCGAGATCCGGCTGTTCAACCCGGTGGCCACGCGCAACTTCAAGAAGATCGGCACGGTATTCGAGTTCTCGCGCGTCAACCGGCGCATGCACAACAAGGCGATGATCGCGGACAACCAGGCGGCGATCGTCGGCGGCCGCAATATCGGCGACGAGTACTTCGGCGCATCGTCGATGCTGGAGTTCGGCGATCTCGACGTGGTCGTCCACGGCCCGGCCGTGAAGGATATCTCCACCGAATTCGACACGTTCTGGAATTCCCCGTACGCGTATCCGATCGATGCGCTGGTCGGACACGACGCCGCGCCGGGCGGGCTGGACCGGGAGCGCGAACGCTTGCGCGACTACCTGAGGGCGATGGAGGACAATCCTTACGTGCTGGAGGCGAGGCAACGGCTCGACCAGATCGTGCACGGGCAGGGCACGGAACTGTCGTGGGGCCGCGCGACGGTGCTGTACGACGACCCCGCGAAGATCGCCCGCGCGCCGAAGGACAGCGACGGGCACCTGATGCCGCAGTTGCGGGCGCTCGCGCTGCAGCCCGAGCATGACCTGCTGATCGTGTCGCCGTACTTCGTGCCGGGCAAGGACGTCGTCGAGCGGCTGCGTGCGCTCACGGCGCGCGGCGTGCGCGTGACGGTGCTGACCAACTCGCTCGCGTCGACCGACGTGGCGGCCGTGCATGCCGGCTACCGGCGTTACCGGGGCGATCTGGTGAATGCCGGCGTGCGGCTGTACGAGCGACGGCCGTCGGGCGACAAGAGCATTTCGAAGCAGGTCATCATCGGGTCGTCACGTGCATCGCTGCATGCGAAGACCTACGTGTTCGATCGCAAGAGCATCTTCATCGGCTCGATGAATCTCGATCCGCGCTCGCTGAATCTCAACACGGAAATCGGCGTCTACTGCGAGTCTCCGGCGATTGCCTCGCAGGTGGCCGACAATCTGGAGTCGCGACTCGACCGGATCGCGTGGCGGGTCGAGCCGGGCGCCGATGCGGCGGGAACAGGGCGGCTCAAGTGGATTCAGACCGATTCGGACGGCACGGTCACCGAGTTCGATCACGAACCGGAAGTGTCGGCCCCGCGGCGGATGGAAGTCTGGTTCCTCGGGCTGTTTCCGATCGAATCGCAACTGTGAGCGACGAGGCGCCGCACGGCGCTCAGCCGTGCGTGCGGTCGAGCTGTTCGATAACGGCGGCGAGCTGCGTCGTCGCGGCTTCGATCGTCGTGCCGGTCAGCCCGGAATATCCGAGCACGAAGCCGTTGTACGGGCGGCCGTCGCCGACGCGGTAGCTGCTCAGCGGCTGAAGCAGCAGGCCATGCGCGGCCGCGGCGCGGGCGACGTCGGTGTCGTGCAGCGGCAGGGCGAGATCGGCCGACAGATGCATGCCGCCCGGGCTCTCCCGAACGTTCAACACGCCGCCGAGGTGGCGCGCGAGCGCTGCCTCGAGGCTGCCGCGCCGCTCGGCGTACAGCGCCCGCATCCCGCGCAGGTGCCGCGCAAAGAGCCCGGTGTCGATGAATTCGGCCATCGCCAGTTGATCGGCCGAATGACCGCGATGGACGAGTTCGCGCAGCGTTCGGGCGAAGCGATCGACCAGCGCCGGCGGCACCACCATGAACCCGAGCCGAAGGGCGGGAAACATCGTCTTGCTGAAGGTGCCGAGGTAGCAGACAGGAGCGTCGGCGTGCAAGCCCTGGATCGCCGGCAGCGGCTGGCTGCCGTGGCGGAACTCGCTGTCGTAATCGTCCTCGATGATCCACGCGCCGCAGGCGCGCGCACGCTCGACGAGCGCCGCTCGCCGCCGGGGGCTCATCAGCGCGCCGAGCGGGTATTGATGCGACGGCGTCGCATAGATCAGCCGGGGCGGCCGGGTGCGCCATTGTTCGTCGGTCGGCGCCATCCCCTCGCGGTCGACCTCGATCGGCACGATATCCAGGCCGGTCGACCGGAACGCGGTCCGCGCGCCGTTGTAGCAGGGGTTTTCGAGCCAGCCGGATTCACCGGGATTCGCCAGCATGCGCGCGCACAGCTCGAGGCTGCTTTGCGTGCCGTCGGTGATGAACACCTGATCGGTGTCGCAGCGCACGCCGCGCGAGACGCGAATGTAGGCGGCCACGGCGCGGCGCAATTCGGGCAATCCTTCGACCGGGCCGTATGCGAGCTGTGCGGGCGTGATGATCTTCCATGCGCGCTCGATGCAGCGGCGCCATTGGGCAACGGGGAATTCGTCGAGCGACGGGAGGCCGGGCACGAACGGCAGCATGCGTTCGGGCTCGGGGTCCGCGTGCTCCAGCCCGCGCACGCGCTCGGACAGCCGAACCGGGGCCGGGCCGCTGTCAGGGGCGGCGCTTGCACGGCCGCGTCCGTCCCAGCGCGTGATCGTGCCGTTGCGCGTGGCCGTCACGAAACCCTCTTCGGCAAGGCGCTCGTACGCGTAGACCGCCGAATTGCGCGCGATGCCCAGCTCCGCCGCGAGTACGCGCGTCGGCACGAGCCGCGTGCCCGGCGGAATGCGGCCGTCCAGCAGCATGGCGCGCAGGCTCCGGTAGAGGGCTTCCTGCCGGCTGTGCCGTGTCGTGCCGTCCTGTCCGGGAAGCGATGAGATGAGCAGCGCGAGATCCATGGGCTGGTTCCAGATATTTTCCTTGGGCTGGTTCTTTCGAAGATCCGATGTGCGCCGTATCGTTCAGGCTCTCGCGGCGGCGGCCGGCGCGCGGGCCTTTCCGGCGCTCGTCGCGGATCGTGGCGCGTGCGTATTCTGATCGATCCGGCGAGCGGCTGTCGATGGGCCGGTCGAGCGATCGGGCGGACATGGCGGGCGCACGTCCGATCCGTTTCCGGACGCGGGGCAAACATAACGACGAACGGATGACCGCGTGCTGCCGGCATGCGGACGATTCGACGCGCGCCAGGGCGCGCAAACAGGAAACGAAACATGAAAGACCAGACCGTCATCTCTCCCACATCCCGCACCACCATTCACCGCCTGCCGGAACTGGCGAATCGGGACCGCACGATGCTCTACCGTATCGTGGACGAGGCCTATGTCTGCCACATCGGGTTCGGCGCGGGCGCGGACACGCATTGCATTCCGACCGCGCACTGGAGGCGGGACGACGACCTCTACATACACGGGTCCAACGGCAGCCGGATGATCAAGGCGCTGTCGGCGGGCGCGCAGGCCGCCGTGGCGATTACGCTGCTGGACGGCCTCGTGCTGGCCAGGTCGGCCTTCAACCATTCGATGAATTATCGATCCGCCGTGATCTACGGGCGGTTCGACATGGTGGAGGGCAGTGCGGAAAAGCGCGTGGCGCTGGACGCATTGATGGACAAGATCGCACCGGGGCGCAGGCATGACGCGCGGCCCGGCAACGAGAAGGAGCTCAACGCGACCAGCGTGCTGCGGATTTCCCTTGCGGAAGCGGCCGTGAAAGTCAGCGATTCGATGCCGTCCGACAAGGATGAAGACCTCGCGCTCGCCGTCTGGACCGGGATCCTGCCGCTGACGACGACGCGCGGTGCGCCGGTGCACGCCGACGCCGACATGCCCGTGCCGGACTACGTCCGGAACTGGGGCGGTTGAGTCGCGCGGCGAGGCCGCGCGGCTTCGCGCAAGGCGGCGCACGTCGCTGCCGGCCGTGCGGCCGCCGCGAGCGCCCGGAGCGCGGGTTTCGCCGGTCGGCCGTGCGAATGCCGCACTGCCGCGACGGCGCGCCTGTCACTCCGCGTGGTTTTCATGCGGCTCGTGCTGAGCCTCATGCTCCGGATGCGGCTCGGCAGGGCGCGGATGCGGCGCAGGCTCGTGCTCGGAGGCCGGTTGCCGCGGCGGCTGCGCGTGCTCCTGCGGTTGCGCCTCGTTGCGCGGCGGCGCCTCCTTGTGCATCGGCGGCTGGGCCTCGTTGCGTTGCTGCATGGCTTCGTGCTGTTGCTGCTGGGCCGCATTGCGCTGCTGCACCTCCTCGCGCTGCTGCTGGGCCGCATTGCGCTGCTGCGCCTCCTCGCGTTGTTGCTGCTCGTTGCGCTGTTGCGCGGCCTCGCGTTGCTGCATGGCCTCGTTGCGCTGCTGTTGTTGCTGCTGCTGTTCCTGTTGCGCAATCGCGCGGTTTTCCTGCGCGGCGCGTTCCTGCTGCATCGCCTGCTGTCGCGCCTCTTGTGTCGCACCGGGCGCGTGCTGCGCCGGCGCCTCGGCACGCGGCTCGTTCGCGCGGTTCTGCGCGAATGCGTCAGGCGTTGGGCGGGCGCCGGGGCGTGTGTCGTTCGCGGTGAAGTGCGGCATGCTCATCGGCGCGGCGCCCGGGCGTTGTTCCGCGGCCTGTCCGCGCATTGCTTCCGCACCCGGCTGCACCGTATTGCGTTCGATCGTCGTGTTCGTCGTGTTGTTGGTGACGTTGCCGCCGTAGTTGTTCGTGATGCGCGTGTTGCGGATGTTGGTGATGTTGTTGATCACGGTGGTCGACTTCGTGACATACGTGGTGTGGTTGTACACCACGGCCGGGCGTTGCCAGCCGCCGTTCCAGCCGGGGCCTTCCGGACGCGGCGCGCCCCAGTTCATGCCCCATGCATGCCAGCCCCAGTCGTGATGCCCGAAGATCGCGGCGCCGACGGCAATGCCCACGCCGAACGTGATCACGCCGGCGGCAACGACTTCCCCGGTGCTGTATGCGGGCGCCCGATACACATAGCCGGGGTAGGCCGAAACCGGTTCGCCATAGACGACGGTCGGGTTGTACGACGGGACATAGACCAGGTCGGGCTGCGCCGATTCGATCTCGATTGCCTGCACGGGCGGCGGCACGATCGCCGGCCCGGTGTAGAGCACCGGCGCATCGGCGGCCGGCGTGTAGCCGGACGGCGCGGCCTGCGCGACTTGCGTGACCCGCAACTGGCCGCCCGAGCGGAGGTGGCCGGAGGTCTGCGCGCGCTGGCGCATCACCTGGATCGCGTTCATCACGTCGGTCGGATCGTTGTAGTAGGCCTGGCCGAGCGACGTGGTCCAGGCCGGGTTCGACGCCATCTGCGACAGTACCGCGGGGAACGCGGTCAACGCCTTGATGGACGGGTCCCACGGTTGCGTGTCGGCGGCCGTGGCGAGTGCCTGCCCCTTCAGCGACGGGTTCTGCGTCACCCAGTTGTTGGCGGCCGTGACCTGGTCCGGATAGGTTGCGCCCGCCAGTACCAGTGCGACGAGCTTGTCGGGGAACAACGCGATCGGCGCGACCATCTGGTAGAGCTGGTCGGCGGTCGGCGGCGTGTAGGCGACGGGCGTCGACGCCGGTTGCGCCGCCGCGGCCACGCTCGCGTCGCTGGCTGCGGCGGCCGCGCTGCTGTCGCCGCTCTTGTTGCAGGCGGAGAGGCCGAGCAGGGACACGATGAGGGACGATGCGATCAGGGTGCGGACAGGGCGGTGTGCGTTCTTCATGTGGTGGGTTCGATGGTGTGTCGGCGTTGGCAGGCGCGGGGCGATGCGTTCGGCCCGGGCACTGTGCCACGACCGTCCGCGCGTCGAGGATGCTTCGGCTGGAGCGGTCGTGTTCGTGGGGTGGCCGTCCCGCGACGAATCGATATATCCAGTAAAACGCACGACACGCGCGGAGGTTGTCGGGTGTTATGTAACAGTGTGTACCTTGCAGTCCGTAAGCGGCAGGGCGCCGCCTGGACAAGCCACATGAAAGTTGTTTGTGCAACGATTGCAAGGCCGGGGCGCTGCACCGGATGCCGCGCGGCAGGGCGGCGCCATGCAGAAAACCCGCGATGGCCGGGCAGCCATCGCGGGTCGGTTACGCGGTTGCGTGCGGTTCCGGGCGTGCGCAACCGCGCATGCCCGGAACCGGGGCGGTCATCGGCTCGTCAGCGCGCGAAATCCGACGTGCCCTGGATGAACGCGTTCAGCCTGGAGATGTTGACGCTGCCGAAGCCCGTCGTCGCGTCCCAGCCGGCCTTCGCCTTGTAGCCGTAGGTGCCGCTGCCGTTGTTGCCGGACGTGACGTCGTGCACCAGTGCCGCGTTGGACGGGAAGTACTTGTAGATGCTCGACGCGGGGAAGCCGAGCGCGTTGTTGTTCGCCGACTGCAGCCGCGCCCAGATACCCGTGAAGATCGGCGCGGCGAGGCTCGTGCCGCCTTCGTTGTTCAGGTAGCCCGAACCCCACAGCGTGTCGGACGTCTGGCCGTTCACGACGAGGATGGCGCCGGTGCGCAGGTCGGCGTCGAAGCCGACGTCCGGCAGCGCGCGCTTGGTCGACCCGGTGAGGCTCGACGATTGCCACGACGGCGCGGCTTCGTACTTGCTGTAGCCGCCGCCCGTCGACCACACGGTGCCCGACTGCCAGCTCGGATCGTTCCACACGATCTCGCTGTTGTACGCGTTGGTCGACGTGTTCGTGAACAGCGTCGTGCCGCCGACGGCGATGACGTACGGCGACGTTGCCGGCTCGCTCACCGTGTAGGTCGAGCGCGACGGCGCGCCGCCCGCGCATTCGTACGCGCCATGGTCGCCGGCGGATACCGAGAAGGTCTGCCCCTGCGCGACCGCCTGCTTGAAGATGGTGTCGTCGGTTGCCTGCGAGCCGGTGCTGTTCGCGGACGATTCGCACACGCCGAGCGACACGTTGATCACCTTCGCGACGTTGTCGGTCACGGCCTTGTTGTACGCGGCGGTGATCGCCGTGAGCGTCATCGACGGCGCGACGTAGAACACGACCTGCTTCACGCTGCCGCCGGCCGAGCCGACGATCGACTGGCTGTCGAGGTTCCACTCGACGGTCCCGTCGGTGTCGGTGTACGAACTGCCGGACGGGCCCGTCTTCACGATGCTGCTGTTGATCGTGCCGAGGCCGTTGTTCGCGGCGAACGTGTTGAGGTCGCTCACCGTCTGCGACAGGTCGCCTTCGGAGATGATGCCGACGGTGGTCTGCGAGGCGGTCGGCGTGCCGTCGCCGCCGTAGATCGACGAGAACTCGGTCGGGTTGTGCGGCACCGCCGAGGCGCCCGCCGGAATCGTCAGGTTGCTGGTGTTGCCTTGCGGCTTGCTGCCCGCACCGGTATGCATCAGCTCGACGTTCTGCAGGCCCAGCACCGCGCCCACGATGCCGCCGATCGCATTCGGCACTTGCGCGGCGTCGGCATTCGCATAGACGCTGCGGCCGTTGTGCGTGAAGCGCTTGAGTGTCGTGCGGAAGGCCGACTTGATGGTGGCCGCGGTACCGGACGCGGATACCAGCAGGCGGTTCGGTGCGACCACGATATTCACGAAGCCTGCCTTGCGCAGATGCGCGACGACCGAGGCGACCTGCTGGTCGGTCGGCGCATATTGCGCGGCGAACTGCGACGGCGTGAGGAACTGCCGGTAGTGCGGCGAGCCGGGCGTGCGCAGATCGTGCAGATACTGGTCGAGTTGCGTTTCGTTGCGCAGGTTCAGCCCGAGCACGATGTCCACCGATTCGCCGGGCGCCAGTTCGACTGCCGCGGCGGCGGCCGCCGCCGTGCTCGCGGCAGGCGCGCCGGCGGCGCCGGCTTCGTTCTGCTGCACGAGCGGCAGGAACCCCTTGGTGCGGGTTTCAGTCCAGCCGGCCGCCGGGGCGGCATGGACGGTCGCCATGCCGAACGATGCAGCCGCGGCGGCGGCGAAAGCGAGTCTGACGATGCGAATGTGCTTGTGTTTCTTGTATGCAACCTGATTCATTTGGATTACCCCTCCGGTTGAACATCGAACGGCACGAACAACAACGGTCGACAGCGGTGCGGATCGTGCACCGCCGCTTTCTGTCGCACGCGTGCGGATGGCACGGATGCGACAGGGCCTTCCGCCCGATCGGGAAAGCGGTTTTTTCCCGGGGCGAAATGCGGAAAACACGGTAACGGGAGAGCTGCGCCGCGATGCGGGGCAGGCGCGCCGGACATGACGCGGGCGGAAGTGCTAGAGCAAAAGCTTCGTTGTCCTGCTCATCTTGTTCGGTCCTTCGGCCCGCTGCCGGATGGCAGCCGTCCAATGTGATGCATCGGAATGTTGCATGCGCCGGCGCGCGAGCAATACGGCCGGCGGCGAGGACTTCGGTGCGGCGGAAGCGAAAAAACGTGGAGCGCGAAATCGATTGCGTAGCAGGCAATTCGTCTGATTGCGTGCATTGGACGGTATCAAGAACGAAAGCAGAGTGTCAAACTTTTTTTGATTATATGAAATTAAATTAAATCGAATAAGTGAAATGTTTTTGAAAAGATTGGATGTAATTTGTAATGTTCGGAACCGAAAAGGAAAGTAATGCCGGATTCGGCAGCCCGATCATTTCCGCTGCGTTCCGGAATGGGCCGGTGGCGTTCGAATGGACACTCGGTTCGTCGGCGCGCGCCGGAGCGTCAAGATCGGGCCCGGCATGTCGATCCGGCGCCGTGCGACAGCGGGTTCGTTTCCGATGCGCGGGGCCCGTCAGCGCCGGGTTGGCGCGACGGCCGCCGGCGCATGCGTCGGCGGCCGGGCGCCGTCAACTCGCGCCGGCCTGCCACCCGAGCCCGAGGCTCTTTTGCAGCGACACGTAATCCTTGATCAGTTCGGCTTGCCCGGCGATCACGTTCTGTTGCGCGGACAGCGCTTCGCGCTGCGTATCGAGCAGGTCGATCATCGACGCGACGCCGGCGCGATAGCGCTCGTCCATCAGCGAACGGGAGTGCACGGCCGACGTGCTGACCCTGGTGAGCGCCACGACGTGTTCGCGCTGGTGCCCGTAGCGCTGCAATGCCGTATTGGCGTCCTGCAATGCGCCGAGCACCGCCTTCCGGTAGTTCGCTTCCGCCTCGTCGCGCGACGCCTCGGCCGCGCGCACGGCGCCGCGCGTTCGCCCGAAGTCGAGGAGGTTCCATTGCAGATACGGCGCGCCGACCCAGGTGAAGTTCTGCTTGCGGAGCAGATGGCCGGGGTCCGTCGCGCTGAAGCCGAGATCGCCGAGCAGCGTCACTTTCGGGAAGTAGTCGGCGACGTGCTCGCCGATCTGCGCATTGCTCGACGCGAGCCGGCGCTCGGCGGCGCGAACGTCGGGACGCTGCTTGAGCAGCGTGGCCGGATCGCCGACCGCGATGCTGGCGGGCAGCGTCGGCAGCGGCGCGTCCGGCGTCGACAGCGCCGCGTCGAGCGCGCCCGGCGCTTGGCCCGTCAGGATCGCGAGCCGGTCGAGCGATTCCGTCACCTGCGCGTCGAGCGGGATCAGCGACGCGCGCGTGTTCTCGACCTGTGTCGTCAGGCGTTCGATGTCCGCATCGGCCGCGACGCCGCGCGCTTGGCGCTGCCGGGTGAGTTCGAGCATCTTCTGCTGCAGTTCGGCCGTGCGTTGCGACAGCGCAAGCCGCTGCTGCTGGTCGCGCAGGTCGACATACGCATTCGCGACCTCGGCCGCGATCGACACCTGCGTATCGGCGAGATCGGCGTCGACGGCCTCGGCCTGCGCGGACGCGGCCTCGACCGCACGGCGCGTGCCGCCGAACAGGTCGATTTCCCAGGTCGCGTCGAAGCCGGCCGAATAGAGCTGCAGCGGGCCCGAGCCGCCGAGCGACGGCGACGTGCCGCCCGACGCGTTCGAGCTGTTCGACGGCAGCAGCGAGCCGAGCGCGCTGAGGTCCGGTTCGCGCATGCGGACGGCCGCGACGGTGGCCGACGATTTCGGCAACTGCGCCGCGCGCTGTTGCGAGAGCTGCGCGCGGGATGCGCGCAGGCGCGCCTGCGCGGCGTGCAGATCGGGGTTGTAGACGAGCGCTGCGGCGATCAGCTCGTCGAGCCGGCGATCGTTCAGCGCATGCCACCACGCGCTCGGCGCGGGCGCGGCGGTATCGACGCCGGCGGCCGGCGCGCGCACGAACGTCGGCGCATCCGGCGCCGCCGGCGCACCGCGGTAGTCGGGGCCGACCGTGCAGCCGGCGAGCAGGCAGGCGGCTGCGCACAGCGTGAGCGCAGGGCGGCGGGGCAGGGCAAAGGGTTTCATCTGGGCAGACGGTTCAGTGGCCGGACGACATCGGCTGCGGTGCGCGCGGCGTTTTCAGCAGCAACGCGAGCGGCACGCAGGCGAGCAGTGCGAGGCCCAGCAGGTAAAAGGTTTCGGAGTAGGTCATCACGACGGCCTGGACCTGGATCTGCTGCGCCAGTTGCCCGAGCGCGCGCAGGTTCGAATACGCGAGGTCGCCGGTGTGCGTGAACCAGTTGGCCGCATAGGCCGACAGCCGGTCCTGCCCGATCAGCGAGTTGGCGGTGACCGATTCGCGGAGCGCGGCCGTATGGAAGGTCGTGCGCCGGTCGATCACGGTGCCGATGATCGCGAGCCCGATCGAGCCGCCGAGGTTGCGCGCCATGTTGTAGAGCCCGGCCGCATCGCCCGAGTCCTCGCGCGCGACGGCCGCCATCGAGGCCTGGTTGAGCGGCATCATCGCGAGCATCTGCGCGACGCCGCGGATCAGTTGCGACCACACGAAGTCATGGCCCACGCTCTGCGCGGTCAGGCCGATGTCCAGCATGCAGCTCAGGCAGAACAGCAGCAGCCCCGAGATCACGAGAATGCGGAAATCGACCTTGCCGAGCAGGCGCGGCAGGATCGGCATCACGAGAAAGGCCGGCAGCCCCGACAGCAGCATGATCCCGCCGGCCTGTTCCGCGTTGTAGCCGGCGACGATCGCGAGAAACTGCGGCAGCAGGTAGGACACGCCATACAGCCCCGCGCCGACCGCGGACACGATCACGATCACGCTCGCATAGCGCGGGTTGCGCATCAGCGACAGGCGCATGATCGGCCGCTTCGCGAAGCGTTGCGACAGCGCGATCAGGATCATCCCGGCGAGCGACACGAGACTCAGCGTGACGATCATCTGCGATTCGAACCAGCGTTCGCGCTGGCCTTCCTCGAGCACGACGGTGAGCGAACTCAGCCCGATCGCAAGGCCGGCGATCCCGAGCCAGTCCGCGTTGAAGAACGTGCTCCATTGCGGGCGGTCCGACGGCAGCCCGAACCACAGCAGCCCCATCAGCAGCAGGCACACGGGCAGGTTCAGGAAGAAGCACCAGCTCCAGTTCACGTTCTCCGCGAGCCAGCCGCCGAGCACGGGGCCGAACAGCGGGCCGAGCAGCACGATCAGGCCGAACAGCGTCATGCCGACCGGCAACTGCGACAGCGGCAGCCGCGTGCGGATGATGGTCTGCGCGGTCGGGATCAGCGCGCCGCCGGTGAAGCCCTGGCCGATCCGGCCGGCGATCATCATCGGCAGCGAATGCGACCAGCCGCACATCATCGAGAACGCGATGAACAGCGCCGAATTCGTCAGCAGGAAATTGCGCAGCCCGAACACGCGCGTGAGCCACGCGGCGAGCGGGATCATCACGATTTCGGACATCAGGTAGCCGGTCGAGATCCACGTGCCTTCGGTGCCCGTCGCGCCGATCTCGCCCTGGATCTGCGGCAGCGCCGAATTCGTGATCGAGATGTCGAGCGTCGCCATCAGTGCGCCGAGCGCGCCGGCCGCGACCGCGATCCAGTCGGTCACGCTTGCGCGGCCTTCGTGCGGCGGCGCGGGGGTGGTGGCGGGTGTGTCAGCCATGATGCTGCCCGTCGCCGGCCGGGTGCGTGTCGACGTCGACCGTGACCGACAACCCCGGCAGCAGCATGTGCTGCGCACGGGCGTTCGCGGCGAGGCGGATGCGCACCGGCACGCGCTGGACGATCTTCGTGAAGTTGCCGGTTGCGTTCTCGGGCGGCAGGAGTGCGAACTGCGCGCCGGTGCCGGGCGCGAAGCTGTCGACGACGCCCGACAGCGCGCCGTCCGGCAGCGCGTCGACGTGCAGCGCGACGGGCTGGCCGATGCGCATGTTGGCGATCTGCGTTTCCTTGAAGTTCGCGACGAGATAGATCGAGTCGACGGGCACGACGGTCAGCAGGCGCGTGCCGGGCTGCACGTACTGGCCGACGCGCACGGTGCGATCGCCGACGCGGCCGGCGAGCGTGCTGCGCACGGTCGTGTTGTCGAGGTCGAGCTGCGCCTGCGCGGCGCTGGCCTGGGCGGCCTCCAGCTGCGCGCGCGCCTGCTGGAGCTGGGCGGTGAACGACGCGATCTGCGTGCGTGCGGCGGCCACCGACGCGTTGTTTGCCGCGAGCGTCGCTTGCGCCTGGTCGCGCGTGCTCTTCAGGTCGGCCACGCGTTCGTGGGTTTCGGCGCCGGTCGCCGCGAGCGGCGCATAGCGTGCGTATTCGTCGCTCGCGTGCCGCGCGTTGATCTGCGACACCTTCGACTGGGCGTCGGCCTGTTCGAGATTCGCGTGCTGCTGGTGGATGTCCGCTTCGGCGCGCGCGATGTCCGCGCGGCGCGCATCGACGGTCGCGAGCGATTGGGCGAGCGCGACCTGGTACTGGCGGACGTCGAGCCGCACCAGCGGGTCGCCGGCCTTCACGGGCTGGTTGTCGCGGACGTAGACGTCGGTGACGTAGCCGGCCACCTTCGGCGCGGCGGTCATGCTGTCCGCCTGCAGGTATGCATCGTTGGTGCTTTCGATGAAGCGGCCGACCGTCCACCAGCGGCCGAGCCAGACGGCGCCGCCGATCGCCGCGAGCACCGCCGCGACGAGCAGGATGCGCCGCTTCGAGCCGTTGCCGTTGCGCGGCGTTGTTCCGTTTTCCTGACGATCTGCTTTCTGTGGCGGGTCTTGTGGCGTCGACATTCGGGCATCCAAATTATTCCAAGTGGAAGAATTATTCCACTTGATAAAATTGTGTCAAGTAGAATGTCTGTCGATCGAATGACGAGGAAGGCATGAACGAAGCGAAGAAGCTGCGCCGCACGTCGGCGGGCGGCTACGCGCGCGGGGACGAAACGCGCCAGCGGATCATCGAGGCGGCGATCGAGCTGTTCGGCGAGCGCGGGTTCGCGGGTGCGTCGACGCGCGAGATCGCCGCGATGGCCGGCGTGAACGCCCCGGCGCTCCAGTACTACTTCGAGAACAAGGAAGGCGTCTACCGCGCGTGCGTGGAGACGATCGCCGAGAACGGCTGGGAGGTGTTCGCGCCGGCGGTCGCCCACGCGTGGGCGGTGCTCGATGCGCACGCCGAGGTCGACGAGCTGATCGACGCGTTCATCGGGCTGCTGCGCGCGCTGTCGGACCGGATGTTCACGTCGCCGAAGACGATGAACCAGCGGATGTTCTTCGCGCGCGAGCAGGGCGGCCAGGAGCCGGCGAACGCGAGCGAGATCCTGATGCAGCGCATGCGCAAGCCGCTCAACGACGTGAGCGCCGAACTGATCGGCCGGATCTCGGGGCGGGCCGCCGACGATCCCGTCACGCGGTTGCGTGCGCTGAGCCTGTTCGGGCAGATCACGGTGTTCCATATCGCGCAGCGTTCGGCGCTGCAACTGCTCGAATGGGACGCATTCGACGGCGAGCGCGCGGCCTTGCTGAGCGGGACGATCGCCGACCAGACGCGCCTGCTGCTCGAGCAATGGCACGCGCGGCGCGGCGCGCCGGAGGCCGGCCCCGGACGGGGGGCGAGCGCCGTGGCGAAACGCACGGCGAAGGGGGGCGCGGCGAAGCCCGCCGCCAAAGGCGCGCGGCGCGCGAACAAGCCTGCCCAGGGTTGAGCGCGGCGGGCCGCCGGTTCCGGCCGGTCAGCCGGGCTTGCGTTCCGGTTCGGCGCTCGGCGATGGCCGGGATGCCGTCGCGGCAGCCGGGCCGTTGACGTCGTTGCCGCCGCTGTCGCGGTTGCCGGCGGGCTGCGATCCGCCCGCGTACGTGACGGCGCTGCGCTGCGGATCGGCGATCCGGATGCCGCGCTCGCGGAACGTCTCCGCGATCCGTCGGTTGAATTCGCGCTGCACGCTCCAGCGCGTCGAGTCGGTGCACTGCATCTGTCCGGCCAGCGCGAGCGCCGCGCCGTCGACCTGGTCGATGCCCCAGTAGCTGAAGTCCGACAGTATGCCGTCGCGGTAGGCCGGATCGTCGCGCAATGCGGCCCCGATCTCCTTCAGCGTCGCGATCGCGCGATCGATGTCCTCGCCGTAAGCGATGCTGACCTTGACGGCCGCATTGCCGAGCCCGCGATTCGTGTTGTTGACGGTCGTCACCGAGCTGAACGGGATCGTGTACAGCGACCCGTCCCCCGCGCGCAGCCGCACGGTACGGATCGACAGGTACTCGACCGTGCCCGACACGCCGGCGAGCGTGACCCAGTCGCCCACCTGCATCGCGTTTTCCATCAGCAGGAAGATCCCGGTGATGAAATCCTGCACGAGCTTCTGCGAGCCGAAGCCGAGCGCGACGCCGAAGATGCTCGCGCCGGCAAGCAGCGGGCCGACGTTCACGCCGAGCTGGCTGAGGCCCGTCAGCACGACGACGAGCGCGATCATCACGAACAGCAGCGAGCGCAGCATCGGCAGCAGCGTGCGCAGCCGCGCCGCGCGCACGAGATTGCCTTCGCGGGTCCAGCGCTGCAGGCGGCGCTCGATCGCGATGTTCGCCGCTTCCCATACGACGAGCGCGACGACGGCCGCGATCGCGATCGTCACGAGCGCCGACGCGAGCCGGTGGCCGATCGTGCCGGTTTCGAACGCGCGGAAGATCGGCACGCCCCAGATCTGCAGCAGCAGCACGACGGTCACGACGCCGATCGCGCCCGACACGATCTGGCGCAGCAGCGGGTAGTAGCGGGATGCGTGCAGATGGACGAGCGTGCGATCCTCGTCGCTGCCCTGGAACAGCCGCGCGAGCGCGCCGAACACCACGATCGACACGATCCGCATGGCGATCATCACGGCGATCGAGCGGCCGCCGAGCGTGATCAGCACGCGGTAGCCGTTGTGGACGTCGAGCGCCCACACGAACCAGAGCGCCATCACGACGAATACCGATACGGGCGCCCATGCGTCCGCGAGCGCGTTGCCGAGCATCGCGAAGGCCGGACGTTGCGCGCCGGCCGCGCGGATGCGCTCGGCGACCGGCCGGCGGCATGTCAGGATCAACGCGGAGACCATCAGGTGCGCGGCGAGCGCGACGGCTTTCAGCAGCGCGACGTGACCGGCCTCGCTGAGGCCGAAGTTCGCGGCGATCTCGACGGCGGCCGTGCAGGCGCCGACCACGATCACGATCCGGGCGATCGAGCGCTGCGCGAAGCCGGCCCCTGCGTCGCTGACATGCAGCAAGCGCAATTGCCGCGCATCGGGCTGGAAGAACAGCCGGCTGACGATCGTGACGAGCCGGCAGATCACGTAGATGTCGATCAGCGCTTCAAGCGCGGATTCGACCGGGGTGCCCGCGTCGCCGATCGCCGACATCGTCAGGCTCGCGACGCCGACGAACACCAGCAGCGGCACCGTGCGCAGCGCGAGGCTGACGAGCGCGCGCGGCATCCGGTGCAGCAGCGTGGTGTGGCGTCGTGCGTGGCCGCGGCCTTGCGACGACGCGGGCGCGGCGTTCGACGCGCCGGGTGCGGCCGGTGCGTCCGGCGGCGCTGCGTTGCCGTTGCCGGCCGGGCCGGAACGGGGCGCGGCGCGGCGCGACGTGTCGGCGCGCCGCGCGGCCACCGTGGCCAGCGCGCGTCGCAACAGCCGCTTCGCGAACCATTCGACGAGGAGCGCGGGCGCGAGCACGACGACGATGAGCCAGAGCGCGTGCGCGAGATCCGCGCGCGCGTCGGCGCGCACCAGCTTGTCATGCCACCAGTTTCCGACCGAACCGACGTCGAGCAGCGAGTGCAGCGATTCCTTCAGCGCGCCGCCGATTTCGGTGGCCCACCGCGAGCCCTGGCGGACGAGCATCGATGCAAGCCCGTTCGACGTGAGCGCGGCGGGGGCCGCCGCCGGTGCGCCGCTGGCGGCGGCCGGCCCGCTCGCCGCCAGCGCGGGCGCGCTCAACGCGCCGACGGCCGCGATCGCGCGCAGCGTCGTTTCGACCTGCGCGCGATCGCGGGGATTCTCGAGCACATCCAGTGCCTGCCGGGCCTGTTGCGGCGTCAGTGCGGGCGCGGCGCCGGAGGCGGCCGGCGTGGGGGCGGGGGCGGCCGCGTGGGCGGCCGAGACGACGGCGGCAAGCAGCCAGCCGAGAAGGAAATGTCGCATGGAGTGGGCATGCGGGCGCGCATCGGGGCGCGGCCCGCCGGGCTGAACGATGGACGGAAGTTAACATGATCGCGGCGGGAACCGAATAGTTCCGCAGACGAATCGCCGGATCGGGCGTGCGCGAGGCGGTGCGGGCGCATGCGGCCGGCTCGCGCGTCGCATCGCCGGTTGTGCGTTCGGGCACGCATGCGTCGGGCGCAAACGGTGGTCGGTCCGGCAGGCGGGCACGTCACGTCTGCCTGATCGCGGGACCGGAAGCGCGTGTTTTCCGGTCACGACCGGCGCTGCGCGTATCGCACCGTATTAATCAGGAATGCTTCTCGATCGTGCTTCCCTTCGCGAAGGACCGGACGCGCGCATGCTTCGGTTGCTTCCGCGATGTCATGCACGGGCCGTGTCGATCCCGGCTTCGACGCGACCTGACAGGCGCCGGCCACGTGCATGCCCGGTGAATACGTGCGACGTTGCACGGCGGCTGCGAAGCACGGCATGCGCGAATGCCGCCGAGGCTGGACAGGTCGCTTCGACGCAGCGGGGCTGAAAGCGGCGGGGCGTGCATAATCGGTGCCCTCTGTCATTGAGCGGCGAATCCGGATGAATGCACGGCGGCAAGTAACGATGGGTCTGGTGGCGGGCGCGGCGCTCGCCGTGGCGATATCCGGTGCGCGCGCGGACGAAGCGCAGCGTGACGGGATCTGCAGGACGGCCGAGGAAACGGGCTACACGGCCGATATCCGCAATTGCCTCCGGCTGAAATACGACGCGGCCGACCAGCGGTTGAACGCCGTCTACCAGGCGAAGATGGCGAGCCTCGATGCCCAGGACAAGTTGCGGTTGCGTAACGACGAGCGCCGCTGGCTCGCGGCGAGGGACGCGACATGCGCGGAGTCGCGGCAGCCCGATGCCGGCGGCACGCTCGGGCTCGTGGAGCACGACGGTTGCCTCGTCGACGAAACCGAACGTCGCATCAAGGTCATCGCCGCCTTTCGTTGAGGTGCGGCGCCGCGCCTTGCGCCGCGTGATCCGCAGTGTCGTGCCCGCGCAGCGCGCGACCAGAACGTGGCGCTACGCGTCACGACGGGCGGTCGTGCCGTACCGGCTTCGAATGCGGGCGTCCGGACGGACGAGGGCGGGCCGCGCACGGGCCGCAAGTGCGTGCGGCCGGCGTGAAGCGTTTGCAAGCCGATCGACGTCGACGCACGGATGCAACGGCGCAACGCCGTGAAGCCGTGAAGCCGTGACGGCGGCGCGGCAGGCGCGGTCGACCGTCATCGAACCAGCGGGTGTTTCAGTTTCGAAACGTTCGTGCATCCGGCCGGTGCGCGAGTCGCGCCGATCGCAGGGATTCGGCCCGCGCGGCCTTGCGGCACGAAGCATGGTGCGCTCCTTGCATGTGTGTACGCGCCGTGAGCGCGGTCGAGGACGCAGTCGGTCCGGCGATCGCTTCAGTGGGTCGGACGCACCGGAGACGGGGACAAGAGAATGAAAAGAGACCGAATCGCAACGTATCGTGTCGCAAACATGAATCGCCGACCTGCCAGGATATTCGCCTCGCCGTTGATTGCGGCGACGTGAGTGCGGCTTTCCGTTCCATCCGAGCAATCGGGTTCGTTCTGAACGACGACGTGCAGGCATGACGCACGAGGCCGACTGGTGCCGGTCGGCCGTCGGGGATGAACCACGAGCGCCCGCGGATGGCCCGGTTTCGATTCCGGATCGTCATTCCGCCGCGCGCAACGCGAGTCGCCGCGCGACGCATGCGTTCGCTTGCCGTGCCCGGCAGCGGCGCGACGGGCACGGACCGGATTCGCACCGGGGAGCCGGCGGCGCAGCGATGCGCGCGGCATCCCGGGACCCGCGCAGTTCAGGGGGAGCGTTCGCCGGCCGTGGCGAGGCGGACGCAGCGGAATCGTGCTGTCAGTTGATCCACTACCCCGATGGATCAATTGTTGAAGCGCCCATCGCCCGGTGGCGGATGGGCGTCTTTTTTTGTGCGCCGGCGCGTGTCGCGGGCTCCGGCCCGATCGTGCGGCGTTCTGTATGATGTGCTGGCGTGCCTGGCCGCCCGTGCGGGCGCACGGCTTGCCGGCGCGCCCGATTACGCGTTGCCGACATGAACGATACAACCCTGCACGACCCTTCGACCGCCAGCATCGATCCCGCCGCGCTCGATGCGCTCCATACGTTCGTCGAACGTCATCCACGCCTGCTCGTGCTCACCGGCGCGGGCATCAGCACCGATTCCGGCATTCCCGGCTATCGCGACCGCAACGGGCAATGGATGCGCTCGCCGCCGATCCAGCTCCAGGAATTCCTCGGCTCCGATGCCGCGCGGCGGCGCTACTGGGCGCGCAGCATGATCGGCTGGCCCGTCGTCGGCCGCGCCCGGCCGAACGGGTCGCACGTCGCGCTGGCGCGGCTCGGCGGCGCGGGACGGATCGAGCGCCTCGTCACGCAGAACGTCGACGGCCTGCACCAGCGCGCGGGCAGCGGCGACGTGATCGAACTGCACGGCGGGATCGACGGCGTCACGTGCCTCGGCTGCGGCGCGCATCATGCGCGCGCGACGATCCAGGTCATGCTCGAAGCCGACAACCCCGACCTGCTGGGCGCGCAGGCCGAACCGGCGGCGGACGGCGACGCGCATCTCGAATGGGCCGCGCTCGACACGTTCCGGATCCCGGCGTGTCCCGCGTGCGGCGGCCTGCTGAAGCCGGCGGTCGTGTTTTTCGGCGAAAACGTGCCGCGCGAGCGCGTGGCGCTCGCGTCGCAGGCGCTCGATGCGGCCGATGCGCTGCTGGTCGTCGGCTCGTCGCTGATGGTGTATTCGGGCTACCGCTTCTGCGTGTGGGCGCAGGCGCAGCACAAGCCGGTCGCCGCGCTCAATCTCGGCCGTACCCGCGCCGACCCGATGCTGGCGCTGAAGGTCGAGGCGCGCTGCGCCCCCGCGCTCGACGCACTGGCGGCGCGGCTGGGGCTTGCGGGCCAGGCGGCGGGGCAGCCGTCATGACCGGCGCGACACCTTCGCACGACGATCCGTCCGCGCGGCTGTCGGCGCCGGCGGCCGAGCGCAATCGCGGGCCGATCCTCGACGTGTTGCGCCGCGTCCTGCCGGCGAGCGGCGCCGTGCTCGAGATCGCGAGCGGCACGGGCCAGCACGTGGTCCACTTCGCGCAGGCGCTGCCGGGCCTCCACTGGCAGCCGAGCGATCCCGACGCGCAGGCGCGGCGCTCGATCGCCGCGTGGGTGGCGCACGCGGGCCTCGGGAACGTCGCCGGGCCGCTCGCCTTCGACGTGCGCGATGCGACGTGGCCGGTCGCGGCGCTCGACGCAATCGTCTGCATCAACATGATTCACATCTCGCCGTGGGCCTGCACCGACGCGCTGTTCGCGGGCGCCGCGCGCCTGCTGCGGCCGGGCGGCGTGCTGTTCCTGTACGGGCCGTACCGCCGCGAGGGGCGGCACACGGCGCCGTCGAACGCGGCCTTCGACCTGCAGTTGCACAGCCGCGACCCGTCGTGGGGCGTGCGCGATCTCGAGACCGTCGTCGCGCTGGGCCTCGATCGCGGGCTCGACTGCGTGGAGGTGGTCGAAATGCCGGCGAACAACCTGAGCGTCGTGTTCCGGCGGCTGCCGCACGCGGAGCAATGACACGCAAACGCGCATCGCAGCCGGGTTTCCACTATCCTTTCGCCTGTGCGCGCGGCCCGGTTCGGGTTGCGCCCCGTTTTTTCCGGAGAATTGACTAATGGGCAAACAAGCAATCGGTGTGATCGGGCTGGCGGTGATGGGCCGCAATCTCGCACTCAATATCGAGAGCCGCGGTTACGCGGTGTCGGTGTACAACCGCAGCCGCGAGAAAACCGACGAACTGATCGCCGAATTCCCCGGCCGCAATCTGGTGCCGACCTACACGCTCGAGTCGTTCGTCGAATCGCTCGAGACGCCGCGCCGGATCCTGATGATGGTGAAGGCCGGCGAGGCGACCGACGCGACGATCGCGTCGCTCAAGCCGCTGCTCGAGAAGGGCGACGTGCTGATCGACGGCGGCAATACGCACTTTACCGACACGATCCGCCGCAACCAGGAGCTCGCGCAGTCGGGCCTGCATTTCATCGGCACCGGCGTGTCGGGCGGCGAAGAGGGCGCGCTGCGCGGCCCGTCGATCATGCCGGGCGGCCAGCGCGACGCGTATGACCTCGTCGAGCCGATCCTCAAGGAGATCGCAGCGAAGGCGCCGTCGGACGGCGAGCCGTGCGTCGCCTACATGGGGCCGGACGGTGCGGGCCACTACGTGAAGATGGTCCACAACGGCATCGAATACGGCGACATGCAGCTGATCGCCGAGAGCTATGCGGTGCTGAAGGACGTCGCGGGCCTGACCAACGACGAGCTCGGCGCGGTGTACACCGAATGGAACCAGGGCGAACTCGACAGCTACCTGATCGAGATCACGTCGAAGATCTTCGGCAAGAAGGACGAAGAGACCGGCAAGCACCTCGTCGACGTGATCCTCGATCGCGCCGCGCAGAAGGGCACCGGCAAGTGGACGAGCCAGAACGCGCTGGATCTCGGCGTGCCGCTGCCGCTCATCACCGAGTCGGTGTTCGCGCGCGTGCTGTCGTCGCTGAAGACCGAGCGCGTCGCGGCCAGCAAGATCCTGTCGGGCCCGGCCGCCGCGCCGTTCGACGGCGATCGCGCCGCGTTCGTCGAAGCGGTGCGCCGCGCGCTGTACCTGAGCAAGGTGATCTCGTACGCGCAAGGCTTCGCGCAACTGCGCACGGCGTCCGGCGAGTACGGCTGGAACCTCGATCTCGGGACGATCGCGAAGATCTTCCGCGCGGGCTGCATCATCCGCGCGCGTTTCCTGCAGAAGATCACGGATGCGTACGCAACGGATCCGGCGCTCGCGAACCTGCTGCTCGATCCGTACTTCAAGGACATCGCCGCGAATTACCAGGCGTCGCTGCGCGACGTCGTGGTCGCGGCGGTGAAGGCCGGCGTGCCGGTGCCGGCGTTCGCGTCGGCGGTCGCGTACTTCGACAGCTACCGTTCCGAGCGGCTGCCGGCGAACCTCGTGCAGGCGCAGCGCGACTTCTTCGGCGCGCACACGTTCGAGCGCACCGACAAGCCGGGCAGCTTCCACGCGAACTGGTCGTAACTGCCGGCGAGCGAAGCATTGTTGCGAAAATCTATTCTTTGAATAGGGTTTTTCTATCCCGGATGCCGACATTGTTGGCTCCGGGGAAACAGTGTTTTCGTTCTTTCATGGTTTTCCCTAGGGGACGCCGGGACTAAACTCTGTTCCATCGCTGCAGACATGGTGTGTGCGGCGGAGCAAAAAAATCCCGGAGGTAATCATGAAATCGCTGATCGCAACGTTCGCCGCAGCTGCCGTCCTCGCCGTTCCCGCCGTCTCGTTCGCCCAACAGAACGTACCCGTCACCCGTGCTCAGGTGAAGGCCGATCTGGTGGCCGTCCAGCAGGCAGGCTACAAGCTGGGCAGCGACCGCACGAACTACCCGGCAAGCATCCAGGCCGCTGAAGCCCGCGTGAACCCGCAACAGAACGTCGCCGCAGCCGACACGACCGGCTATGGCGCGCAACCGGCCGCCGCGCAGGAATCCGGCTCGCCGGCCAAGGCGAAGACCGGCTGGCAAGTCAAGCGCATCGCTGACGACGCCCCGATCTACAAGGGTCGTTAATGGTGCGGCCGCTGCGGCGGCCTGATCCGACCCCTGAAGTACAGGCAGCCCGCCGTTCCGTCATCCGGAACGGCGGGCTGTTTCATTTGGGGGGCGCGTCGCGCGCCGGGGTCAGTGCAGCGGGCGCTTGCCGCGCCCGATATCCCGGAACAATGCTTCGGCCGGCTCCAGCACCTGCAGCCACGTTTCGTCGTAGCCGCTCAGCGTGTCGAGCGCATCGCGCAGCCGCTCGATCGCGAGGACCGGCAGTTCGACGCTGTGGCGCGTGGCGCCGGTCAGGTGCGCGACGCTCGCCAGCTGCACGAGCGCATCGGCCGCCTCGGCGACGTCGTTCGCGAACAGCAGGTGCCGGTTGAGCAATTCGACCAGGCCGCTGGAACCGGCGAAATCGTCTGCGTTGAGCTGCACGGAAAGAAACGTCGCGTTGTTCATCGTCATGCTCCTCGTTGTCGTTGGGTCGCGTTGCGCACCACCGAGTATAGGCGTCGATCGAAGGGGAGAATGTGACGCGGCCGGGGCGGCGGGCAACGGCGGCGCGGCATGGGTCGGACCCGCGCCGGGCCGGCCCGGCGGCCCGCGCGGCGGGCCTGGCGGGCGTCCGGCGCGCCGGTTCGGCGCCGGAAGATTGTTGCCGGAACAGCCAACTGTCGCGGTCATGACCGCCACAAATGGTATCTTTGCCGGTCGGGACGACGCGAACAAGGGGCCGGTGAGCCCATTCGCGCCGACGTTCCGCAGTGGAAACTGACGGCCGCGCGAGCGGTCGGAAACTGGTTGACCCGGCCGTTCGGCCGGACATCGTGCGTCGTGCGCCGGGGGGCGGCGGGCGGCGCGACGACGCAAATCCGGGAGGACCCTTGAGAGAAACTTTTCCCATCCACGATGCGCTGACGCGCTGGTTGCCGCCGGCGGCGCTCGTCGCCGCGGCCATCGCGCTGACAGGCTGCACACTGACGCCGTGGACCGACACCTGGCAGCCGGCTCGCCAGCCGGCACCCTCGTCGGCGGCGACGCCGGGCGTGATCGCCGGTTATTACCGCGTGAACCCGGGCGATACGCTGGCGAGCATCGCGAATGCCTACGGGCAGCGCGTGCAGGACGTGGCCGGCTGGAACCACATGGCGCCTGCCGATGCCGTGTATCCCGGCCAGGTGCTGCGCGTCGCGCCGCCGGCCGTCGCGGCCGCCCCGCCCGGGCAGCCGCCCGCCGCGGCCGCGCAGCCGGGCTCGCTCGCCTGGCCGGCCACGGGTGTCGTGGCGGCGCCGTTCTCGGCCGGCAAGACGCGCGGCATCGTGATCGCGGCATCCGGGCCCGACCACTCGGTCCGGGCCGCGGCCGCCGGGCGCGTGGTGTACGCCGGGTCCGGCGTGAAGGCCTACGGCCCGCTCGTGATCCTGAAGCACGAAAACGGGCTCATCACGGCCTACGGCCACAACGACAAACTGCTCGTCAATGAAGGCGACGCGGTGCGTCAGGGCCAGCCGGTCGCCGAAATGGGCATCGACGCGAGCGGCCGGTCGACGTTCGAGTTCGAGGTTCGCCAGAACGGCAAGGTCGTCGATCCGATGAACTTCCTGCCGCGCAACGGCGGCTGACGGCGCCTGGCGCCACGTGTGCGCCGGGCGGCGCACACGCTCCCGCCGCTTCTCCCTTTCAACCTTCCCTGAGCGTCGCGGCGCCGGGTCGTCGCACGTGATTGCCGAGCCAGCGGATGCCCAGTGCGAGCGCGGCCGCGCCGAGCGCGATCAGCGAGCACTGGATCGCGACCGGCAGATAGCCGTGCGGCCGCGGATCGACGAACGGGTAGGGGTACCAGTTCTCCAGCGCGCCGCGCACGAGCGTGTAGCCGAGGTAGACGACCGGAAAGGCGAGCCACGCGAACGCGCTGCGCCGCGGAATCGGCAGGCGCGGCTCCACGTACAGCCAGTCGCACAGCATGACGAACGGCACGATCCGGTGCAGCACCCAGTTGTTGAACGCCGGCGTGATGTGGCGCAGCGCGTCGAGCCGCGCGAGCAGGAGTTCGTAGACGATCGCGGTGATCAGCACGTACAGCACGGCGGCGCCGCGCATCGACTCGTAGCGGGCGGAGCCGGGGCGCGCGATGCGCCAGAGCCCGGCGGCGAGCATCGCGGCCGCGTAGAGGCTGCTCAGTTGCGTGAAGTAGCTGAGGTAGTTGCCGAGACGGAAATCCGGCAGGTGCCAGTAGTTGGCGACGCTGTGCAGCGTGGTGGACACCGCGAGCAACGCGGCGGTCAGCCGATAGGCCGCTACGAAGAACGCCTTGCTCATGATGCCCGCGCGCCGTCGCACCAAAGCTCCATCGTGCCACAGCGGCCCCGGCGCGCGATGCGTACTTTCCATATGAGCACCGGGCCCGCCGCGCCCCGGCGATTCGTCGGATATTTGCGCGCGTCGGGCAAAACCGGGCGCGCGTGCGGCTACAATCGGGGCAGCCTTGCCGGCCTGCCCGGGCCGGTTGCGCCATGCGCCCATTCCCCGCACACAACACGAGACGAAGCATGAGAAACATCCTCGCGAAACAGACGCGCTACAGCTCGCCCGCGATCTTCTTTCACTGGGCCGTATTCCTGCTGGTGGCGCTGGCCTATCTGGCCATCGAGATCCGCGGGCCGAAAGGCAGCGACAGCCGTGTGTTCTGGATGAACGTGCACCTCACCGCGGGCACGCTCGTGCTCGTGCTGTCGGTGCTGCGCGTGCTGTGGCGGGCCGTCAGCCGCGCGCCGCAAGCCATCCCGCAAGCGGCGCTGCTGCGCTGGCTGTCGAAGCTCGCGCATGTCGCGCTCTACGTGTTCATCATCGCGCAGCCGCTGCTCGGCATCATGATGATCAACCTGGGCGGCAAGCCGGTGTCGCTCGACTGGCTCGGCGTGTCGTTCACGCTGTTCGGCCCCGACAAGGCGCTGCGGCCGACGATCAAGGAAGCCCACGAACTGATCGGCAACGCGTTCTACTTCGTGATCGGCCTGCACGCGCTGGCCGCGCTCTACCATCACTTCATCCGGCGCGACGACGTGCTGCGGCGCATGGCGCCCTGAACGCCGCCGTCCGGCAGCTCGCGGCAAGCGGGGGCGCATGGTTGCGTTGACAACCATGCGCCCCCGCTTCGTTTACCGCTTTCCGCACTGGCCTTCGCGGTAAACATTCTGTAACATCTCGGCTGTTTTTACATTCCGCTTACTCGCCGCCGAGCATGCTGCACCGACATCGTCACCTGACCGCCTGGCTTGGCGTGCTCGCGATCTGGTTCGCGATCGCGGCGCCGCTGGTGTCGCAGTGGCGCGTCGCGCAGGCGGCCGCGCCCGACGCGATCGTTTGCAGTACGGAGCATGGCGCGCATCCGTCGAGCGATGCGGGCCGCATGCACGATCATGCGCCGCATCTCGATGCATGCGGCTACTGCGGCTTCTTCGCACACAGCCCCGCGATCGGCGCGCCCGCCGTCGCGCCGGTCGCCACCGTTCCCGACTTTGCCGTTTCCGCCGCCGCGCCGCCTGCCGTCGCGGCGCGCGCCGACCGCTATCCGCGCGCGTACCCGCGCGCCCCGCCCGAGCGCGCCTGACGCGCTGTTTCCGTTCTTTTCACCGCCACTATCCGTGCGGCCCGTCGAGGCCGCGTGGAGGGCGTCACTCGGGCTTTTGATCATGACCATTTTCCAGTTGCGTGCGCCGCGGGCGTCACGCAATACCTGTGCGCGGCGCCTGCCGCGGATGCTGAAACTGACCGTTCCCGCGCTGGCCGTCGGCGCGCTGGCCGCGAGCGCTGCCGCCGCCGAGACGGCGCACGCGGCGGGCACGCCCGCGGACGAGACGGCCGCGCCGCTGCCGGCCATCGAAGTCGTCGCAACGCCGCTGAAGACGCCGCTCGTCGTCGTCACCGATCCGAAGACCCCGCGCCAGCCGTTGCCGGCCAGCGATGGCGCCGACTACCTGAAGACGATTCCCGGTTTCACGTCGATCCGCAGCGGCGGCACCAACGGCGACCCGGTGCTGCGCGGGATGTTCGGCTCGCGGCTGAACATCCTCGCGAACGGGATGTCGACGCTCGGCGCATGCCCGGGCCGGATGGACGCGCCGACGTCGTACATCGCGCCGGAGAGCTACGACAAGGTCACCGTCGTCAAGGGGCCGCAGACCGTGCTGTACGGCCCGGGCGCATCGGCCGGCACCGTGCTGTTCGAGCGCGTGACGCCGCGCTTCGACAAGCCCGGCATGCGCTTCGAGGGCAGCCTGGTCGGCGGATCGTTCGGCCGCAACGACCAGAACGTCGACGTGACGGCCGGCACGCCGGACGTCTATGGCCGCGTGACCGCGAACCACGCGCATTCGCAGGACTACAAGGACGGCAACGGCAACACCGTGCCGTCGCAGTGGGACAAGTGGAACGCCGACGCGGCGCTCGGCTGGACGCCGGACGACCGCACGCGCGTCGAACTGACCGCCGGCACCGGCGACGGCTACGCCCGCTATGCGGGGCGCGGCATGGACGGCGCGCATTTCCGCCGCGAGACGTTCGGCCTGTCGTTCGACAGGAAGCATCTCGGCGACGTGCTCGACCGGATCGAGGCGCGCGTGTACTACAACGAAGCCGATCACGTGATGGACAACTACACGTTGCGGCAACCGGACCCGACCAGCAGCATGCCGATGCGGATGGCGTCGGAAGTGCGTCGCCGCACGATCGGCGCGCGCGCGGCGGCGACCTTCCGTTTCGGCGACGCGTTCAAGCTCGTGACGGGCGTGGACGCGCAGTCGAACCGGCTCGACTCGCGCTCGGCGATGGGGCGGCAAAACTACGGCGACATGCCGTGGGATGCGCAGGCGACGATGTGGAACGCGGGGACGTTCGGCGAGCTGACGTGGTACGCGAGCGACGTGTCGCGCGTGATCGGCGGCGCGCGCGTCGACTATGCGAGCGCGCGGGACAAGCGCGCGACGACGAGCGGCATGATGATGACCATGCCGAATCCGACCTTCGACGACGATCGCTCGCGCGTGCTGCCGAGCGGCTTCGTGCGCTACGAGCGCGATCTCGCGTCGCTGCCCGTCACGTGGTACGCGGGGCTCGGCCATACGGAGCGCTACCCCGACTACTGGGAGCTGTTCTCCGCGACGCGCGGGCCGGCCGGCTCGGTCAACGCATTCTCGGCGGTCCAGCCGGAGAAGACCACGCAGCTCGACATCGGCGCGCAGTACAGGAGCGACCGGTTCGATGCGTGGGTGTCGGCCTATGCGGGCTACGTGCAGGACTTCATCCTGTTCAACTACGCGGCCGGCATGATGGGGCCGACCACGCAGGCGACCAACGTCAACGCGCAGATCATGGGCGGCGAGGCGGGCCTGTCGTGGCGGCCGGTCGCGCCGCTGCGCGTCGAGACGTCGCTCGCGTATGCGTGGGGGCGCAACGTCGCAAGCGGCGATCCGTTGCCGCAGATCCCGCCGCTCGAGGCGCGCTTCGGGCTCGAATACACGCGCGGCGCATGGTCGGCCGGCGGCCTGTGGCGCATCGTTGCGCCGCAGCATCGCTATGCGCTGAACGAGGGCAACGTGGTCGGCAAGGACTTCGGGCCGAGCGCCGGTTTCGGCGTGCTGTCGCTGCATACGCAATACAACGTCAGCAAGACCGTGCAGATCTCGGTCGGCGTCGACAACGTGCTGAACAAGGCCTACACCGAGCATCTGAACCTGGCCGGCAACGCGGGCTTCGGCTATCCGGCGAATTCGCCGGTGATGGAGCCGGGCCGGACCGCGTGGGTGCGCGTGAGTGCGAAGCTGTAACGCATCGCGGGTGTGCGTTGCAGCATGCGCATGCACTGGCGCGGCCCCGCCCGAACGGGCGGGGCGCGTCAACCGATTAGAGAACCGTATCTAGTCGGGGCGCAAACGTTCGCGACTCGTGATTCACTCCCGCATTCGACGCACACGGCGTTCGCGAGGCTGGCGACGCATGATGGGCGTCGATCCGGCTGCATTCGCACCGGCAGCACAATAATCAGGAGAACATGCATGGCCAGATCGATGCGTTCCAGGGTGGTGGCAGGGGCAGTGGCATGCGCGATGAGCGTCGCGCCGTTCGCGGGGGCGACCGCCGTGATGACGCTCGCGACGACACACGCGGCGATGGCGGCGACCGCCGCCGACAACTACGCGGCGACGCGCTATCCGATCATCCTCGTGCACGGGCTGTCGGGCACCGACAAGTACGCGGGCGTGCTCGAGTACTGGTACGGCATCCAGGAGGATCTGCAGCAGCATGGCGCGACCGTCTACGTCGCGAACCTGTCGGGCTTCCAGAGCGACGACGGCCCGAACGGGCGCGGCGAACAGCTGCTCGCCTACGTGAAGACGGTGCTCGCCGCGACGGGCGCCACCAAGGTCAATCTCGTCGGTCACAGCCAGGGCGGGATGACGTCGCGCTATGTCGCGGCCGTCGCTCCCGATCTTGTCGCGTCGGTGACGACGATCGGCACGCCGCATCGCGGCTCGGAATTCGCCGACTTCGTGCAGGGCGTGCTCGCGTACGATCCGACCGGCCTGTCGTCGACGGTCATCGCCGCGTTCGTCAATGTGTTCGGCATCCTGACGAGCAGCAGCCACAACACGAACCAGGACGCGCTCGCCGCGCTGAAGACGCTGACGACCGCGCAGGCCGCCGCATACAACCAGAACTATCCGAGTGCGGGCCTCGGTGCGCCCGGCAGTTGCCAGACGGGCGCGCCGACGGAAACCGTCGGCGGCAGCACGCATCTGCTGTATTCGTGGGCCGGCACGGCGATCCAGCCGACGCTGTCCCTGTTCGGCGTCACCGGCGCGACGGATACGAGCACCGTGCCGGTCGTCGATCCGGCCAATGCACTCGACCCGTCGACGCTCGCGCTGTACGGCACCGGCACCGTGATGATCAACCGCGGCTCGGGCCAGAACGACGGGCTCGTATCGAAGTGCAGCGCGCTGTACGGCAAGGTGCTGAGCACGAGCTACAAGTGGAACCACCTCGACGAGATCAACCAGTTGCTGGGCGTGCGCGGCGCGTACGCGGAAGATCCGGTCGCGGTGATCCGCACGCATGCGAACCGGCTGAAGCTGGCGGGCGTGTAACCGATGACGGCACGAGGAGGACGCGCGCCGCTCACGCGGCGCGCCGTGGTGTACGGCGTGGTGGGGCTGGCGGCGATCGCCGGCGTCGCGTTGTGGAGCGGCGCCGGGCGGCATCGCGCGACGGGCGCCGCCGGCGATTCCCCGGAGGCTGCGGCGGTGGGCGGCGGGGCTGCCGCCGCGCCGCAGGCCGCCACGCCGGCGAGCGACGGCCTGCCGCCGTCGCTCGCCGGTTCCAGCGCGCCGCGGCTGCCGCTCGATGCCGGCGGCCATCTGGCGAAATCGCGCGCGGTGCGCGATTTCTTCGACTACTGCCTGACCGCGCAGAGCGACCTGGGCGCGGCCGCGCTCGATGCGTTCGTCGCGCGCGAGATCGCCGCGCAGCTCGATGGCACGCCTGCGCAGGTCGAGGCGCTCGACGTGTGGCACCGGTATCGCGCGTATCTCGATGCGCTCGCGAAACTGCGCGATGCCGGCGCGGTCGACAAGTCCGACCTGGGCGCGCTGCAGCTCGCGCTCGACCAGCGCGCGTCGATCGCGGCCCGCGCGCTCGGCGACTGGAGCCAGCCGTTCTTCGGCGCGGAGCAGTGGCGGCAGCGCTACGATCTCGCGCGCCTGAAGATCGCGCAGGATCCCGCGCTGACGGACGCGCAGAAGGCCGAGCGCCTCGCGGCGCTCGAGCAGCAGATGCCGGCGGAGGAACGCGCCGCACAGCAGCGGGTCGACCGGCAGCGCGCCGCGATCGACCAGATCGCGAACCTGCAGAAGAGCGGCGCGACGCCCGACGCGATGCGTGCGCAACTGGCGCAGACGCTCGGCCCCGAAGCCGCCGCGCGTGTCGCGCAGATGCAGCAGGACGACGCCTCGTGGCAGGGCCGCTATGCGGACTATGCGGCGCAGCGCGCGCAGATCGAGGCGGCGGGCCTGTCGCAGCAGGATCGCGATGCGCAGATCGCGGCACTGCGGCAGCGCGTGTTCACGAAACCCGGCGAGGCCGTGCGCGCGGCCTCGCTCGATCGCGGGGCGGGCGGTGCGCCGTGACGCCGGCGCGCCGCGGGCGATCGCCGGCTATGCCGCGCGCGTGACGTGCCGCGGCAGATGCTGCTCGATGGTGTTCGCGAGCGTGTCGAATGCCGGGCCGATGTTTTCGTGCGGGACGCACGCGTAGCCGAGCAGCAGGCCGCGCTGCGCGGTGTCGAGGTTGCTGTAGTAGCTGGTGAGCGGGCGCACGATCACGCCCGCATCGAACGCGCTCTGCGTGACCGCGCGATCGTCGCAGGCGTCGGGCAGGCCGAGCACGAGATGCAGGCCGGCCTCGTCGCCCATCACCGGCAGCGCGTCGCCGAAGCGTGCGCGGATCGCGTCGATCATCAGTTGCCGGCGCTCGCCGTACAGCGTGCGCATCCGCCTGACGTGCGAAGTCAGGTGGCCGTCCATGATGAATTCGGCGAGCACGGCCTGCTGCATCAGCTGGCCCTCGCGATACAACTCCGACAGCCCGGTGCGGAAGGTGTCGACCAGATGCTCGGGCACGACCATGTAGCCCATCCGCAGCCCCGGGAACAGCATCTTGCCGAGGCTGCCCACGTAGATCACGCGGCCGCTGTCGTCGAGCCCCTGTAGCGACGCGAGCGGGCGGCTGCCGTAGCGGAATTCGCTGTCGTAGTCGTCCTCGATGATCCAGCAGCGGTGCTGGCGCGCATATTCGAGCAGCATGCGCCGGCGGGCGAGGCTCATCACCATCCCGAGCGGATACTGGTGCGACGGCGTGACCAGCACGAGTCGCGGCGGATGCTGCATGTCGCCGGCGCGCGGGGCCAGCCCCTCCTGGTCGACCGGCACCGGCGCGAGCGTGAGGCCGGCCGCCTGCAGGACACTTCGCACCCCCCAGTAACAGGGCTCCTCGACCCACGCGGGATCGCCGATGTCGGACAGCAGCCGCACCGCGAGATCGATCGACTGGTGGATGCCCGTCGTGATGACGACCTGGTCGGGCGAGCACTTGACCGAGCGCGCGACGCGCAGGTAATCGGCGAGCGCGCGCCGCAGCGGCCGGTAACCGCCGCCCGGCGCATAGGTCAGCAGCTCGGGATTCGCCTCCTTCCACAGCCGCGCCTGCAGGCGGCTCCACGTGCGGCTCGGGAATTCCGACACGTCCGGCACGCCCGGCATGAATGCCCCCCACTGGCGCCGCGACACGCCCGCATGCTCGATCAGCCGCCGGCCGCGCATCGACAGCCCGCCCTGCGCGTCCGGCTGCGGCGGCGCATCGGCGCTCGACGGCGCCGGCGCCCCGCCCGGCGCGGGGATCGCGGCGGCGTCCGGCCGCGTGTCCGCCACGTACGTGCCGCTGCCGGTGGTCGTCAGCACGTAGCCCTCGGCGGTGAGCTGGTCGTACACGTGCAGCACGGTATTGCGCGCGATCGACAGGTCGGCCGCGAGCGTGCGCGAGCTCGGCAGTTTCGTTCCTGGCCCCAATTCCCCGGTCAGGATGGCTTGCTGCATCAGCTGCAGCAACTGGCGATACATCGGCTCGGGCGAGCCACGGTCGAGGCGGGCGGAGAGCCAGTCGGCGACGATCACGGTGTCCAAAGTGGTCCCACGCGGAATATTGAAATGGTTCCCTATTGTAGAACCGTACGCGCCGTATAGTGGCTCGCATCTTGAAAACGTATGTCGCGGAGCAAGGGGACAGCCACGATGAAGTCAGATGATGTGATCGTCAGTTTTCGCGGCGTGCGGAAGACTTACGACGGCGAGACGCTGGTCGTCAAGTCGCTCGATCTCGATATCCACCGGGGGGAATTCCTGACGCTGCTCGGGCCGTCGGGCTCGGGCAAGACGACCTGCCTGATGATGCTGGCCGGCTTCGAATTCCCGACCGGCGGGGAGATCCGCCTCGACGGCGAGCTGCTGAACAACGTGCCGCCGCACAAGCGCAACATCGGCATGGTGTTCCAGAACTACGCGCTGTTTCCGCACCTGACGGTCGAGCAGAACGTCGCGTATCCGCTGACCGTGCGCAAGCTGCCGGCCGCCGAGCGCGCGGAGCGCGTCGCGCACGCGCTGAAGATGGTGCAGATGGAGCGCTTCGCGAAGCGCTATCCGGCGCAGCTGTCGGGCGGCCAGCAGCAGCGCATCGCGCTGGCGCGCGCGCTGGTGTTCGAGCCGAAGCTCGTGCTGATGGACGAGCCGCTCGGCGCGCTCGACAAGCAGCTGCGCGAACACATGCAGTACGAACTGAAGGCGCTGCACGAAAAGCTCGGCGTGACCTTCGTGTACGTGACGCACGACCAGGGCGAGGCGCTGACGATGTCCGATCGCGTCGCGGTGTTCGACAAGGGCATCGTGCAGCAGCTCGACACCGTCGACCGCCTGTACGAATCGCCGTGCAACGAATTCGTCGCGAACTTCATCGGCGACAGCAACCGGCTGCGCGGCACCATCGCGCGCGTCGACGGCGATTTCTGCGAATTCCGGCTCGACGACGGCACCCGGCTCGTCGGCCGCCGCATCGGCGAGGCCGCCGAAGGTGCGCCGGCCGTCGCGTGCATCCGCCCCGAGCGCATGAGCCTCGCAGCGCACGGCGGGGCCGGTCCGGCCGCGAACCGGCTGAGCGGCGAGGCGCGCAGCCTCATCTATTTCGGCGATCACGTGCGCATGCGCTGCGCGCTGCCGGGCCAGGACGAATGCTTCGTGAAGGTGCCGCTCGGCACCGGCGCGCTCGACAGCTTCGCTCCCGGCGCACCGGTCGCGCTCGCGTTCGCGCCCGAACACCTGCGCGTATTCGCGTAAGCCGGCTTTCCCGATTTTCCGCAGCACGTCGTCCACAACAACTGCCCACTTCCACTACAAGAGGAGAGGAACCACCATGAACCGAGCAAGCTTTACCGCGCGTCGCACCGCGCTGGCACTGGCGCTCGCCGTCGTCGGCGCATCGGCTTCGGCCGCCGAGCTCACGGTCGTCAACTTCGGCGGCGCGAACGGCGACGCGCAGAAGGCCGCGTTCAACCAGCCGTTCGAGAAGACCACCGGCAACAAGGTCACGGCCGTCGAATACAACGGCGAGCAGGCCAAGGTGAAGGCGATGGTCGAGGCGAAGCACGTCAACTGGGACGTGGTCGAAGTCGAGTCGGGCGACCTGAACCGCGGCTGCGACGAAGGGCTGTACGAGAAGCTCGACTGGTCGAAGATCGCGAAGAAGTCCGACCTGATTCCGGAAGCGCCGCAGGTGTGCGGCGTGGGGTTCTTCGTGTGGTCGACGGCGCTGTCGTACAACGCGGACAAGCTGAAGACGGCGCCGACCGGCTGGGCGGATTTCTGGAACGTGAAGAAATTCCCGGGCAAGCGCGGGATGCGCAAGGGCGCGCGCTATAACCTCGAATTCGCGCTGATGGCCGACGGCGTCGCGCCGAAGGACGTCTACAAGGTGCTCGGCACGAAGGCCGGCCAGGACCGCGCGTTCAAGAAGCTCGACGAGCTGAAGCCGAACATCCAGTGGTGGGAGGCGGGCGCACAGCCGCCGCAGTTCCTCGTCGCCGGCGACGTCGTGATGTCGACCGCGTACAACGGCCGCATCGACGCCGCGCAGAAGGAAGGCAAGAACCTGAAGGTCGTGTGGACCGGCAGCATCTACGACCTCGACTACTGGGCGATTCCGAAGGGCACGCCGAACAAGGCGCTGGCCGAGCAGTACATCGCGTACTCGCTGACGCCGAAGCCGCAGCAGGCGTATGCGCAGCACATCGCGTACGGCCCCACGAACCTCGCGGCGATCAAGTCGCTCGACGCGAAGACGCTCTCGAACCTGCCGAACTCGCCGGCCAACGGCAAGAACGCGGTGCTGGAGGACATCGGCTTCTGGACCGACCACAGCGACGAGCTCGAACAGCGTTTCGCCGCGTGGGCGACGAAGTAAGCGCCGTTCAGGTGTCCTGATGCAACCGGCCGCGCGACGCGTCGATCGCGTCGTGCGGCCTTCCGCCGAAACCTGTCCGGCCGGAGAGAACCGTTGAATACGATGACGATCGCGCCTGCCCAGCCGTCGACCGCCGCGCTCAAGCGCGAGCTGAAGGCCGCCGAAGCCCGCAAGCGCTCGATGGCGCTGCTGCTGGTCGCGCCGCTTGCGATTTTCCTGCTGCTGATCTTCGTCGTGCCGATCGGCGCGCTGCTCACGCGCGCCGTGCAGAATCCCGAGATCGCCACCGCGTTGCCGAACACGATCGCCGCGCTGTCGGGCTGGGACCGCAAGGCGTTGCCGGCCGATGCGGCGTACGTCGCGCTCGCGGCCGACATGACGAAGGTGGCCGACAGCGAGGCGATGGGCGCGCTCGCACGGCGCCTGAACACCGAGATTCCCGGCTATCGCTCGCTCGTCGCGAAGACGGCGCGCGCGATGCCGTTCAAGGGCGACAGCGACGCGGCGCTGACGCCTGCGCAGACGCGCGCGAAATTCATCGAACTCGATGCGCGCTGGGGCGACGTCGCGTACTGGCAGTCGATCGCGAAGAACGGCAGCCAGGTGTCGCCGTTCTACCTGCTCGCCGCGCTCGATCACAAGCAGGACGGTTTCGGCCACGTCGTGCAGGCCGATCCCGACCAGTCGATCTATCTCGCGATCTTCGGCCGCACGTTCGTGATCGGCGTGGCCGTCACGCTGTTCGCGCTGCTGCTCGGCTATCCGCTCGCATACTGGATCTCGACGCTGTCGGAGCGGCGCGCGAACCTCGTGATGATTCTCGTGCTGATCCCGTTCTGGACCTCGGTGCTCGTGCGCGTCGCCGCGTGGATCGTGCTGCTGCAGAGCGAAGGGCTCGTCAACAAGGCGCTGATCGGCAGCGGGCTGATCTCGCAGCCGCTGGCGCTGCTGTTCAACCGCGTCGGCGTATACATTTCGATGACGCACATCCTGCTGCCGTTCATGATCCTGCCGCTGTACAGCGTGATGAAGTCGATCCCGCCGACCTACCAGCGCGCGGCCGTGTCGCTCGGCAGCCATCCGTTCGCGGCGTTCTGGCGCGTGTACGTGCCGCAGACCTATCCGGGCGTCGGCGCGGGCGCGCTGCTCGTGTTCATCCTCGCGATCGGCTACTACATCACGCCCGCGCTGCTCGGCGGGCCGAACGACCAGATGGTCAGCTACTACGTCGCGTACTTCACGAACGTGACGATCAACTGGGGCATGGCGTGCGCGCTCGGCGGGCTGCTGCTCGCGGCGACGCTCGTGCTGTACGCGGTATACGGGCGCTTCACGCGCACCAGCGTGAGCCTCGGCTGAACGCCGGACCCGGCAAAAACGCACGGAAACGGGAAGGAGAATCCGACCATGAAACTCGCCAGGCCGCTGTTCGCGCCGCACATGTCGTTCGTCGAGCGCGCGTGGTACGTCGCGCTGCGCGTGCTCGTCGTACTCACGCTGCTGTACCTGATCCTGCCGGTGCTCGCGATCGTGCCGCTGTCGTTCTCGTCGAGCACGTTCCTCGTCTATCCGATTCCGGGCTTCTCGCTGCGCTGGTACGAGAACCTGATCGCGTCGGACGAGTGGCGGATGGCCGCGAAGAACAGCTTCATCGTCGCGCCGTCGGCGACCGTCGTCGCGACCGTGCTCGGCACGCTGGCCGCGATCGGCCTCACGAAGGCCGATTTCCGCGGCAAGGGGGTGCTGATGGCCGTGCTGCTGTCGCCGATGATCGTGCCGGTAGTCGTGGTCGGCGTCGGCATGTACCTGTTCTTCGCGCCGCTCGGGCTCGCCAATACCTACACGGGGCTGATCGCCGCGCACGCGGCGCTCGGCGTGCCGTTCGTCGTGACGACGGTCGCCGCGACGCTGCAGGGTTTCAACCAGAACCTGGTGCGCGCGAGCCTGTCGCTCGGCGCGAATCCCGTGTCGACCTTTTTCCGCGTGACGCTGCCGGTGATCGCGCCGGGCGTGATGTCGGGCGCGCTGTTTGCGTTCGCGACGTCGTTCGACGAAGTCGTCGTCACGCTGTTTCTCGCCGGCGCGGACCAGACGACGCTGCCGCGCCAGATGTTTACGGGCATCCGCGAGAACATCAGCCCGACGATCGCTGCGCTCGCAACGATCCTGATCATTTTCTCGACGAGCCTGCTGCTTGCGCTCGAATGGCTGCGCGGGCGCAATGCGCGGCGCGCGATCACCTGACGGCGCCGGCACGCGCGGCCTGCATCGCCGTGCGCGAGGCTGGGCGCCGCCGCTTTCATTTCGCTGACTGACGAGGCGGCCGCCTGCACGTTCGATGCGGCTCTGCAACAATACGGGGGCGCGGCGGCGGCATGCGGTGCGGTTCGACCGGAATGCCGCCGCGACTCCAATCCGCGACGTGGCGTCATGCGTCGCTCGTCAGCCGAGCCTCATCTTGTCCGAATTCGCTTCCCCTGCCGGCGCGCCTGAGCCGGCCGTCAACTGGCGCGCGCTGTCCGCCGTGCTGCTGGCCGTGGCGCTCGCGACGCTCGACACCGCGATCGCGAACACCGCGCTGCCCGCGATCGCCGCCGACCTGCATGCCACGCCGGCCGCGTCGGTGTGGATCATCAATGCGTACCAGCTCGCGATGGTGGCGACCTTGCTGCCGTTCGCGTCGCTCGGCGACATCGTCGGCCACAAGCGCGTCTATATCGCCGGGCTCGCGGTGTTCACGCTGGCGTCGCTCGGCTGTTCGCTCGCCGCGACGCTGCCGATGCTGACGGCCGCGCGGATCGTGCAGGGCTTCGGCGCGAGCGCGATCATGAGCGTCAACGTCGCGCTGATCCGCGGCCTGTTTCCCGCGCACCGGCTCGGGCGCGGCGTGGGCTTCAACGCGCTCGTCGTCGGCGTGTCGTTCGCGGTGGGGCCGACGATCGCGTCGCTGATCCTGTCGGTCGCCGCATGGCCGTGGCTGTTCGCGGTGAACGTGCCGCTCGGCGTGTTCGCGCTCGCGGTGGCGATTCCGTCGCTGCCGCAGACGGCGCGCGGCAAGCATGCGTTCGATCCGGTCGCCGCGCTGTTCAACGTGATCACGTTCGCGTCGCTGATCTTCGCGCTCGGCGAATTCGCGCAGCGCGGCCCGCTGCACGTCGTGCTGGCGGCGGCGGGCGTCGCGCTCGCGTTCGGCTGGCTGCTGATCCGCCGCCAGGCCGGGCACCCGGCGCCGATGCTGCCGGTCGACCTGTTTCGCCGGCCCGTGTTCACGCTGTCCGCGCTGACGGCCGTGTGCGCGTTCGCCGCGCAGGGGCTCGCATTCGTGTCGCTGCCGTTCTATTTCGAGACCGTCCTGCATCGCGACGCGGTCGAGACGGGATTCCTGATGACGCCGTGGTCGGCGATCGTCGCGCTCGCCGCGCCGATCGCGGGGCGCTTGTCGGATCGTTATCCGCCCGGTCTGCTCGGTGCGATCGGCCTGGCGTTGCTGAGCGCGGGCATGGTGTCGCTCGCCGCGTTGCCGGGCGCGCCCGGCGTCGTCGACATCGGCTGGCGGATGATGCTGTGCGGCGCGGGCTTCGGCTTCTTCCAGTCGCCGAACCTGAAGGCGCTGATGTCGAGTGCGCCGCCCGAGCGCAGCGGCGGCGCGAGCGGGATCATCGCGACCGCGCGGCTGATCGGGCAGGCGACGGGCGCCGCGCTCGTCGCGCTGTCGTTCGGGATCGCGGGTCGCCACGGGCCGACGCTCGCGCTGATGCTCGGCGCGGGCTTTGCCGGGGCCGCGAGCGTCGCGAGCGGGTTGCGGCTCTTTGCGCCGTCGCATCGGGCCGGCGTGCCGGCCGCGCCGGAGCGCGCGGGCGAGGGCGCGGCGAAGTAGGTGGAGCAGGCGGCGCGCGCGGATGCGCGCAAGCCGGTAACCGGCGACCGTCGCGGGACGGTCGCGGCCGGCGCGCGGCGACCCTCCGCCGCGCGCCGGTTTTCACGCATCGCTCAGAACCCGCCCGACTTGATCAGCTGGTTGAGGTTCGAGATGTTCAGGCTGCCGAAGCCGGTCGTGTAATCCCAGCCGGTGCCTGCGTTGTAGCCATACCCCTGATAGCCGTTGTTCCCCGAGACGACGTCGTAACGCACGAGCGACGGGTTCGACGGAATGTCGGCGTAGAAATTGCCGGCCGGGAAGCCGAGGCCCGTGCCGTTTGCCGCGAGCAGGCGCGCCCACAAGCCGGTGAAGATCGGCGCGGCGAGGCTCGTGCCGCCGATCTGCTGCAACTGGCCGTAGTTGTAGATGTACGCCCCCGTGCTTTGCGCGGCGTCGAACGCGACGTCCGGCAACTGGCGGTTGCTGCCCGACTGCCACGACGGTGCGGGCAGGATCGTGCTGACGCCGCCGCCCGTCGCCCACAGCTTGCCGTTGCCGTCGAGCCCTTCGTTCCACACCGTTTCGCTCGAGAACGCACCGGCCGACGTGGTGTAGAGCGTCGTGCCGCCGATCGCGAGCACGTGCGGCGACGAAGCCGGCCACGACACCGTGTAGTTCGAGCCGTCCGGATAGCCGCGGTTGTTGCACTCGTACACGCCTTCGTCGCCCGACGACACCGAGAACGTCTGGCCCTGCGCGACGCCGGTCGTGAAGATCTGCTCCTCGGCGTTGAGCGTGCCGTCCGCGTTCGCGTCGGTCTCGCACCAGCCGAGCGACACGTTGATCACCTTCGCCGTGTTGTCCGACACCGCGCGGTTGAACGCCTGCGTGAGGCCCGTGTTGCCGGATGCATTCAGGTCGGCCATGTAGAACACCAGCTTGCCGACCTGGCCGCCGGCCGAGCCCACGATCGACTGGCTGTCGAGATCCCATTCGCCCTGGCCGTCCTGGTCGTCGCTGTAGCTGCCGCTCGTGCCGGCGCCATTGGTCTTGACGGTCTGCGTCGAGACCGTGCCGTAACCGTTGCTCGACGTGAACTGCTTCAGGTCGGTGAGGGTCTGCGAGACGCCGCCGATCGTGATGATGCCGACGGTGACGCCGGCCGCGGTCGGCACGCCGGTCGCGTTGTAGAGGCCCGGGAATTCCTTCGGATAGTGGCCGGTCGCCGTGCCGGCTGCGAGCGCCTGCGGCTTCGACACGTTGCCGATGCGCAGCAGCGGCCGTGCGCGTGCGACGTTCTGCAGCCCGAGCACCGAGCCGACGACGTCGCCGAGCGCGCGCGGCACCTGGGCGGTCGACGCGTTCGCGAAGCCCGAGCGGCCCGCGTAATCGAAGTGCACGAGCGACGTGTTGAAGGCCGCCTTCACCGTGCCGGCCGTGCCGCGTGCGGACACGAGCAGCCGGTTCGGCGCGACCTCGATGTCGACGAAGCCGCTCTTGCGCAGATAGTCGACGACCGACTTGACCTGTGCTTCGGTCGGCGCGTAGTTCGCCAGGAACTGCTCGTGCGTGAGGAACCGGCGATAGTGTGCGTTGCCGGGGCGATTCACGTCGCGTGCGAGCTGCTTGAGCTGCGCGGCGTTGCGCAGGTTCAGGCTGACGACGACGTTGGTGGTTTCACCGGCCGCGAGTTCGAGCGACGGTGCCGCGCTGCGCGCCATCAACTGCGGGCCGGTCAGAAAGGCCTTCGTGTGAGTATCGACCCAATCCGTTGTCGCATGCGCCGCCGCGGCGGCGAACACGAGCGGTGCCACACACGCGAGGCGGCGGGGCGACGGAAGGGGAAGGGCAAACCAGGTGTTCCTTTTCATCGGGAGTCCTTTTTAGGAGAAGCGACGCTACTGGAACCCCCGGCCCTTGTGGGGCCGCGAGCGGAGACGAGCGTAGGGCGTCGGTGCCGTTCGGGTAGCTGCCATTTTCCATAGCTGTCAGTTCTGACATCGGCGCACGCGCACGCACGCGTTGCGTCGCATGCGCAAGCGACCGCGGCCGCGCGCGTGGAACCGGTCCGGGGTACGCCGGCGCGGCAAGGCGTGACGTTCGCGCGCACGAGTCGCTCGTCGCCGCATCGGAACGTGCGCGATCGCGGAGCGGGGCGCCGCGCGGATGCATCGCGCGTGTCCGGCAGGCTGCGGCGTGCTGCGTCGCACTATGTGGTCAAACGAAGCGGCGCGGCCGAAACGGATTCGCACGTGCACAAAAACGGGGCCGGTCGGGAGCCGGCGTTTCCCGAACTGTGGAACGGCGCATCGGGCAGTCTTGCAGACGCCTTTCGGATTGCGCGCCGCGATGTCCGATTAGAGGGAATACTCGAATTCGAAGGCGGGCATACGCCGATGCGATTGGGCGCGCGCCCGCCGTGCAGGATCGCGCGATGCGGCTCGCCCGGGCCTCGTAGCGGGGAGCCCGCGCAGGCGCGAGCGGCGATGCCGGAGACGGGGTGTGCGGCGCTTGCGTGAGCCCGCGATCCGATGCCTCGCTCGGCGCATTCATTTGCGTGACGTGTTCAGCGACGGCCATGCGCGATCGCTGCGCGCGGCGCCTGACCGCCATCGCCCGGCATGCCGGCAGCGGCGGCTTGGCGAAGCCAGGGGCGGAAGCGAGCGCGAACGCCGTTCCCGGAGCCGTCGCCGGGCCGTGGCGGGCCTACTGGTTCGTCGACGACGGCCGCTCGAGGACGATTTCCCAGGCCGCCTTGGGCTGGCGATATTTGTCGGTCATGACGTGCTCGAGCGCGAGCGTATTCCAGCCGTCGGCAAACAGCCGGCGCACCGCGTTTTCGTCGAAGAACCGTTTCGGCTGCCCGTCCACCAGAAAATAGCCGGGCTCGATTTCCTCGTGTCCCTCTGCACCGAAGTTGCTGTCCAGCGTGGAATTCAGTCGGCAAAGCAGCACGCCGCCCGGGCGTATCGCCGACCTGACTCGATCCACGATCGACACGGTTTCGTCCCAGGAGAAGTAGTGAAGCGACAGGCTCGCCAACGCCACGCCTACGTCCGTCGCGTCGTCGGGCAGCGGATCGCGAATGTCGCGTCGTGCGATCTTCGCGGAAGGCACCCTGATTTTCGTCGCCGCCACTGCCGCGAGGGAGAGATCGAAGCCGATCACGTGCAGGCCGGCGCTGGCCAGGGTCGCGGTGTCGTCGCCGTAGCCGCAGCCGATCTCGAGCACGGGCCGGTCGGCGGCGCGTGCGTTGATCAAGGGTAACCATCGGTCCAGCCAGGGATCGGGAAACATGCGTACGTATTCCGGAGTAGGTTGTTTGAACGATTTCGGTTGCGGGCCCGACGTCGCGTCGAAGCCGGTGAAGCGGATTTCGAGCATACCCGATGTGCGTGTGAAATACGGGTCAGTTGGCCGCCTGCGGCAAAATGCTCGGAGCGGCCGACGTCGTCGGCATCCGGCCGGACGCGAACCCGCTATCGCGCGGCCCGGAATGCCGCGACGAAAAAAAAGCCCGACACGAGGTCGGGCATCCAAATCGGCCGCAACCGCCGCGAGGCGGCTGCGGCACCTGCAAAAGCAGGCCGCTTACGCTGCGAGCAGCGAGCGCAGCACGAACGGCAGGATACCGCCGTGCTTGTAGTAGTCGACCTCGATCGGCGTGTCGATGCGCAGCAGCACCTGCACGCGCTGCGTGTCGCCGTTCTTGCGGTTGATCACCAGCGTGACGTCCTGCTGCGGCTTGAAATCGTCGCCGAGGCCTTCGATGTCGAACGTCTCGTCGCCGGTGATGCCGAGCGACTGGACGCTGTCCGCGCCCTTGAACTGCAGCGGCAGCACGCCCATGCCGACCAGGTTCGAGCGGTGGATGCGCTCGAAGCTGCGTGCGATCACGGCCTTCACGCCGAGCAGCTGCGTGCCCTTCGCGGCCCAGTCGCGCGACGAGCCCGTGCCGTACTCTTCGCCCGCGAACACGACGGTCGGCGTATCGGCGGCGACGTACTGCATGGCCGCGTCGTAGATCGACTGCTGTTCGCCGCTCGGCTGGTGAATCGTCAGGCCGCCTTCGACGCGCGTGCCGTCCGCCTTCACCGGGATCATCAGGTTCTTGATCCGGACGTTCGCGAACGTGCCGCGCATCATCACGTCATGGTTGCCGCGGCGCGAGCCGTAGCTGTTGAAGTCGGCTTTCTGCACGCCGTTTTCCTTCAGCCACTTGCCGGCCGGCGAGTCTTCCTTGATCGAGCCTGCCGGGCTGATGTGGTCGGTCGTGACGGAGTCGCCGAAGATGCCCAGCGCGCGGGCGCCCTTGACCGTCGGGATCGACGCGGCCGGCTCCATCGAGAAGTCGCTGCCGAAGAACGGCGGCTCCGCGATGTAGGTCGACTTCGGCCAGTCGTAGACCTGGCCCGATTCGCCCTCGATCTTGCTCCAGAGGTCGCCCTTCTTGGTCAGGTGCGCATAGTTCTTCTCGAACTTTTCCGGATCGAGCGCGAACTTGAGCAGCGCGTGGATTTCCTCGCTCGACGGCCAGATGTCGCCGAGGTAGATGTCGTGGCCGCCCTTGCCCTTGCCGACCGGTTCGGTCATCAGGTCGCGCGTGATGTTGCCGGCGATCGCGTACGCGACGACCAGCGGCGGCGACGCGAGGAAGTTCGCGCGGATGTTCGGGTGAATGCGCGCTTCGAAGTTACGGTTGCCCGACAGCACGGCCGCCGCGACGATGTCGTTCTTCGTGATCGCGTCGTTCAGTTCCGGCGTCAGGTCGCCCGCGTTGCCGATACAGGTCGTGCAGCCGTAGGCGGCGACTTCGAAGCCGAGCTTCGACAGGTAGGGCAGCAGGCCCGTCTTCGTCAGGTACTCGGTGACGATGCGCGATCCCGGCGCGAGCGAGGTCTTGATCTTCGGGTCGACCGTGAGGCCGGCCTCGACCGCCTTCTTCGCGAGCAGGCCGGCTGCCAGCAGCACGCTCGGGTTCGACGTGTTGGTGCACGACGTGATCGCGGCGATCAGCACGTCGCCGTTCTTCACGTTGACGCCGTTGCTCGTCGTGTACTGCGTGTCCAGGTCTTCCGCCTTCTTCGCGAAGCCGTTCTCCGCGACCGGCTTCGAGAACAGGTCGGTGAACGTCGACTTGACGTGGCCGATCTCGATGCGGTCCTGCGGACGCTTCGGGCCCGCCAGCGACGGCGCGACCGTCGCGAGATCCAGCGTCACCGTCTTCGTGTAGTCGATCTCGCCGGCCTTCGGAATGCCGAACAGCTTCTGCGCCTTGAAGTAGTTCTCGAACGCGGCGATTTCCGCCTTCGTGCGGCCCGTGCCTTCGAAGTAGTCGATCGTTTTTTCGTCGACCGGGAAGAAGCCCATCGTCGCGCCGTATTCCGGCGCCATGTTGCCGATCGTTGCGCGGTCCGGCAGCGACAGCGACTTCGTGCCTTCGCCGAAGAACTCGACGAACTTGCCGACGACCTTCTCCTTGCGCAGCATTTCGGTGATCGTCAGCACCAGGTCGGTGGCCGTCACGCCTTCGCGCAGCTTGCCCTTCAGTTCGACGCCGACGACGTCCGGCGTCAGGAAGTACACCGGCTGGCCGAGCATGCCGGCTTCCGCCTCGATGCCGCCCACGCCCCAGCCGACCACGCCGATGCCGTTGATCATCGTCGTATGGCTGTCGGTGCCGACGAGGGTGTCCGGGTAGTACACGGTGTCGCCGCCGTCCGCCTTCTTGTGGACGCCGCGCGCGAGGTATTCGAGGTTCACCTGGTGGACGATGCCGACGCCCGGCGGCACGACCTTGAACGTGTCGAACGCCTGCATGCCCCACTTCATGAACTGGTAGCGCTCGTTGTTGCGCTGGAATTCCAGCTTCATGTTCAGGTCGAGCGCGTCTTTCTGGCGGAAGTAGTCGATCTGGACCGAGTGATCGACGACGAGATCGACCGGGACCAGCGGTTCGATCTTCTTCGGGTTCTTGCCCGTGCGCTCCGCGACGCCGCGCATGGCCGCGATGTCGGCGAGCAGCGGCACGCCCGTGAAGTCCTGCAGCACGACGCGCGACACCACGAACGGAATCTCGTCGACGCGCTTCGCGGCCGGCTTCCAGTTCGCGAGCTGCTCGATGTGCTCTTCGGTGATTTTCTTGCCGTCGTAGTTGCGCAGCACGGACTCGAGCACGATGCGGATCGACACCGGCAGGCGTTCGATCTTCGTCTTCAGCTCCTTGCCGAGTTGCGGCAGCGAGTAGAACTTGCCTTTGCCGGAACCGCTGTCGAATTCCTTGAGGGTCTTGTGGAGATTGTGGGCCATGGTGATTTTCCTGGGTTTAAGGCTAGGAAACAACGTGTCCTGTATCTGACGGCTATATCACATACAAGTCGACGTACTCATCGACCGGCATCGCTTCGAGCTTTGCCTGGTCCAGCGACACGTCGAGAATCGCTTGTTGCTGCTTTGCCGGAAAACGACGGGCAAGGTTGGTCCTGAACTTCTCGACCAGGAGCGGGATGCCTTCCGTGCGCCGCCGCCGATGGCCGAGCGGATACTCGACCGCCACTTCGGCGAGCGTCGAGCCGTCCGTGAACTCGATCGTCAGCGCATTCGCGATCGAGCGCTTGTCCGGATCGTGGTAATCCTTCGTGAACTGCGGATCCTCGACGCAGACGGTTTTCGCGCGCAGCGCGTCGATGCGGGGATCGGCGGCGGCCGATTCTTCGTAGTCGGCCGCGGTCAGCCGGCCGGACAGCAGCGGCACGGCGACCATGTACTGGATGCAATGGTCGCGGTCGGCCGGATTGGCGAGCGGGCCCTGCTTGTCGATGATGCGGATCGCGGCCGCGTGCGTGCGGATCGTGATCCGGCCGATGTCGTCGGTCGTGCGGCCGGCGGCGGCGAGCTGCGCGTGCAGCTGCAGCGCGGCCTCGACGGCCGTTTGCGCGTGGAATTCGGCGGGGAACGCGATCTTGAACAGCACGTTTTCCATCACGTACGTGCCGTAGGGGCGCTGGAAGCGGAACGGCCGCCCGTCGAAGAGCACGTCGTAGAAGCCCCAGGTTTTCGCGGTGAGCGCCGACGGGTAGCCCATTTCACCCGTTTTCGCGATCAGCGCGAGGCGCACCGCGCGGGCGGTCGCGTCGCCGGCCGCCCATGACTTGCGCGAGCCCGTGTTCGGCGCGTGGCGGTAGGTGCGCAGCGCCTGGCCGTCGACGAAGGCGTTGGACACGGCGTTGATCAGCTCGTCGCGGGTGAGCCCGAGCAGCCGGCCGACGACGGCCGTCGACGCGACCTTCACGAGCAGCACGTGGTCGAGCCCGACCGCGTTGAACGAATTCTCGAGCGCGAGGCAGCCCTGGATTTCGTGGGCCTGGATCATCGCGACCAGCACGTCGCGCATCGTGAGCGGCTTCCGGCCGGCCGCGACGGCCGTGCGGGAAAGCCAGTCGGCCGTCGCCAGGATGCCGCCGAGATTGTCGGACGGATGCCCCCATTCGGCGGCGAGCCAGGTGTCGTTGAAGTCCAGCCAGCGGATCATCGCGCCGATGCCGAAGGCGGCCTGGACGGGATCGAGCTGGAAGGACGTGCCGGGCACCTTCGCGCCGTTCGGCACGATCGTGCCGGGCACGACGGGGCCGAGCAGCTTGGTGCAGGCAGGGTAGGAGAGCGCCTCGAGTCCGCAGCCGAGCGTGTCGATCAGGCAATGGCGCGCCGTCTCCAGCGCGGGCGCGCTGTCGATGCCGGCATTCAGCACGTAGTCGACGATGTCGACGAGTACCGTATCCGGAGCAGGGCGGGCGTTGGAGACCGGGGCGGACATCGAGGGGCCGATGGGAACGCGCTTAGTTCGTGGCCGGCTTCAGTTCGTTCGACTGGGTCGGTGCCGGCGTGCCTTGCGCCATTTCCGGCGTCACGCATTCGTCCGCGAGGCGTTCGCCGCCGTTCGCGTCGGAGAACAGCATTGCCTTGGTCGGGATCACGACCAGCTTGAAGCCGGCTGCCGGATCGTAGAACGTGTCCGCGCCCGTGGTCGTGGCCTGACGCGGCAGCTTGTAGTTCTTCTTCGCCCAGTGAACCGTGACGACCTGGTCGCGCTTCATGTCGCCGGCGAGGTCGAACGACAGGCCTTCCTTGCAGGACCACTTGACCGCGCCGTCCGGTACCGGATCGACCTTGGCCGCGGCACGCGCCTGCGCCTTCTTGCTGCGCGGGATGATGCGCTTGGCCGGCGCCGGGCGCTTGGCCGTGGCCTTTTTCGCGGCCGGAGCCGAAGCCTGGGCGAACGCGCTCGGAGCCGAGACCAGCATCGTGGCGGACAAGGCGCCGATGGCGGTGGCGATCAGGAGTTTCTTCATGGATTCAGAACCTTTCGATAATCAGTTGACAAGGGCCGGCAATCCACGCTGCCGGCCGGTTTGAAACTGCACGCGCCCCGAAAGCGCGCAGCGGCCGCTATTTTCACCTATTTGGCCGTGCATTCATCAGGTTTTCGGGCTCCGTTACGTTTTTTGTCGTTTCTCCGGCCACGCCGCGGTTCGCGCCTCGTCGAATGCGCGAAGCTCAGGCGGCGGCCGGCGGCGCGCCGTCCGTCGCGGCCGGGCCGAACAGCGGCGCGGTTTCGGCCGGTACCGGCTGGCCGGCGGCCCGCGCGCGGCGCAGCACCGACCAGTAATAGCGATAGCTCGCGCGATCGTGCAGCGTATCACCGTGGCGTGTCGGGCCCCAGTCGGCGGCCTGCGCGGCCAGCAGGATCTCGGCGGCCAGCGCGACCTCGTCGGCGCGCGGCGCGAATGCGTCGACGATCGGACGGATCTGCGCGGGGTGGATGCTCCACATCCGCGTGAACGCGAATTCGTCGCGCGCGCGGCGCGCATCGCCGGCGGCGACGCTCATGTCGCGCACTTCGGTGGTGACGTTGTGCGACGGCGTCTTGCCGTGCGCATGGCAGGCCGCGGCGATTTCCAGCTTCGCGCGGCGCACGAGCGGGTGGTCGAACTGGCCGGGCGAGCGCATCGCGGAATCGGGAATCGCGCCGTGGTGCGCGGAGACGAAATCCATCAGCCCGAAGCTCAGCGTGCCGACCGTCGGCAGCGCGGCGAGCGCGGCCGCCTGCGCGAGCGCGCCGTGGGTCTCGACCAGCACGTCGACCGGGATCGGCTGCGCGATGCCGAGCTCGCGGCGCGTGCCTTCGATGAAGGCGGTCATTTCGGCCGCGTCGGCGGCGCTGGCGATCTTCGGGAGCGTGACGTAGGCGGGCGCGCGCGCGGCGCGCAGCACGATGCGCACGTCGTCGCGCCAGTGCGGGTGGGAAAAGTCGTGGATCCGGACGCCGACGCGGCCGAAGCGGTTCTCGGCGCTGCCGAGCAGGTCGGCGACGAGCGCCGCGTGCGCGGCTTCCTGGCCGACGGACGCGCCGTCCTCGCAGTCGAGCGTGATGTCGAATACGGGGCCCGTTTCGGCCTGCAGCGCGAGCGACTTGCGCATCAGCTTTTCGCTGCCCGCGTAGTGATCGCAGCAGGGCAGGATCGCGGGCGGGGACGCCCCGTCGTACAGCACTTGTGCAGGAGTGAGCGCGGCCATCTCTTCGACGTCAGGGAAGCGGGTCAACGTGGAGCAAATCGGATTCGGGCGCGTTCTGGGCCGGTGCGCGGCGGGCGCGAGGCGGCAAAACGTGCACGGATCGGATCGGTCGGCAGGGCCGGCGAGGCCGGCCCGGGCCGAAACCGTACGGCCCGCGGGCCGCACGGCAACGTGCAGGATGCTTAGTTCTTCAGCAGGTGGGCGACGCCATCGCGCTCTTCGAGCAGCTCGGCCAGCGTGCCGTCCATCTTCTCGCGCGAGAACGCGTCGATTTCCAGGCCTTCGATGCGCTTGTATTCGCCGTTTTCGCACACGACCGGCACGCCGTAGATGATGTCTTCGGGGATGCCGTACGAGCCGTCCGACGGGATGCCCATCGTGACCCACTTGCCGTTCGTGCCGAGCACCCAGTCACGCACGTGGTCGATCGCCGCGTTGGCCGCCGACGCTGCCGACGACAGGCCGCGCGCTTCGATGATCGCCGCGCCGCGCTTGCCGACGGTCGGGATGAACGTGTCGCGGTTCCACACGTCGTCGTTGATCAGCTTCAGCAGCGATTCGCCTTCGACGGTCGCGAAGCGGAAGTCGGGGTACATCGTCGGCGAGTGGTTGCCCCACACGGCGAGCTTCTCGATCGATGCGACCGGCTTGCCCGACTTGGCCGCGAGCTGCGACAGCGCGCGGTTGTGGTCGAGGCGCAGCATGGCCGTGAAGTTCTTCTTCGGCAGGTCCGGCGCCGACTTCATGGCGATGTACGCGTTCGTGTTGGCCGGGTTGCCGACGACCAGCACCTTCACGTCGCGGCTCGCGACTTCGTTCAGCGCAGCGCCCTGAACCGTGAAGATCTCGGCGTTCGCCGACAGCAGGTCCTTGCGCTCCATGCCCTTCGAGCGCGGACGTGCGCCGACCAGCAGGGCGACGTCGGCATCCTTGAATGCAACCTTCGGATCGTCGGTGATCACGACGCCCGCGAGCAGCGGGAACGCGCAATCGTCGAGTTCCATCACGACGCCTTTGACGGCGGCTTGGGCTTGCGGGAGGTCGAGCAGTTGCAGGATGACCGGCTGGTCCTTGCCGAGCAGGTCGCCGTTCGCGATGCGGAACAGCAGGGAGTAAGCGATTTGACCTGCGGCGCCGGTGACGGCAACACGCTTTGCGGGCTTAGCCATTGAAAATCTCCAGGACGGGTGAAGCGTTGGACGCTAGCGAAAACGCCATTCTATGCGCGTTGTGCGTAACGTTGCATTGAAGCAGGGCGGAGGACTCGCGATGGCAGACGCGGTGAACCTGGAGACGGCCGTGGCACGTAGCCGGGGACGCGCTTTTGCACCCGCGAACCCTTGCTCGACCGGGAGTGTAGGAGCCGTCGCGCGCAAAGTCAAACGGTATCATATGTCTTATATAAGACAGATGTTTTGCGGAAATTGAGTGGACGAAAAAGTGCGGTTTGTGATGAAATGCGCGCCATGACATCGAACCAGGCGAATACCGCGAATCAGACCGGCGCAGGCGGCCCAGGGCAGCCGGGCGCGAGCGATCCCGCGCCGTCGCCTGCGGCCGCGCCGTCGCCGACGTTCAGCCCGTTATACCAGCAGATTAAGTCATTGATCACGCAAAGTCTCGAATCCGGTGAATGGAAGCCGGGCGAGATCATCCCGAGCGAGGTGGAGCTCGCGGCCCGCTACAAGGTCAGCCAGGGCACCGTCCGCAAGGCGATCGACGAGCTGGCCGCCGAAAACCTCGTGGTCCGGCGCCAGGGCAAGGGCACTTTTGTTGCAACGCACAATGAGGATCGCGCGCAGTTCCGCTTCCTGCGTCTGCTGGCCGACGACGGCGCCGAGCACCCGCACGTGAGCCGGCTGCTCGAGTGCCGGCGCCTGCGCGCGCCGGCCGAGATCGCGCGGCAGCTCGACCTGAAGCCGGCCGATCCCGTCGTGCAGGTGCGCCGCCTGCTGGAGTTCGAGCGCGAGGCCACGGTGCTCGACGAGATCTGGCTGCCGGGCGCGATGTTCCGCGGGCTCACGTTCGAGCGGCTGAGCGAGTACAAGGGGCCGCTCTACGCGATGTTCGAGACGGAGTTCGGCACGCGGATGATCCGCGCGACGGAGAAGATCCGGGCGGTGGCGGCGGAGCCGGCGGTGGCCGACCTGCTGCACGTGCCGGCGGGTTTCCCGTTGCTGTCGGTGGAGCGTGTGTCCTATACATACGGAGACCGGCCGGTGGAAGTGCGTCGCGGCTGGTATGTCACAACCGGGTATTACTATCAAAACGACTTGAGCTGACGACGTATCGGTGCAAGCCGTGTGCATTCGCGTTCCCCACGCTCGCGAAGCACGTTTTGGGCCGCCTTTGTTCTTGTTCGCGCAATTATCCAGAGCAGACTTTCGCTGCAGCGCGATATAAAAAGGCGCTAAAATCGCGGATTAGTGTGACAACATAGTAGGGGTCTAGCATGACTGACGCTGTAAGAAAACCGAGACCGGAATATCGGAACATCGGAATCGTCGACATCACGATGAATTACCGCCTCCCGCCGGCGGCGATATTGTCGATTCTCCATCGAGTCAGCGGCGCGCTGCTGTTCCTGTTCCTGCCGTTCCTGCTGTTCCTCTTCGACCAGAGCCTCACCTCCGAGCTCAGCTTCGAAGTCTTCAAGGCATTCCTCTCCAACATCGTCGTCAAGCTGGTCGTCCTCGCGCTGTCCTGGGCCTTCCTCCACCATTTCTGCGCCGGCATTCGCCACCTGCTGATGGACGTCAATCACGACGCCGTCACCAAGGAAGGCGGCAAGCGCACGGCCGTCGTCGTGTTTGCCATCTCGATCGCGCTGACGATCGTCGTTGCGCTCAAACTGTTCGGAGCATTCTAAGAAAATGGCCACCAACAACCGAATCGGCTCGAAGCGCCTCGTCGTCGGCGCGCACTACGGCCTGCGCGACTGGCTCGCGCAACGCGTCACCGGCACGATCATGGCCGTCTACACGATCATCCTGCTTGCCCTGTTCTTCGGCGCACGCGACTTCTCCTACGAAGGCTGGGCATCGATCTTCGCGGCGCAATGGATGAAGCTTGCAACCTTCGTGACGCTGCTTTCCCTCTTCTACCACGCATGGGTCGGCGTGCGCGACATCTGGATGGACTACGTGAAGCCCGTCGGTGTGCGCCTGCTGCTGCAATCGCTGACCATCGTCTGGCTGCTCGCATGTGCGGGCTACGCTGCGCAGATTCTCTGGAGAGTGTAAAGAATGGCTGCAATCAAAACTTCCCTTCCGCGTCGCAAGTTTGACGTGGTGATCGTCGGCGCGGGCGGCTCCGGCTTGCGCGCAGCGCTGCAACTGTCGCGCGCGGGCCTGTCGGTCGGCGTGCTGTCGAAGGTGTTCCCGACCCGCTCGCATACGGTGGCCGCGCAGGGCGGCATCGGTGCGTCGCTCGGCAACATGAGCGAAGACAACTGGCACTTCCACTTCTACGACACGATCAAGGGTTCCGACTGGCTCGGCGACCAGGACGCGATCGAGTTCATGTGCCGTGAAGCGCCGAACGTCGTGTACGAACTCGAGCACTTCGGCATGCCGTTCGACCGCAACGCGGACGGCACGATCTACCAGCGCCCGTTCGGCGGCCACACCGCGAACTACGGCGAGAAGCCGGTGCAACGCGCCTGCGCGGCCGCCGACCGTACCGGTCACGCGCTGCTGCACACGCTGTACCAGCAGAACGTCGAGGCGAAGACGCAATTCTTCGTCGAATGGATGGCGCTCGACCTGATCCGCGACGCGGAAGGCGACGTGCTTGGCGTGACGGCCCTCGAGATGGAGACGGGCGACGTCTACATCATGGAAGGCAAGACGACGCTGTTCGCGACGGGCGGCGCAGGCCGGATCTTCGCGGCATCGACCAACGCGTTCATCAACACCGGCGACGGCCTCGGCATGGCCGCCCGCTCGGGTATCGCGCTGCAGGACATGGAGTTCTGGCAGTTCCACCCGACCGGCGTGGCCGGCGCGGGCGTGCTGATCACCGAAGGCGTGCGCGGCGAAGGCGGCATCCTGCGCAACTCGAACGGCGAGCGCTTCATGGAGCGCTATGCGCCGACGCTGAAGGATCTGGCGCCGCGCGACTTCGTGTCCCGTTCGATGGACCAGGAAATCAAGGAAGGCCGCGGCGTCGGTCCGAACAAGGACCACGTGCTGCTGGACCTGTCGCACATCGGCGCCGAGACGATCATGAAGCGTCTGCCGTCGATCCGCGAAATCGCGCTGAAGTTCGCGAACGTCGACGCGATCAAGGAACCGATTCCGGTCGTCCCGACGATCCACTACCAGATGGGCGGCATCCCGACCAACATCCACGGTCAGGTCGTCGGCACGTCGCGCGGCCACAAGGATCCGGTCAACGGCTTCTACGCAGTGGGCGAGTGCTCGTGCGTGTCCGTGCACGGCGCGAACCGCCTCGGCACGAACTCGCTGCTGGACCTCGTGGTGTTCGGCCGTGCGGCCGGCAACCACATCGTCGAGCACGTGAAGAACCAGAAGGATCACAAGCCGCTGCCGGCCGACGCAGGCGAATTCTCGCTGGCGCGCCTGGCGAAGCTCGACAAGTCGACGTCGGGTGAATACACGCAGGACGTCGCGAACGACATCCGCTCGACGATGCAGAAGCACGCGGGCGTGTTCCGTACGTCGGAACTGCTGAAGGAAGGCGTCGACCAGATGGCCGGCCTGAAGGCGCGCGTGGAAAACATCCACCTGAAGGACAAGTCGAAGGTGTTCAACACCGCGCGCGTCGAAGCGCTCGAGCTGGAGAACCTGATCGAAGTCGCCCGCGCGACGATGGTGTCGGCGGAAGCGCGCAAGGAAAGCCGCGGCGCGCACGCGCACAGCGACTACGAACACCGCGACGACGACAACTGGCTGCGCCACACGCTGTGGTACAGCGAAGGCGATCGCCTCGACTACAAGCCGGTTCAAATGAAGCCGCTGACGGTCGAATCCGTGCCGCCGAAGCCGCGCACGTTCTAAGCCGAGTCCAAAGGAATCCGAAATGGCAAAACGCATTTTTGAAGTCTACCGCTACGATCCGGACAAGGACGCAGCGCCGCGCATGCAGACGTACGAACTCGAGATCCAGCATGAACGCATGCTGCTCGACGCACTGGTCAAGCTGAAGGCCCTGGACGAGACGCTGTCGTTCCGTCGTTCGTGCCGTGAAGGCGTGTGCGGCTCGGACGCGATGAACATCAACGGCAAGAACGGTCTGGCCTGCCTGACCAACCTGAACGACCTGCCGCAGAAGATCGTGCTGCGTCCGCTGCCGGGCCTGCCCGTCGTGCGCGACCTGATCGTCGACATGACGCACTTCTTCAACCAGTATCACTCGATCAAGCCGTACCTGATCAACGACGCGCCGCCGCCGGAGAAGGAACGCCTCCAGTCGCCGGAAGAACGCGACGAGCTCGACGGCGTGTACGAGTGCATTCTGTGCGCGAGCTGCTCGACGTCGTGCCCGAGCTTCTGGTGGAACCCGGACAAGTTCGTCGGCCCGGCCGGCCTGCTGCAGGCTTACCGCTTCATCGCGGACAGCCGCGACACGGCGACCGGCGAGCGTCTCGACAACCTGGAAGATCCGTACCGTCTGTTCCGTTGCCACACGATCATGAACTGCGTCGACGTTTGCCCGAAGGGCCTGAACCCGACGAAGGCGATCGGCAAGATCAAGGAACTGATGGTTCGCCGCGCGGTTTAAGGTCGAGATGAGCGACGATTCGCATCAATCCGACCCGCACCGTCGCGCGCGCCTTCGCTGGCGCGCGCGGCGGGGTCTGCTGGAGAACGACATCATTTTCGAGCGTTTCTTCGGCAGATACGAGCATGACCTCACCGATGCAGACGTAGGCGCGTTGTCGCGCCTGCTCGATCTGAGCGACAACGACCTGATGGACTTGCTCCTCGCGCGCAAGGAACCAGAAGGCGACCTAGACAGCCCGGATATTCACCGGCTGTTGGAGATGCTGCGCAACGTGTAACGCGTTACGCCCGTTATCGAATCCCGTTTCTTTATTTCGATTGAGGATGTGCCATGACTCCGTCTGATGTTAAAGCCACGCTATCGTTCAGCGACAACTCGCCGAGCGTCGAACTGCCGATCTACAAGGGCACGATGGGCCCGGACGTAATCGACATCCGCAAGCTGTACGGTCAGACCGGCAAGTTCACGTACGACCCGGGCTTCATGTCGACGGCAGCTTGCAATTCGGCGATCACGTACATCGACGGCGACAAGGGCGAGCTGCTGTACCGCGGCTACCCGATCGACAACCTCGCGCAGAACGCGGACTTCCTCGAAAGCTGCTACCTGCTGCTGAAGGGCGAGCTGCCGAACGCGGCGCAGAAGAAGGAATTCGTCGACACCGTCACGAAGCACACGATGGTGCACGAGCAGATGCACTTCTTCTTCCGTGGCTTCCGCCGCGACGCACACCCGATGGCGATCCTGGTCGCCGCAGTCGGCGCGCTGTCGGCGTTCTACCACGACTCGCTCGACATCAACGATCCGCGTCACCGTGAAGTGTCGGCGATCCGCATGATCGCGAAGCTGCCGACGCTCGTCGCGATGGCGTACAAGTACAGCATCGGCCAGCCGTTCGTGTATCCGAAGAACTCGCTGTCGTACAGCGCGAACTTCATGCACATGATGTTCTCGAACCCGTGCGAAGAGTACAAGGTCAACGACGTGCTGGTTCGCGCACTCGACCGCATCCTGATCCTGCACGCCGACCACGAGCAGAACGCATCGACGTCGACCGTCCGTTTGGCCGGCTCGTCGGGCGCGAACCCGTTCGCATGTATCGCGGCCGGTATCGCCTGTTTGTGGGGCCCGGCGCACGGCGGTGCGAACGAAGCCGCGCTGAACATGCTCGAGCAGATCGGTTCGCCGGACAACATCCCCGAATTCATCAAGCAGGTGAAGGACAAGAATTCGGGCGTGAAGCTGATGGGCTTCGGCCACCGCGTGTACAAGAACTACGACCCGCGTGCGAAGCTGATGCGCGAGACGTGCTACGAAGTGCTGAACGAACTGGGCCTGCACGACGACCCGCTGTTCAAGCTCGCGATGCAGCTCGAGAAGATCGCGCTGGAAGACGAATACTTCGTGTCGCGCAAGCTGTACCCGAACGTCGACTTCTACTCGGGCATCGTCCAGCGCGCGCTGGGCATCCCGACGTCGATGTTCACGTGTATCTTCGCGATGGCACGTACGGTCGGCTGGATCGCACAGTGGAACGAAATGATCGGCGATCCGGAACAGAAGATCGGCCGTCCGCGTCAGCTGTTCATCGGCGATACGCCGCGCGAAGCGAAGCCGCTCAACGCACGTTAAGCCGTGCGCGGCGCGAACGGCCGGCAGGCCGCTCGCGCCGGGTGGAACGCAACGCCACGACACCCCGACGGGTCACCCCGTCGGGGTGTTTTCATTTGCGCGCCGGATCGGCGCGGCGCTCCAGCGACGGCGGGCGGGTGTCGAGCGCCGGCGCGTCGTCGTCGGGCGCGCGGCCGTGCCGCGCGAAAAACTGCCGGTATGCGCGAGGCGTCATCCCGCGCGCGGCGAGGAACTGGCGGTTGAAGTTCGCGGGATTCGGGATGCCGCAGCGCGCGGCCACCGTCGCGATCGGCCAGTCGGTGCCGACGAGGTGACGGCACGCGTGCGCGAGCCGCAGCCGCTGCACGTAGCGGCCGACGCTTTCGCCGAGATGCCGGACGAACAGGCGCTGCAGCGTGCGTTCGGACAGGTGCGCGGCAGCGGCGAGCGCGTCGATGCGCAGCGGCTCGTGGAAGTGCCGGTCGATCGCGTCGAGCACGCGGTCCAGGCGTTCGGCTTCGGGCGCCGTCGCGTCGGCGTGCGGCGGCGCGCCGTCGGCGCTCTCTCGGGCGTACGCGGTGGCGAGCGGCTCGCCGCCGGCTTCCGCGAGACCGGCGAGCGTGTCGAGCGCGGCCGCGAGCCGCGCGCGCGGCGACGGATCGAGCAGTCGCGGCAGCGCCGCGCGCATCGCGCGGGCGGCATCCGCGTCGAAGCGCAGGCCGGGCGCGGCCCGGCGCAATAGCGAGCGCAACGGCGCGTATTCGGGGCAGCAATCGGCGAGCCGGCGCACCCAGTCGCCGTCGAACCAGATGACGACCGCGACTTCGGGTGCGTCGCGATCGATGCGCGCATTCGACGACCAGGTATGCGGCAGGTTGGGCGGCACCAGCACCAGGTCGTCGTCCGCGTAGCGCGCGACATGATCGCCGATGAAGCGCCGGCCGCGGCTGTTGAGCGTCAGCGTCAGTTCGTACTCGGGGTGGCGATGCCATTCGAACGGAATGCGCGCGAGCTGCCGGTGATACACGCGGATCGAACAGCCGGGGGCGAACGTCACGTGCTCGTACTGCGGTTTCATCGCGGCCTCCGGGCAAGGTCGGGCATCGAGCCGTGGCATGATCGTGAGCACTCTTCACGACGGAGCGATGCGATGTTTTCACATGTCTGCGTGGGCGTGAGCGATACGGCGCGCGCCTACTATTTCTACGCGCCGCTGTTCACCGAACTCGGGCTGCGCCTGAAGTTTCGCGAGCCGGACGGCTGGTCGGGCTGGATGCCGGCCGACGCGGATCGCCCGCTGTTCTTCTTCGGCCTGCCGCTCGACGGCCGCGCACCCGAACCGGGCAACGGCCACACGATCGCGTTCGTCGCGCCGACACGCGCGCACGTCGATCGCTGCCATGCGCTTGCGCTGCGCCACGGCGGCGCCTGCGAAGGGCCGCCCGGCCTGCGGCCGGACTATCACCGCGACTACTACGGCGCGTATTTCCGCGACCCGGACGGCAACAAGCTCTGCGTGGTCTGCCATCGTCCCGAGTGACGCACGGTTGTCAGGATTGTATCGATAGTTGGCGGGATAGAGGTGATCGCCGCGAAGCGCCGGCCGTACGCTGGCTGCACGTCGCGACCCATGCCGGCGAGGAGACCCCGATGCAACTGACGATTGACGATCTGCCTGCCGCGATCCGCGCGGCGAAACGGGCGCTGCGCGCCGGCCTGCCGGGTTACGCGGCCACGTTCCGCGAACTGGAGGGCGACATCGCGCGGCAGGTCGACGCGATCCGCCGCGCGCATGCGCATGGCCATGACGCGATTCCGGTGGTGCCGTTCGCGGATCTCGCCGGCGGCGCCGTCGCGCCGCACGCGATCGATGCGATCCGCACCCGGGGCGCGGTCGTGATCCGCGGCGTGTTCGATGCGCGGCAGGCGCGCGACTGGAACGACGAGATCGGCGCCTATCTGGACGCGAACCGCTTTGCCGAGCGGTTGCATGCACGCGCGGAGGATCGCTATTTCGGCAACCTCGCGTCGGGCAAGCCGCAGATCTACGGCGTCTACTGGTCACGGCCGCAGGTGGCCGCACGCCAGTCGCCGGCCCTGACGCAGGCGCGCGTGTTCCTGAACCGGCTGTGGCGGCACGCGGACGGCGCGCGCACGCACTTCGATCCCGAGCGGGTGCCCGCCTATGCGGACCGGATTCGCCGCCGGCCGCCCGGTTCGGCGTCGCTCGGGCTGTCGCCGCATGTCGACGGCGGGTCGGTCGAACGCTGGCTCGGCGCGAACTTCCGGCAGGTCTACCGTCACGTGCTGGCGGGCCGCTGGCGCGACTACGATCCGTTTGACGCCGCGTTCCGTCCGGAGGCCGAGGAGATCCCGTCGCCGGCCGTGTGTTCGATGTTCCGCACGTTCCAGGGCTGGACCGCGCTGACGCCGCAGGGGCCCGGCGACGGCACGCTGCAGTTGATTCCGGTCGCGAACGCGATGGCCTATGTCGTGCTGCGCGCGTTGCAGGACGATGTCGCGGACGACGATCTGTGCGGCGCGCGCCCGGGCCGCGCGCTGTCGATCCGGCCCGAATGGCACGCGCTGCTGCTCGACGCGCTGGTGCCGATCCCGCACATGGAGCCGGGCGACGCGGTGTTCTGGCACGGCGACGTCGTGCACGCGGTGGAGGACGCGCACGGCGGCACGCACGACAGCAACGTGATGTACATCGCCGCCGCGCCCGGATGCGCGAAGAACGACGCGTACCTGCGACGCCAGCGGGACGCGTTCCTGCGCGGCGAGAGCCCGCCGGATTTCCCGGCCGATCATTTCGAGGCCGGATTCGACGGGCGGGGCGGGGAG
>NZ_JPGM01000036.1:0-103807 GCF_000731655.1 Burkholderia sp. MSh2 | reverse complement strand
CGCGCGGGGGGGCGCGAAAACGGTTGATTCGGTGTCATGGTGTCGATCAACGAAAGCGATGCGCGTCGCGGGAACGCCCCCGGCGCACCGGATTGCCAACGAACCGGGGGGGGGGGGCCGCCGCCGCCGCCCGCCCCGCCCTGCAACAACCGGCATCGGGTGAACGCCCGATGTGCTGCGCCCCTCCTCTTGTCAGCGATCGCCCTGCCGCGCCGCACACCGCATCAGCGCAGCTTCGCGACGTCCTGCTCGGTCACCTTCGCGGCCGGATTGCCGAACTGCCCGGTCAGGTAGTTCGTCAGCGCGGCGATCTGCGCATCCGACAGCTCGTGACGGAACGCCGGCATCCCGACGTCCTCGCTGCCGGCCTTGCGCTGCACGCCGTTCAGGATCACCTGCACGAGGTTGGTCGGATTCGGCGCGCCGACCGTCGAGTTGTGGAACAACGGCGGGTAATAGCCGTCCGGCGTCCCCTTGCCCTGCATCTGGTGGCAGGTCGCGCAGTTGCCGAGATACAGGCGCGCCGGATCGATGCCCGACGACGCAAGCGCGACGCCGCGCAGCTTCAGGCCGTCCTCGGCCGGCTTGCCCCACGACGAGCGCGACTGCTTCGCGTCGCCGCCGGCGACGGCCGGCACCGTGCGGATGTACGTCGCGATCGCGCCGATGTCGGCTTCCGTCATCTGCGAGAAGCTGTGCTCCACCGCCTCGGCCATCGGGCCGGCCGCCTGCGCGAGACCCGGCACGCTGCCGGTGCGCAGGTACTGCACGAGTTGCTGCTGCGTCCAGCCGCCGATCCCCGCGTTGGGGTCGGACGTGATGTTGTAGCCGTCCCAGCCCGCGAGCACCGAGCCCGACAGGAAGCTGCCGCCCGTCTCGTCGAGCGACTTCTCCTGCATCGCGATGCCGCGCGGCGTGTGGCACGTGCTGCAGTGCGCGAGGCCCTGCACGAGATACGCGCCGCGGTTCCACTCGGCGCTCTGCGCCGGCTTCGGCTCGTACGCGCCGTCCTTCAGGAACAGCCAGTTCCAGATCTTCAGCGGCCAGCGCATGCTGAGCAGCGCGGGGATCTCGTTCTTCGGCGGCGCCTGCCTGACCGGTTCGACGCCGTGCATGAAGTATGCATACAGCGCCTTCACGTCGTCGTCGTTGATCTTCGCGTACGACACGTACGGCATCGCCGGATACAGGTTGTCGCCGTTCTTCGACACCCCGTGGCGCACCGCGCGCTCGAAGTCCTCGGGCGTCCAGTTGCCGATGCCCGTGTCGGGATCGGGCGTGATGTTGCTCGTATAGATCTTGCCGAGCATCGGGACCGGCATGCCGAGACCGCCCGCGAACGGCTTGCCGCCCTTCGCCGTGTGACACGCCATGCAGTCGCCCGCGACCGCGAGGTATTCGCCGCGCTTGACCAGCGCCGGATCGGCCGCGTCGGCCGCGCGTGCGAGCCCCGGCAGCGCGAGGCAGCCGGCGACGAGGAAGGTGAGAGTAGATTTCCGCACGGTCAGACTTCCTTCTTCAGCGTGTCCGACATCCGCAGCGCGAGCGCCGCGATCGTCAGCGTCACGTTCACCGTACCGACGGTCGGCATCGTCGAGCTGCTCGAGATGAACAGGTTCGGATGGTCGAACGTGCGGCAGTCCTTGTCGACGACCGAGTCGCGCGCATCCGCGCCCATGATCGTCGCGCCCGTGATGTGGTTGTTCGGCGCGAACTCGTCGTTGAAGACGACTTCCGTGCCGCCCAGCACCTTCGCGGCCGTCGCATAGACCTCGCGCGTGTGCACCGCGCCACGCTTCACGTAATCGTCGATCGCATACGTGATCTCGGGGCGCGGAATGCCGATCGCGTCGGTGGCCGTCTTGCTCGGCACGATGCGGTTCTCCGGTTGCGGCAGGATTTCGTGGAAGCAGTCGAACTGCACGTAGCGCGCGGAGCGGTCGCGAATCTGCGCATCGAGCTCGCCCGGCTTCATCAGCTTGCCGCCCTTGAAGATCTTCTGCGTTTCCTGGTTGATGCGCGACATGTTCGACAGGTGGATCTTCTTCGCGGCCTCGGTCGCGCGGAACGGGCCGTCGCGGAAACCGATCAGCGACGTCATCTCCTGCGGGCCGCGCCCCGGCCACAGCTTCTCGTTCGCGTAGAACGACACGCCGGTGCCCGGATGGTCCATCAGGTTGCGGCCGACCATGTCGGAACTGTTCGCGACGCCGTTCGGGAAATCGCGGTTCGCGGACATCAGCAGGATCTTCGGCGTCTCGATGCCGTTCGCGGCGATCACGAAGTACTTGCCTTCCACGCGATGGTCCGCGCCCGTCTTGTCCTTGTAGATCGCGGCGGTGATGCGCTTGTCCGGCCCGGTTTCGAGCTTGTAGACGACCGCGCTGTCGATCAGCTTCGCGCCGGCCTGCTCCGCCTTCTCGACGTGCACGATGCCGTTGTACATCGCGCCGATCGGGCAGATCGGCATGCAGTTGTTGTTCCCGCAACACGTCGGCCGGCCGTCGTACGGGCGGCTGTTGCGCGCGACCGGCTCGGTCACCACGTGAAACTTCGGGTCGTAGCCGTTGAGCGCCGTCTTGATCGTCTGCTCGTTGAACGACAACGGCAGCGGCGGCATCGGGTACGGCTCCTTGCGCGGCGAGTACAGGTCTTCCTCGGGGCCCGGGCCCCACACGCCGAGTTCCTCCTCGGCGCGCTGGTACCAATGCTCGATGTCGTCGTACTGGATCGGCCAGTCGCGGCCGACGCCGTACACGGTCTTCATCCTGAAGTCGTTCGGAATGAAGCGCCACGCCGACGCGGCCCAGTGCCACGTCGTGCCGCCCACCGCGCGGATGTACTGCGAGTTGAACTTGTGCTCGCCCTTCAGGATCAGGTAGTCGTTCGGCGGGCCGTATTCCGGATGCGGCGCCCATGCGCTCGACGGGTACGGCGCCATGAAATCGGTCTTGTCGGGCTGGTTGCGAAAGCGCTCGACGATTTCCCAGCGCGGCATGCGCGGCCCGGCTTCCAGCAGGATCACCGACTTGCCCGCCAGCGCGAGCTGGTGAGCGACGATCGCGCCCGCGACACCCGATCCGACGACGACGACGTCGGCCTTTTGCGTATCGGTATCGGCCATCAGGCTTGCCTCTCGATCGGTTTTTCGGCCCAGAAGCCGGGTTTGTTGGGGCAATACGAAGGGATCACGAGCGTATCCGATACGACGCCGAACATTAATGCTTCCTCGTACGTAATCACGACGTCGTCGACGACGCCGAGATACCACGCTTCGAGGATCTTCAGCGCAAGCGCTTCCTGGTCGGGATTCAGCGCGCCGGACGCAAGTGCGCCGGCGAGTTGCGGCAGGCTGTCGGCCGTCTTGAACGAGCCCTTCTGCAAGGCCTGCAGGAAGCGTTCGCCGAGCACGCGGCTCAGCCCCTTCTTGCCGGTCAGTGCTTCGGAAAGCGTCATGAACGTGTCGAGCGGCGCGGTGCCGGGATCGTCTGCGAGGGCCCGCAACGCCAGCGAGCCCGTCAGGCCCGCCGCCGTCAGCGCCAGTGCGCCCTGCAGCCATTGACGCCGCGTGATGCCGGTTGCGGCTGCGTCGCCAGTGCGACGCGAGTGGGGAGTGTTGTCGTTGTGCATGTTTCCTTCTCTCGAACACCGGATTCGGGAAAACCACGCTTGATATTTCTCAAACATTGGCGCGGACCTGAAATGTACGCGCACATGCGGGATCGAACAATCTTTTTATAGTTCATTAAATGTTCCGCAATCCGACATAATCGACATTCCGCCGCATTTTTGTGTCGTCGACGCGACAACGCCTCGAATCATCTGCACGGGTGTCGCACGCCGATGACATCCTGCCGGGTGCGTTTCTCGTATACGGGCGGTCGGTTAGAATCGCGGGCAATCAAACAGAAAGCTTCCCTCCGAGGGCAATCGAGCGATGAAGCAGCACAACAATCACAACGACGCGAATCGAACCGGCCGCACCACCCGGCTGCTCTGGCGCATCGGCGCCGTCGCGGCACTCGGCGGCGCCGCGGCCGTATCGCTGCACGCGCTCGCCGCGCGCACGGTAAGCGTGTCGCCGCAAGGCACCGTCACCGAGGTCCGGCAGGCGGTGGTCAAGTTCGACGAGCCGATGGTCGCGTTCGGCTCGGCCGCCGCGCCGAATCCCGCCCGGGTCACCTGCAACGACGCCGCCGCCGCGCGCGGCCAGGGTCACTGGCTCGACGACAAGACCTGGGTCTACGATTTCGAGAACGACCTGCCGCCCGGCGTGCGCTGCTCGGTCGCGCTCAACGACACGCTGCGCTCGGTCGCCGGCAACGCGGCGAGCGGCCAGCGCCGCTTCACGTTCCAGACGGGCGGCCCGTTCCCGGTGACGGTGCGCCCCGGCTCGCGCGAGATCGAGGAGCGCCAGGTCTTCGTGCTGAAGCTGAACGGCCCGGCCGAACCGCGCTCGGCGCTCGCGAACATCTGGTGCGAGGCCGCCGGCATCGGCAACCGCATTCCGGTCACGGCCGCCGACGACGATACGCGCAACGCGCTGCTCGACCATTTCGGGCTGAAGCAGGACGCCGCGCGCGTGCTGACGCTGTCGTGCGCGCAGGCGCTGCCGGCGAGCGCGAAGATGCAGCTCGTCTACGGCAAGGGCGTCACGAGCCCGAGCGGCATCCCGAACGAAACGGAACGGCGCTTCGATTTCGCCGTGCGCGCCCCGTTCGCCGCGAGCTTCTCGTGCGAACGCGAGAACGCGAAGGCGCCCTGCACGCCGCTGCGCCCGCTCACGCTGTCGTTCAATGCGCCGATCTCGCGCAAGAACGCCGAGGCGATCAAGCTGCGCGGCCCCGACGGTTCGCTGTCGCCGACCTTCGCGGCCGACGACAAGAGCGAGGAAGTCACCACCGTCAACTTCAACCCGCCGCTGCCCGAGCAGGCCGGCCTGACGGTCGAGTTGCCGTCCGACCTGCGCGACGTGACCGATCGCCCGCTGTCCAACGCCGACCTGTTCCCGCTCGCGACGCGCACCGCGCCGATGCCGCCGCTCGCGAAGTTCTCGTCGGGCACGTTCGGGATCGTCGAGCGCTTCGCCGAACCCGATACGCCCGCGCTCGTGCCCGTCACGCTGCGCAACGTCGAGGCCGACCTGCATATCGACGGCCTCAACACCAAGGGTGCGCAGTTCTCCAACCTGAAGATCAACGACGACACCGCGATCCGCCAGTGGATGCGCACCGTCGACCGCTTCGACAACGGGTCGATGACGGCCGGTTCGATCGACGGCCAGATTCCCGGCCTGCTCCAGCGCAAGGGCCAGCACGCCGTCTACGTGCCGCGCCAGGCCGGCGAGCAGGCGCCCGCGCCGAAGGATCGCCTCATCGACGTGCGTTCGCTGACGCTGCTCAAGGGCCAGCCCGGCGTGCAGGCGCTGACGATGCCGCAGGCCGACCCGAAGACGCTGCGCCCGTTCGAAGTCGTCGGCGTGCCGATCGAGAAGCCCGGCTTCTACGTGCTCGAACTCGCGTCGCCCGCGCTCGGCCGCTCGCTGCTCGCGAAGCCGTCGAGCATGTACGTGCGCACCACCGTGCTCGTCACGAACCTCGGCGTGCACCTGAAACAGGGCCGCGAGAACAACCTCGTGTGGGTCACGACGCTCGACAAGGGCAAGCCCGTGCCGAACGCGCAGATCCGCGTGTCGGACTGCAACGGCGACGAGATCGCCTCCGGCAAGACCGACGCGCAGGGCCTGCTGAAGATCGACGGCGCGTTCGAGCCGAAGCGCGCATGCAATTCGTCCGATTCGGAGCAACGCTTCGACGACTACTTCGTGTCGGCGCGCGTGAACGATCCGAAGACGGGCCCCGACATGGCGTTCGTCAGCTCGGGCTGGAACCGCGGGATCGAGTCGTGGCGCTTCAACGTGCCGACCGATACCGACAGCGCGCCGACCGTGCGCGCGCACACGGTGTTCGACCGCACGCTGCTGCGCGCGGGCGAGACCGTGTCGATGAAGCATTTCCTGCGCACCGAGACGCTGCAGAGCCTCGCGTTCCCGTCGCAATACCCGACGCGCGTGACGATCCGCCATCTGGGCACGGGCCAGACGTACAAGCTGCCGCTCACGTGGGCGGCCGACCACAGCGCGGACACGCAGTTCACGCTGCCGGCCGCCGCGAAGCTCGGCGAATACAGCGTCGAACTCGAAGGCGGCCCGGAAGACGCGCCGACCGCCACTTATTACAGTGGCAGCTTCCGCGTCGAGGCGTTCCGCCTGCCGGTGCTGAAGGGTTCGATCGGCGCGCGCGACGCGCAGAAGAGCCCGCTCGTCGCCGTGAAGGAGGCGCCGCTCGCGGTGCAGATCGACTACGTGTCGGGCGGCGGCGCATCGAACCTGCCCGTGCAGGTGTCCGCGCTGATGAAGTGGGCGACGCCGCCGTTCGCCGATCGTTTCGAGGATTTCAGCTTCACGCCGTATCGCCCCGACACGGGCGACGGCAACGCCGACGACGATTCGCAGGACGGCGACAACGCGTCGGCGTCGAACAACGATCCCGATGCGACGAAGCTGATCGCCGACAAGCTGCCGCTGACGCTCGACCGCAACGGCGCCGGCTCGGTCACGCTCAAGGGCCTGCCCGACGTCGACGCGCCGAAGCGCATCGCGCTCGAGGCGACGTTCGCCGACCCGAACGGCGAAGTGCAGACGATCCGCGGCGACACGATCCTGTGGCCTGCCGCCGTCGCGGCCGGCATCAAGGCCGGCCACTGGGTGTCGGTCGGCCAGCGCGTGCCCGTGCAGGCGCTGGCGGTCGACCTGCAGGGCAAGCCGCGCGCGTCGGTGCCGATCGAGATCAAGGGCGTCGCGCACGTCACGACCTCGTCGCGCAAGCGCATGGTCGGCGGCTTCTATGCGTACGACAACAAGAGCGACACGCGCGATCTGGGCGTGCTGTGCTCGGGCAAGACCGACGACAAGGGCCGCATGGCTTGCGACGCGACGCTCGAACAGGCCGGCAACGTGCAGCTGATCGCGGTCGCGAAGGACGGCGACGGCCACACGTCGAACGCGTCGACGTCGGTATGGGTCACGCGCGAGGACGAGCTCTGGTTCGGCGGCGACAACACCGACCGGATCGACGTGATCCCGGAAAAGACCTCGTACGAACCGGGCGAGACCGCCCGCTTCCAGGTGCGGATGCCGTTCCGCTACGCGACCGCGCTGGTCGCGGTCGAGCGCGGCGGCGTGATGGAAACGCATGTGGTCGAGCTGAACGGCAAGAACCCGACCGTCGACCTGAAGGTCGGCGACACGTGGGGGCCGAACGTCTACGTCTCGGTGCTCGCGCTGCGCGGCCGGATCCGCGAGGTGCCGTGGTACTCGTTCTTCACGTGGGGCTGGAAGGCGCCGATCGAATGGGCGCGCGCATTCTGGCGCGAAGGCCGTCACTATGAAGCGCCGACCGCGTTCGTCGACCTGTCGAAGCCCGCGTTCCGCTACGGCCTCGGCGAGATCAAGGTCGGCACGGGCGCCCATCGCCTCGGCGTGACCGTGACGACCGACGCGACGCGCTACACGGTGCGCGGCAAGGCCCAGGCGCACGTGAAGGTCACGCTGCCGAACGGCCAGCCCGCGCCGGCCGGCACGCAGATCGCGGTCGCGGCCGTCGACGAGGCGCTGCTCGAACTGATGCCGAACAACAGCTGGGACCTGCTCGACGCGATGTTGCGGCGGCGCGCGTACGGCGTCGAGACGGCCACCGCGCAGATGGAAATCGTCGGCCGCCGCCATTTCGGCCGCAAGGCCGTGCCGGCCGGCGGCGGCGGCGGCAGCGCGCCGACGCGCGAGCTGTTCGACACCCTGCTGCTGTGGAATCCGCGCGTGACGCTGGACGCCAACGGCAGCGCGACCGTCGAGGTGCCGCTGAACGACGCGCTGACGAGCTTCCGCATCGTCGCGATCGCGGCGGTCGGCCCGGACCGCTTCGGCTCGGGCAGCACGTCGATCCGCAGCACCCAGGACCTGCAACTGATCTCGGGCCTGCCGCCGCTGGTGCGCGAAGGCGACGCGTTCCGGGCGCAAGTGACGCTGCGCAACACGACCGACCGCGCGATGCAGGTCGTCGTCACGCCGCGCGTGACCGGCCTCGACGTCGCGCCGCAAACCGTGTCGCTCGCGGCCAACACGGCGACCGAAGTCGCATGGACGATCACCGTGCCCGAGCAGGCGCTCGACGCGGCCGGCGCGCTGAACTGGCGCATCGAGGCCGCCGAGCAAGGCGGCAAGCGCGCGTCCGACGCGCTGGCGGTCGCGCAGAAGGTCGTGCCCGCGCTGCCGGTGACCGTGCAGCAGGCCACGCTCGCGCAGGTCGACGGCACGCTGACGGTGCCCGTGTCGGCGCCGGCCGGCGCCGCGAACAACGCGCAGGGCGCGCCGCGCGGCGGCATCGCCGTCTCGCTGCAATCGAAGCTCGCCGACGGCCTGCCGGGCGTGCGGCGCTGGTTCGAGCGCTATCCGTACCGCTGCCTCGAGCAGCAGACGTCGCGCGCGATCGGCCTGCGCGACCCCGCGCAATGGCAGGCGCTGGTCGCCCGCATGCCCGTCTATCTCGACAGCGACGGGCTCGCGAGCTACTTCCCGCCGTCGTCCGACGATTCGCACGCGGGCAGCGCGACGCTGTCGTCGTATCTGCTCGTGGTGTCCGACGAAGCCAGCCGTCTCGATCCGCGCTTCGCGCTGCCGGAAGATGTACGCACGCAGCTCGAGGCCGGGCTCGCGCGCTTCGTCGACGGCCGCATCGAGCGCAACACGTGGGCGCCGCGCCAGGATCGCGACCTGCGCAAGCTCGCCGCGATCGAGGCGCTGTCGCGCTACGGCGCCGCGCAGGGCCGCATGCTCGGCTCGATCGAGATCGCGCCGAACCAGTGGCCGACGTCGGCGGTGATCGACTATCACGCGATCCTCACGCGCGTGAAGGACATCCCGCAACGCGACGAGAAGCGCGCGCAGGTCGAACAGATCCTGCGGGCGCGCCTCACGTACCAGGGCACGCAGCTCGTGTTCTCCACCGCGCGCGACGACGACCTGTGGTGGCTGATGACCAGCAACGAGACCAACGCGGCGCGTCTCGCGCTGGAATTCGCCGGCGACCCGGCGTGGAAGGACGAGATGCCGCGCGTCACCGCCGGCCTGCTCGCCCTGCAGCGCCAGGGCGCGTGGCAGACCACCACGTCGAACGCACTCGGCCTGCTGGCGGTCGAGCGCTTCTCGCGCACCTACGAGAGCACGCCGGTTGCCGGCGCGACGAAAGTCGCGCTCGGCGGCGACGAACGCACGATCTCGTGGTCGCAGGCGCCGGCGCCCGCCGACACGCCGGCGTCGGCCACCGCCGCCACGCGTGCCGCCGCCGCCCGCAGCGTGCTGCTGTCATGGCCGCGCGCGTCGCAGGCGCCGGCCACGCTGTCCGTCACGCAGGACGGCACGGGCCGCCCGTGGGCGACGATCGAAAGCCTCGCGGCCGTGCCGCTGCGTGCGCCGTTCGCGGCCGGCTACCGGATCACGAAGACCGTCACCCCCATGTCGCCCGCCGTCAAGGGCGTGCTGACACGCGGCGACGTCGTGCGCGTGCATCTCGACATCGATGCGCAGAGCGACATGACGTGGGTCGTCGTCAACGATCCGATCCCGTCCGGCGCGACGATCCTCGGTTCGGGCCTCGGCCGCGACTCCGAGGCCGCCACGCAGGGCGAGAAAACGCCGGACGGCGCGTGGCCCGCGTTCGTCGAACGCGATTTCGACGGCTACCGCGCGTATTACGACTATTTGCCGAAGGGCAAATTCTCGGTCGAGTACACGGTGCGGCTGAACAACGTCGGCACGTTCGGGCTGCCGCCCACGCGCGTCGAGGCGCTGTACGCGCCGTCCGTGTACGGCCTGTGGCCGAACCCGCCGATGACCGTGAAACCGGCCGACGCGGGCAAGTAACGAGGCCGTGATGATCGATCGGGTATTGCCGCGGCCGGCGCGTTTCGCCGGCCGCGTAGTCGTCGCCGTCGTGCTGGCCATGCCGCTTGTCGCGCATGCGCTGCCGAACTACGACGAAGTGCGCCGCAACTGGCGCAGCTCCGACTGGGTACTGCTCGCCCGCGACGGCACCCCGCTGCAGCGCACGCGCGTCGACCTCACCGAACGGCGCGGCGACTGGGTGTCGCTCGCGGACGTCTCGCCCGCGTTTCGCGAGGCGATCGTCGTGTCCGAGGACAAGCGCTTCCATGAGCACAGCGGCGTCGACTGGCGCGGGATCGCCGGCGCCGCATGGGGCAACCTGTGGAACGAGCGCACGCGCGGCGCGTCGACCGTCACGATGCAGCTCGCCGGCTTGCTCGGCGACGCGCAGCGCCGCTCGGGCCAGCGCTCGCTGCCGCAGAAGGCCACGCAGGCGGTCAACGCGTTGCTGCTCGAACGCGGCTGGCGCAAGGACCAGATCCTCGAGGCCTACCTGAACCTGGTGCCGTTCCGCGGCGAGACGGTCGGGCTCGCCGCCCTGTCGCAGGTGCTGTTCGGCAAGGCGCCGTCGGGGCTCGACGCGCGCGAGGCCGCGATCGCGGCCGCGCTCGTGCGCGCGCCGAATGCCTCGCCCGCGAAAATCGCCGAGCGCGCATGCCGGATCCTGCGCGACATGCATGCCGAGCAGGCATGCGCGTCGCTCGACGGCTACGTGCAGCTCGTCACCGCGCGTCCGGCCGGCGCCGCGCGCGACGACGGCGCCGCCCTCGCGCCGCACTTCGCGCGCCGCATCGCGGCCGAGGTCCGGCCGGCGGCCGGCGCGCAGGTCCGCACGACGCTGGATGCGCCGCTGCAGCGCTTCGCGCGCGATACGCTGATGCGCGCGCTGACCGAACTGAACGCGCCCGCGCACCGCCGCAACGTGCAGGATGGCGCGGTCGTCGTGATCGACAACGCGACCGGCGAGATTCGCGCGTGGGTCGGATCGTCCGGCGCGCTGTCGAGCGCGCGCGACGTCGACGCCGTGCTCGCGCCGCGCCAGGCCGGCTCGACGCTCAAGCCGTTCCTCTATGCGCAGGCGATCGACGAGAAGCGGCTGACGGCCGCGTCGCTGCTGGACGACGCGCCGATCAACCTCGCCACCGGCGGCGGCCTGTACATCCCGCAGAACTACGACAAGGATTTCAAGGGCTGGGTAAGCGTGCGCAGCGCGCTCGGCGGCTCGCTGAACGTCCCGGCCGTGCGCACGCTCGTGCTCGTCACGCCGCACCGCTTCGCGCGCACGCTGACCGCGCTCGGCCTGCCGCTCACGCAGGAAGGCGACTACTACGGTTTCAGCCTCGCGCTCGGCAGCGCGGACGTCACGCTGCTGTCGCTGACCAACGCCTATCGCGCGCTGGCGAACGGCGGCGTCGCGCGCAAGGTCGTCGACCTGCCGGCGCCGACGCCGGCGGCCGGCGCGTCGGCCCCCGCGAAGGCGGACGCCGGCACGCGCGTGTTCAGCGAGGCGGCCAGCTTCGTCGTCACGGACATCATTGCCGACAACAACGCGCGCGTGCGCACGTTCGGTTTCGACAACCCGCTCGCGACGCGCTTCTTCTCGGCAGTCAAGACCGGCACGAGCAAGGACATGCGCGACAACTGGACCGTCGGCTTCACGTCGCGCTATACGGTCGGCGTGTGGGTGGGCAATGCGGACGGCTCGCCGATGTGGGACGTCTCGGGCGTCACCGGCGCGTCGCCCGTGTGGTCGGCGGTGGTCGGCTACCTGCACCGCGACCAGCCGAGCCGCGCGCCGCGCCCGCCCGCCGGCGTCGAGACGCGCCGCATTACGTTCGAACGCGATATCGAACCGTCCCGCAACGAGTGGTTCGTCGCGGGCACGGCGCTCGACACGGTCCGGCTCGCCGCGCCCGTCACCCCGGGCAAGGACGGCGCACGCGCGCCGCTGACGATCGGCGCGCCGACCGACGGCACGATCTTCGCGATCGATCCGGACATTCCGCCGAAGAACCAGCGGATCTGGTTCGAGCGCTCGGCCGGGCGCACCGCCAAGTTCGCATGGCGGCTCGACGACAAGGTGATCGGGCGCGCCGATCGCATCGCGTGGATGCCGTGGCCGGGGCGGCATCGCCTCGAACTCGTCGATGCGCGCGGCAACGTCGCGGATGCGATCAGCTTCGAGGTGCGCGGCGCGTTCGCAAAGACGGCCGCACGCAAGCCCTGAGCGCGCGCGGCGGCCGGGTTCGCCGGCCGTGCTCGCATTCGGCGGCCGCCGGACGGAGGAATCGGGCCGAGGCTCGGCCGGGATCGCCGCCCGGTTCGCGACGCTGAAATCCGGACGCGGCCGGTCGCCGCCGCGCGTCGCGATCGCGACGGCCGCGCGCCGGCGGATCTGCCCGCCATAGCACCGCACCGTCCCGGTGAAAGCGGGCCGGCTCAGGCCTTCGTCATTTCAGGATCCCGTCGTACCGCCCCGATGTCGGACGTAGAATGCAAACGGCGCCGCTGCGGCGCGTGCCGGTTGCCCCACTTCATACGAGGCCAGCGACCATGAACCTGCGTATCCAGCACTTCCGCTTCCGCCGCCCCGCGCTGGGCGCCCTCTGCATTGCCGCCGTCTCGACGCTGCAGGCGTGCAACGGCGATGCCTGCTTCGGCGTGGATGTCTGCTTCAACGACAACACGCAAGCCGTCGCACTGTCGGGCACGGCCGCCACGGGCGATGCGCTCGCGAGCGCGCAGGTGACGGTCAGTTGCGCGACGGGCTCCGCGACGACGCTGACGGACGGCGGCGGCAACTACAGCGTGACCGTCAACGCCGTGCTGCCGTGCGCGATCACCGTCACGTCGGGCGGCACGAGCCTGCATTCGCTCGCCTACGCGGGCGGCACGTTCAATACGACGCCCGAGACCGAGCTGCTGCTGGTCTATCTCGCGGCCCAGCTCGGCACGAACACGGCCGGGCTGATCGGCAATTTCCAGGGCAATGCGCGGTACCGGCAAGCGATGGGAAGCGCGAACACGGTGCAGGCCGCGCAATCGGCCGTGGCGGGCAACCTGCAGCAGCGCTATTCGCTGACGCTCGCGGCCCCGGCGTTCCTGACCACGTCGTTCACGGTCGGGCAACCGGGTGTCGACAGCGATCTCGTCGCGCTGGCCAACGCCGGCGCGATCGACTCCAACGGATTGCCCGACCCGGTCGCCGTTACGCTTCTGACTCAGGCAGGCGCGGCCCACCCGCTGTAAGCGGCCTGCGATGCTGACGCACCGGGCCCGCATCGGGCGTCAGGCGTCCGCCTCGCTCGTGCCGTCAGCCAGCAGCGCCCACCGTTCGTGGTCGCGCCATTCGCCGCCGAGGCGCAGATAGCGCGGCGAAAAGCCCTCTTTCGCGAAGCCGAGCCGCCGCACCAGCGCGATCGACGCGAGGTTGCCGGGCTGGATGTTGGCCTCGAGCCGATGCAGCCCGAGTTCGCCGAACGCGACGCCGATCGCCGCGCGCAACGCATCCGTCATCAGCCCCTGGCGGCTGAACGCCGCCATTCCGTAGTAGCCGAGATACGCACTCTGGAACACGCCGCCGACGATCTCGTTGAGGTTCACCACGCCGACCACCGCCCCCGACGCGCGCTCACGCGCGACGAGGCCGACGTTCGGCCCGGTCAGGCAGCGGGAGAACCACTGATCGAATCCCGCCTGGTCGACGAACGAATCGACCCAGGGCAGATGGTGGTTCCGGCTCGCGCGGTTGGCGGCGATCAGGTCGGCGGCGTCGGAACGGGCGACACGGTTCAGCACGACCGGATTCATGGCGCCGCCGGCGGCGGCGCTCACGCGGCCTCCCCGCTCGCGCACACGACGGGCGCGGCCTGCTGCTGCGACAGGTAGCGCAGCAGCTTGGCGACCATCCACACGACGATGCACGACAGCGCGACGAAGAACACCGCGAGCGGCGTCAGCACGTGGATCGACACGAAGCCGGCCAGGCCCATCATCGCGGACGACACGAGCAGCAGCGCGCACCCGAGGATCGCGCTCGTCAGGCCGGCGATGTGCGGAAACAGCGAATTGCCCTTGGCCATCAGCGTCGGGTACATCGCGCCGGCGCAGAAGCCCATCACGAGCACCGGCGTCGCGAGCGTCCAAACGCGCAGGCCGACGGTCAGCGCCAGGACCAGCATCGCGACCGACGCGCCCGCCATCGTGCGCGCGCCGATGCGCAGCCGCTGCTCGGCGCTCGGCAGCCCGGGCCCGTGGAGCCGGTTCGACAGGCCGCCGAGGAAGTACATGAGGCCGATCCCGAGCGCGAGATAGCCGAAGAAGGTCGGCGGCTTGTGCAAGGTGGTCTGCACCATGAACGGCCCGACGATGTTGAACACGAGCAGGATGCTGTAGCACAGCCCCTGCGCGAGGAAGCAGCTCTGGAACACCGGGCTCGCCAGCACCTTGCCCGCGTTCGTCACCAGCGTGCGCGGCTCGAGATGCACCGGCTTCGGCAAGGTCTCCCGGTAGCGCCACAGCAGCGCCCACATCACCAGCGAGTACACCAGCAGGAACACCAGGCACGCGCGCCAGCCGAACCATTCCTGCAGGTGCGCGCCGATCACCGGCGCGACGATCGGCGCGAGCCCCCATGCGATCGACATGTACGTGAACGCGTGCAGCAGCGCCTGCCCGGAAAACGAATCGGTGATGATCGCCTTCGCGAGCAGGTTGGTGGTCGCGATGCCGAAGCCCTGCAGGCAGCGGGCCAGCACGAACGTCTCGAGGTTCTGCGCGCCGAGCGACAGCAGGCAGCCGATCGTATAGATCACGAGCCCGAACGCGAGCACGCGCTTGCGCCCGTAGGCGTCGGCGATCGGACCGAAGATGAGCTGGCCGAGCGCATAGGCGGCCATGTAGCCCGACACGCTCGACTGGATCGCCTGCGGCGTGGTCGCGAACGAACGCGCCATGTCGGGCAGCGCGGGTACGTAGATGTCGATCGCGAGCTGGCCGGCGGACGCGAACAGGCAAATCAGGAACAGCAGAAAGCGCGGCGAGTTCGACTCGCGCGCAGGGGCAAGCGTGGCGTTCATGGAGACCGGGATCGATGTGGACAGCAGTGACGCAGCCGCGCGATGTTCGAAATGCGAACATGCGTGCGTCGTGGCGAATGTCGTATTGTGCCTGTTGTCGCGTCAGGCAGCCGGATGTCCCTGGCACGGACGCGGTTGAATGCCGGTTGCGGCCCGGGCGACATGGGCTGGCCGGGGGGCGGCCGGGGCCGCCTTGATCCGGCACCGTCAACGTTCCCGATGGCGCGTTGCGCGAGCCGCACGATTCGTTCGCGGCTGATCCGGGCCGTTACGTTTGAGCGAACGACGAAGATGCGATGCCGTTCGTACATGGCGGCGGGCGCAACGGCGCCGGCCGCGCGCGGGCCGGAAATCAAGGTCCGGCGTGTTTTCCGATCCCGCTTTCGCCCCGGAACCGCCGGCATGCGCCGACGGTCTTTCATTGCCGGACTCCGCTCGGCGCCACGCCGGATCAGTACTGCGCCTGATCCGTCGGATTCCTGAACAGCTGCCGCATCTCCGCCGACAGCGGATAGTTCAGACTCACGCCCTTGGGCGGAATCGGCTGCGTGAACCACTGGTTGTACAGCTTCTCGGCCGCACCGGACGTCTGCATCCTTGCGATCACGTCGTCGACCACATGCTTGAACGCGGGATCGTCCCTGCGCATCATGCACGCATAGTTTTCGTGGACGAGCGGCGTGCCTGCCACCGTGTACGCGCCCGGGTTGCGATCCTTCGCGATTTCGCCGTACAGCAGCGGCTCGTCCATCACGAACGCCACCGCGCGCCCGGTCGTGACGTTCATGAACGCTTCGGCGTGATCCTTCGCGCTGATGATCGTCATGTTCATCGCCTTCTCTTCGTTGAGCTTGCGCAACAGGCGTTCGTCCGACGTGCCGGCCGTCGTCGCGACCGTCTTGCCGGCCAGGTCCGAGAAGTCCTTCACGCCGGAATCCTTGCGCGTGCTGAAGCGGATGCCGTAGAGAAAGATGCTGTTCGAGAACGCGGCCTGTTTCTGCCGTTCGAGCGTGTTCGTCGTCGATCCGCATTCGAAATCGATCGTCCCGTTCTGCAGCAGCGGAATCCGGTTCTGCGACGTGATCGGAATCTCCTTCACCGCGAGGTTCGGCAGGTTCAGTTCCGTCTTCAGCCGGTCGACGATGCGCGACGCGATATCGCGCGAATAGCCGATGTTCTTCTGCTGGTTGTCCGAATACGAGAACGGCACCGACGATTCGCGAATGCCCAGCGACACGACGCCGGTGTCCTTGATCTTCTTCAGCGTACCGGTGAGGGCCTGTGCGTGCGCGGCGCCCGCCAGCGCACAGGACAACGCGACAGCCAGCCAACGGAAGCGGCGATCCATGCTTTTCTCCTGACGAAAGGTTGATCGAATCGCGATCGTACGCCCGACAAAAATTCGCATCGCATCAGGCGATGCGTAAACAACCTTCCAGCGTGGCCGCGCGCTGAAAGACGTTTTCCGTGCCGCGCAACGCCGCCCGCGCCGGACGCCCCGCCCGAGCGGACGCGCACGACCCCGCGGCGGCCTTCCGTACCGGCCGTTCCAAACGTGCGTTCGTGCTGCGACGCAGCAACGTAATCGTTTGCGCCCGCCCCGTTTTTTCTCGTGAAACGCACTCAAGAAGCCGTCGCGCACGCCGTTACCCAGTGCATGGCGCGACGCAGCAACCCCGCTGCGGCCGCCAGAAAAAAACGACAAGGTCCGGCATTGCCGGACCGGCGCCACCGCCGGCACGACGGTTATCTACGAGGATCGAGTTTCAACATGAGAACCAAACGTTTCAATATCGCGCTGGCGCGCTCCGCACATGTGCGCATGCTCGCCGGCATGTTGTCCGCCGCGGCCCTCCTGCCCCTCGCCGGTTGCGGCGGCGGTGGCGGCGGCGACGGCAGCAACCCGTCTTCCTCCAATGCGGCACCGGCGCCGGCCCCGACGCCGGCCCCGACGCCCACGCCCACCACGACCGGCAGCAATGCCTGCGCGACCCAGCAGGCCGCCGTGCAGATGGCGGCGCAGACCACGCAGACCGCGCAGGCTGCCCCGACCGAACCGCCGATCGATCACCTGATCGTCAAGCTGAAGACGCTGACGGCCACGCGTGCGATGGCCGCGACCGACGACGGGACGCGGCTCAATGCGGTCATCCAGCGCTCGATGACGCGCTGGACGGCGCCGGCCACCGGCAGCGCACGCGCCTATGCGAGCACGATCCCGCAAACGCAGCTGAACGTGCAGGTCGAGCGGACGATCTCGAGCGGCGCCGCCGTGCTGTCGATCGGCCAGCGCATCGCGGCCAGCGACGCGGCCGCGCTCGCGCAGGCGTTCGCGGCCGATGCGGACGTCGACTACGCGGAACCGGATCACCCGATGCGGATTCGCGACACGCCGAGCGATCCGCTCTACAGCCAGCAGTGGTACCTGTTCGACCCGACCGCCGGCATCGACATGCCGCCGGCGTGGACCGTGACCAAGGGTTCGCCGACCGTCGTCACGGCCGTGCTCGACACCGGCTACCGTCCGCATGCCGACCTCATCGGCAACCTGCTGCCCGGCTACAACTTCATCAGCAACGTCAACACCAGCAACAACGGCGAGACGCGCGGCCCCGATGCAACCGATCCGGGCGACTGGGTCACGCAGCAGGACCTCAGCAACGCGAGCGGCCCGTACTATCAATGCGCGAGCGAGCCGAGCAACAGCAGCTGGCACGGCACGCGCGTGATGGGCGTGATCGGTGCGACCGCCAACAACGGCGTCGGCATCGCCGGCATCTCGTGGCTCGGCCAGATCCTGCCGGTGCGCGTGCTCGGCAAGTGCGGCGGCACCACGAGCGACATCGCGGACGGGATGCGCTGGGCAGCCGGCATTCCGGTGAGCGGCGTGCCGAACAACCCGACGCCCGCCAAGGTCATCAACCTGAGCCTCGGCGGCGTCGGCACGTGCAGCACGACGTTCCAGCAGGCGATCGACGACGTGACCGCGAAGGGCGTGACCGTGGTCGTCGCGGCCGGCAACGACGGCCTGTCGACCGGGCTCGACCAGCCCGCGAACTGCCGCGGCGTGATCAGCGTCGGCGCGACCGACACGAACGGCCTGCGCGCATCGTTCAGCAACTTCGGCTCCGACGTCACACTGAGCGCGCCGGGCGTCAACATCCTGTCGACGTCGAACACCGGCACGACGACGCCGGGCTCGGACACCTACGGTCTGGCGAACGGCACCAGCCTCGCGACGCCGCAGGTGACGGGGGTCGCCGCGCTGATGCTGTCGATCAACAGCAACCTCACGCCCACGCAGATCCAGCAGAAGCTGCAGGGCGGCACGCGCACGACCAAGCTGTCGGCCAGCACGTCCTGCACCGCGATGCCGGCAGGCTCGGGCATCCTCGATGCAGGGGCCGCCGTCGCATCGGCCAACCCGTAACCGCCACCCTCTCCCGCGCGGCCGCGCGCATGCCGATCCGGCGTGCGCGCGGCCATTTTGTTGCGGCCCGTCCCGCGCCTCGCCGCCCGCACCTCGACCCGATTACGTTTCTCGAAATAACAGCTGACAAAAGGGTTGACGCTTCGCACAGCGACCCATTACCATCGCTCCCGTCTAATTACATGGAGTGTTCTGTGAACACCGATGCGAGTTGTAGTTGGTGCTTGACCAACTTGACTGCTGCCTGAGGAAAACGCGCAGAGCCTCGTCTTCTGCCGCATCCCGGGAAGCAGGATGCGGCGTCTTTCCGGCCTGAACGGCCGGATCTCCCGCCGAATTTTCGATGTTGTCGAACGCATGCGACGCGCCGTCGCGCGTGCGTTCGCGTTGCGCGCAGCGCCAGCCGCGCGCGCATTCCGTTCGCGTGCCGTCCGGCCGTACGCCTTCGTGCGTGCGGCGCCGTCGATCGCCCGCGCCGACTATCCGCAACCGACAGGAGTGCAGATGAACTCAGACGACAGTAGTCGATTACCGCTCGCCGGTGCGACGCTGCGCATCGTCCCTCCGGTCGCACCGCACGCGCCGGCGAGCGTTCCCGCATTCTCCGATCCACAGCCGATCGCGCCTGACGCGACGCGGCGGGGAGCGCTCGTGCGTCGATAACGTCACGGCCGCTCCCCGCCCGCCGCCTCGTGCGCAAGGAGCGACTCATGACACGACACAATCCGTCCCAAAAGAAACAGCGCGGCTTCATCAAGGCCGGCGCCGGCCAGCAGAACGATCCGCGCATCATGCGCGCCGCGCAGGAAGCGGCCCGCCCGCTCGAGGCCACGCTGAAGTCGCTGAACACCAGCACGCGCGGCCTCACCTACGACCAGGCCGCCGACCGCCTGCAGCACTACGGCCCGAACGAAATCGCGCACGACAAGCCGCCGCACTGGACCCGCCAGTTGCTGCTCTCGTTCCACAACCCGTTTGTCTACGTACTGCTGGTGCTCGCCGCCATCAGCTTCTTCACCGACGTCTACTTCGCCGCGCCCGACGATCGCGACTACGTCGGCATGACGATACTGCTGACGATGGTCACGATCAGCGCGCTGCTGCGCTTCGCGCAGGAATTCCGTTCGCTGCGCGCGGCCGAGAAGCTGAAGGCGATGGTCCGCACGACGGCCACCGTGCAGCGCTCGGTGACCGACACGTCCGAACCGGCGCGCCGCGAGGTACCGATGCGCGAAGTCGTGACCGGCGACATCGTGCACCTGTCGGCCGGCGACATGATCCCGGCGGACGTGCGCCTGCTGGCGTCGCGCGACCTGTTCATCAGCCAGGCCGTGCTGACCGGCGAGGCGCTGCCCGTCGAGAAATACGACACGCTCGGCGCGGTCGCCGGCAAATCCGCCGGCACGCGCGCGGCCGGCGCGGCGACCGACGCGTCGGCATCGCTGCTCGATCTCGAGAACGTCTGCTTCATGGGCACCAACGTCGTCAGCGGCACGGCGACGGCCGTCGTCGTCGCGACCGGCGAAGACACGTACTTCGGCTCGCTCGCGCGCAACGTCGTGAGCCACAAGCGCATCGAGACGAGCTTCGACCGCGGCGTCTCGAGCGTGAGCTGGCTGCTGATCAAGTTCATGTTCGTGATGGTGCCGATCGTGTTCATGATCAACGGGCTGACCAAGGGCGACTGGCTGAGCGCGCTCACGTTCGCGCTCGCGGTGGCCGTGGGTCTCACGCCCGAGATGCTGCCGATGATCGTCAGCGCGAACCTCGCGCGCGGCGCGGTCGCGATGGCGCGCCGCAAGGTCGTCGTGAAGCGCCTGAACTCGGTGCAGAACTTCGGCGCGATGGACGTGCTGTGCACCGACAAGACCGGCACGCTCACGCAGGACAAGATCATCCTCGAGCACCACCTCGACCTGTCCGGTCACAAGGACGAGGAGATCCTGCGGCTCGGCTGGCTGAACAGCTTCCACCAGAGCGGCCAGAAGAACCTGATCGACATCGCGGTCGTCGCACGCGCCGACGAGATCGGCGAACGCGCGAAACCGCAGGGCTACAAGAAGATCGACGAGCTGCCGTTCGACTTCGTGCGGCGGCGCCTGTCGGTCGTCGTCGAGGACACCCGGGGCGCGCACCTGCTGATCTGCAAGGGCGCGGTCGAGGAAATGCTGGCCGTCTCCACGCACGTGCAGGACGAGGACGGCGTGCGTCCGCTCGATTTCGTCGCGCGCAAGCGGCTGCTCGAGCAGGCCGGCGCATACAACGAGGACGGCTTCCGCGTGCTCGTGGTCGCGACGCGCACGATCCCGCGCGGCGACGAGCGCCAGCAATACCGCACCGCCGACGAGCGCGATCTCGTCGTGCGCGGCTTCCTGACCTTCCTCGATCCGCCGAAGGAGTCGGCCGCCCCGGCGCTCGCCGCGCTGCGCGAAAACGGCGTCGCTGTGAAGGTGCTGACGGGCGACAACCCGATCGTCACGATGAAGGTGTGCCGCCAGGTCGGCCTCGAGCCCGGCAAGCCGATGCTCGGCATGGAAATCGAAGCGCTCGACGACACGGCGCTCGCGCAGGTCGTCGAACACACGACCGTGTTCGCGAAGCTGACGCCGCTGCAGAAGGCGCGCATCGTCAAGGCGCTGCAGGCGAACGGCCACACCGTCGGCTTCCTCGGCGACGGCATCAACGATGCGCCCGCGCTGCGCGACGCCGACGTCGGCATCTCGGTCGACAGCGGCGCCGACATCGCGAAGGAAACCGCCGACATCATCCTGCTCGAAAAGAGCCTGATGGTGCTCGAGGAAGGCGTGATCAAGGGCCGCGAGACGTTCGGCAACATCCTGAAGTACCTGAACATGACCGCGAGCTCGAACTTCGGCAACGTGTTCTCGGTGCTCGTCGCCAGCGCGTTCCTGCCGTGGGAGCCGATGCTCGCGACGCAACTGCTCGTGCTGAACCTGATCTACGACACGTCGCAGATGCTGCTGCCGTGGGACAAGATGGATCCGGAGTTCCTGAAGAAGCCGCGCAAGTGGGAAGCCGGCAATATCGGCCGCTTCATGCTGTGGGTCGGGCCGACGTCGTCGGTGTTCGACATCACGACGTACATCCTGATGTGGACGGTGTTCGGCGCGGGCGCGATGTATCACCTGAACGGCGGCACGGGCGGCCAGATCGTGATGAACTCGGGCTGGTTCATCGAGAGCCTGGTGTCGCAGACGCTCGTCGTGCACCTGCTGCGCACGCAGAAGATCCCGTTCCTGCAGAGCACGGCCGCGCTGCCGGTGCTGCTGTCGACCTTCACCGCGATCGCGATCGGCTGCTGGCTGCCGTTCTCGCCGTTCGCGGAATCGCTCGGCTTCATGCACCTGCCGGGCACCTTCTGGCTGTGGCTCGCCGCGACGATGGCCGGCTACATCCTGCTCGCGCAGATCGTCAAGACGATCTACGTGCGCCGCTACAAGCAGTGGTTCTGACGCCGGCCCGATTCCGGCCGGACGACAGGGCGGCCGGCCCGCGCCACGCGCGCGGGCCGGCCCTCACGACGCACTACGGATAACGTGATGAAGAGAATCCTTCCGCTCGCCGCCGCGAGCGCCCTCCTCGCGCCGTTCGACGCCCTCGCCACCCATCCGCTCGTCAGCGACGACACGGGTACGCAGGGCAACGCGAACTGGCAATTCGAATTCAACGCCGAGGAAACCTCGAAACAGGAAGAAAACGGCCGCCACCAGCTGTGGAACGCGACGCTCACGCGCGGGTTCGGCGAGCACGTCGATCTTTACGTGAACGCGCCGTATACGCATCTGCAGACGCGCACCGACGAGAACGGCGCCGGGATCGGCGATGTCGAGATCGGCATGAAATGGCGCTTCGTCGAGCGCGGCCCGCTGTCGATCGCGCTGAAGCCGAAACTGACGGCGCCGACCGGCAACGACCGGCGCGGGCTCGGCACCGGCCGCGCGGGCGCCGGCGCAACGCTGCTCGCGCAGCTCGACGTCGCGCGGCTGTCGTTCCTCGCGAACGCGGGCATGACGTATCAGCCGAACCGCCAGGGCGACCTGACGTCGATCTGGGCCGTGTCGGGCGCGGCGATCTACAAGGCGACCGACAGGCTGCAGATCGTGGCCGACATCGGCACGTCGCGCAACACGGCAAGCGGCGCCGGCGCGAACCCTGCATTCGTGATCGCGGGCGCGATCTATTCGCCGAAGTCGTGGCTCGATCTCGACGTCGGCTACCGGCGCGGGCTGAACGACCAGACCTACGACCATTCGGTGATGGGCGGCGTGACCGTGCGCTGGTAACGCACCGGCGCGCCGTCCCGACCCGCCGGTCGAATCGACGGACCACGGGCCGCTTCCAGCGGCCCGTTTTTTATCGGGTGTCGTTCGCGCCGAACAGTTGCGCGCACACGGCGCGCCCTTCTTCGGTCAGCGTCGCGCTGCCGGTGCCGTCCTCGTTCAGCGTGGTCGCGCTCAGGCCAGCGGTGTCGAGCTGGGTCAGCACGCGACGCAGCGTGCTCATCGGCAACTGCGCGCGCTTCGCGATCTTCGGCAGCGACCAGCGCTTGCCGGCCGGATCGCCGGCGGCCTCGTTCAGCGTCGCGAGCGTCGCGACGAGCGCGGGATCGAGCGGGGATTCGTCGGATTCTGATGTCATCGGTTGGGATTCGTGAGCCGGCGCCGGGCCGGCATTCGTCGGAGCGGTGCTCATCGACACTATACGCGCCGTCATGCGCTCCTGATCGCGGCGCGCATGAACGACACGAAATGCGTCGTGACGGGATCGTCCCGATCCGACCGCCATGCGAGCCCGACCCGCCACTTCGCGTCCCGGCCGCCGAGCGGCAGCACCGTCGCGTCGCGCAGCAGATACCGGGCGCGCGACGGGACGAACGCCACGCCGACGCCGGCCGCGACCGACGTCAGCACCGACTGCACATCCTCCGCCTGCTGCGTCACGTGCGGCACGAAGCGGCGTTCGACGCACCACCGGTCGATCTGCGCGGCGAGCCCCGGGCCGCGCGCGCGCTGCAGCGCGATGAAGCCGATTTCGTTGAGCACGTCGAGATCGGCCGGCACGCGCCTGAAGCCGAGGTGCGGCGGCACCGCGAGCGCCAGCCCTTCGTCGATCACCTTGAACGAGGACAAGCCTTCGTCGGACGGCAGGCGCAGGAACCCGGCATCGAGCTTGCCGGCGCGCAACCGGCGGGTCTGCTCGGACGACGACAGGTCGCTCAGCGTGACGGCGATGCCCGGATTGCGGCGGCGAAATTCCGCGACGAGCTTCGGCACGAGCGTCAGCACGGACAGGCAGATGCCGAGCCGCAGGTGGCCGCGCTGCCCGCTCGTCGCTTCCCGCGCGCGGGCGAGAATCTCGTCGGCATCGCGCACGAGCGCCTGCGCGTCGGACAGGAAGCGTTCGCCGAACGGCGTCAGTTCCGCGCCGTGCCGGCCGCGTTCGAACAGCTTGCCGCCGAGGCTCGCCTCGAGCGCGCCGATCTGCTTGCTCAGCGCCGGCTGGCTCATGTGCAGCGCATCGGCCGCGCGGCTGAAATGGCACAGCTCGGTGACCGTCAGAAACGTTCGCAGCAGTTTCAATTCCATTCTTTAAAGGAATCGTAGCGATCGAAACATTCATTTTACCGATCGAATGCGATGACGTTCAATATGCGCATGCCCTTCCTCGAATCGACCGACATGTCCCTGCTGCCCACATGCGAATGCCCGCCTGACGACCCCTCGTGTACGGCGAGCGCCATCGACGCGCCCGCCGCGACGGCCGATCCGCGCGCCCCGCGGCAGCGGACCGAACGCGCCGACGGCCGCGGCCGCCGCTTTCGCTTCGGCGACGCGGTGGATGCCATGAGCGCGGCGAACGGTACGCCTCCGCGCGCCGCGACCGGCTCGATCGCGATCAGTTTCGCGGTGGTGTCGCGGCGGAACTGGCCGCCTCAAGGGTGGCCGGCTCCGGCCGTCCCCGAGGGATCGAGCGGATCGACACGGTAGCGGTTGCCGCCCGTGGCGACGGCGTACGACACACGGCCACGGCCGCGACCAACCATTCGTGCGATCTCGACCGCCGCGGATATCGATCCTGCCGGCACGCGAGGCGTGCGGAATCAGCCAGGCTTGTGATCGGCACGTCGGTCGGCGCAGCGCCGTGAACGGCGGGATTGCGCACCGGCTGCCGCGCTCGCGCCGACAATCGTCGAAAACCGGGCGCCGCGCAGTTCGACGCGATCGACGATTTCAACCGCGAAACGCGCTCCATCGAGATTGACTGCTCACTGCCGCCGGCGCGAACGATCCGCACACGGCGGCCGACCGTCGGCTGGCACGGCTGGCCGTCAGCGACTCCGCACGATCGTCGGATCGACGCCAGCGCAACGCGCTGGCCATGACCGTCTCGCGTCTGTTTCCGCTCCCGTGGAACACACGTGGATGCCGCGTTCGCCCACCGTCCGGCACGACAACGCCACGCCCCTTCCGAACTATTGCGGGTTGTTCGTGCCTTGTAGCTGGATGTCGTCCCCGCACCAGGTCGCCCGCATCCGCTTGCCGTTGCCGAGATCGACCACCGTATCGTCGAGCGTCGTATCGACCGCGGTCTTGAACAGATATCGATAGCGACTGTTTTCATACCCGACGGAATAGCCCGCCGGCAATTTCTTTGGCGCGATGGCCCTGAGCGGGCCAAACCGGTGCGCTAGCTCCGGAGTCGGAGCGGCGAGCTTCGCGAGCGCACCGCACAATGGCCCGTCGTTCCTCGACAACCCGCTCCGCAGGTTGATGAACCCGAGTTCGTCGGCAAGATAGCCGGCTGCCGGGCCGCTCAAGTGCCCGGAAAACTGCACGCCAGCCGTTATCGTCTTGCCGCCGAAATTCTGATGCAGCGGATCGAGATCGAAGATTTGCTTTCCACCGAGACCGAGATACGACGAGCCTTCCATCAGGAAATAAACGAAATCGGGCACGTTGGCGATTCGCTTGATATCGTCGAACTCGTGGAAATACAGCACATCCTGTCCGCTGCGGGCGACCCGGAACTCGTCCGGCTGGGCGTCGGGGACGCATTTCAGGTCCGGCGCACCCGGCACCGGGCACACCGGCACCAGCATCTGGAACGTTGCCGCCCGCACGCCGTCCATGGGCTTCTGGCCCAGGTAGACATGCTCGCCGTCGCTGATGAGGGCCGGCTGAAGCGTGGCCGGAGGGCTCAGCAGCTGCAGTTGCGCTTTTACATCCGGCCGGTAAACGGGACCGTCGAGCGCATCGATTGAAAACACCCGCCCGGCATTGACGGCGAACGTAGCGCCGACCACCTCGACCGGCCCGGGCACCATCCGCGGGTCCGATCGCTCCTCCAGATAGACGTGGTTGCGGTCGTACGCCCACCCGTCGGTCGCCTTGGCCCCCTTGGGCACGAAGGTCTTGAAGGTCGCGGGATCGGCGCCCGGAATCACGTCCGCGCCGTCGAACACCTGCTGGCCGTCGGTTGCATGGAGCCGGTCCAGGACGCGCAGCGCCGCGCCCCGTTGCGTGAGCAGATAATAGTGTCGTGTCTCGTTGTCCTCATGACGGCGCAGACTCGACGGCAGCAGACACGCAAAGTCCGGTACCGGCCCCCCGTGCGAACACGAATCGTTGTATTCGTGCAATTCCGAAATGAAATACCCGCGGCCGTCCACCACGCCATACTGATCGCTCAGCATCTTGACGGCCGGATGCCCGCACGTCCCCCCGCGCTCGGCGGCCAGCGCGCCCATGCTTTTACCGGCACGCGCCAACGGGTACCAGTACTCCCGACAGACATTCACCGTGTAAGCGTGCGCCGAACCGGCGACGCCGAGCAATGCGAGTGCCAGCACCAATGCGCGACGCACTCGCGCGCTCGACCGCAGGTTCACGCGAACACCGGCTTGCAAAGTCTTTTTGTGCATAAAAATGGGTTCAGTTTTGCTGGACCGTCTATCGTCGAAGAGAGGCAGCCCCGTTCGACCAGACCGTTTTTGAATTTTTCAGGTGGAACATCCGGGGCGCTCGTGCTGCCGATCCGGCCGCAGGCAGCGCGGAGAAGCATGCGTCATCGGGCGTCCGGTCCCGGGTTGCGCAGGCAAGCGCGGCTGCGAGACAACGGTGGCGATGATACCTGGATCGGGGCCGGGTCAGCCCGCGAATTCATCCCGCAATCGTTGCCCGCGCCACCATCGGACCCGCCCGGTTCGACGTGACAACGCCCTTGCCGGTCGCGCTTCCGTTGGTCCGGCACGCGCGACATATCGACGCGAATCGGCACAAATCGCCGCACAACGCAGCGATAACCCGCAAAACTGCGCTGCCGGAACGGCGCGCCACCCTCATCCGCACCCGATCGACCGTATAATTTTCCGCACCCGCTGACCGCCCACGCATCTCGCGTCGCCTTGCCGCGCGCGAGAAGGAGACTTTCGCTTGACCGGCTTCATCGCGCGCCTGCCCCTCGCCCGGACCATCCTGCCCGTCGTCCTGTCGATCCTGATGTTCGCCGTTTCGGCGCACGCGTCGTCCACGCCACGCAAACCGCCGCCGCGCGCCGCCCATTCGCATGCACCGGCAAATGCCGTCAAGAAAACCGTGAAGAAGCAGCCGGCCCGGCATCGCAAGCCGGCCGTCAAGCCTCGCCGCCCGCACGTGAAGCACCATGCCGTCAACCGTCACGCGGCGCCCGCCGCGCGGCATCGCGCCGCCAGACGCACGCCCGCCGCGCACCCGCACCCGGCGGGCAAACCGCGCCTGATGGCGAGCTGCGGCTACAGCCCGCGCGCGGTCAATGCGCTGCACTCGCGTGCGGCCTACGTGCTCGACGTCGACTCCGGCACGCCGCTGCTGGCCCGCAATGCGCGCACGGTGAGGCCGATCGCGTCGATCTCGAAGCTGATGACGGCCGTCGTCGCACGCGACGCCGATCGTCCGCTGAACGGCGTGCTGCGCGTCACCGCGCACGACCGCGACACGATCAAGTTCACCGGGTCGCGCCTGCAGGTCGGCTCGGAACTGTCCCGCCGCGAGATGTTCCATATCGCGCTGATGTCGTCGGAAAACCGCGCGGCCGCCGCACTGAGCCGCGACTATCCGGGCGGGCGGGCCGCGTTCGTCGATGCGATGAACCGCGAAGCGCGCCGGCTCGGCATGCGCCACACGCGCTTCCGCGAACCGACCGGCCTGTCGCCGCACAACGTATCGACGGCAGAGGATCTCGCGAAACTCGTCGGGGCGGCGGCGCAGGATCCGCTGATCCGCTATTTCTCGACGGATACGTCGACCACCGTGCGCCCCGGCGGCGACGAGCTGCTCTACGTGAATTCCGATCCGCTCGTCCGCTACCGCCGCCTGCCGATCCGGCTGCAGAAGACCGGCTTCATCAACGAGTCGGGGCACGGCGTCGTGATGCGCATGCGCGTGAAAGGCCGGCGCGAGACGGTCGTCCTGCTCGGCGCGCCGACCCGCGCGGGCGTCTCGAGCGATGCCATCAAGATCCATCGCTGGCTGTCCTGCTCGATCCGGTAAGCGCCGGCGGCCGGCGCGCTCACCCCACGGGAGCGCTGCCATGCAGGACGAATACCGCTTCAACGCATTCGGACGGCGGCTCGCCGTCGTCCCGAAGAACGGCCGCCGGGCCGGGTTCGATCTCGGCGCCGAAGGCAAGCGGCGACCGGCCAACCTGCATGTGCCGTCCGCGTTCGCCGCGGACGAACCCGCGCAATACCTCGGCGACCTGCTGCCCGAAAACGCGCCGCCGAGACGCGGCGAAGCCGTCCCCGCCACCTCCGGTCGCACGTAGCCGGGCGACCGGCCGCACCGTGATCCGGCGCCAACTCGACAGTCAAACTTGCAAGTTTAGCTGTCGTGTCCTATGATCCGCCGCATGAATCCGCCACGCAAACCCGGCGTTTCCGCCGACATCGTCGCCGCCGACCTGACCCTCGCGGTCGGCCAGTTGATCCGCCGGCTCCGCTCCGAGATCGACTCGCAAGGGCTCGGCATGTCCCAGACCAGCGCACTCGCGCGGCTCGAACGGCACGGGCCGATGACGACCGCCGATCTCGCGCGCGCCGAAGCCATGAAGCCGCAGTCGATGAAGTCGATTCTCGCGAGCCTCGAGGAAGACGGGCTGGTCGAGCGCGAGCCGCATCCGACCGACGGCCGGCAAATCCTGTTCAGGCTGACCGCGGCCGGCCTCGACGCGCGGCTCAAGCGCAATGCCGCGAAACACCGGTGGCTCGGCGCCGCGATCGAGCAGCTCGATCCCGACGAGATCGGCACGCTCGCCGCCGCGATCCCGCTGATCCGCCGCATCGGCGAGCAATGAATCCCGCCGGCGCGCCCCACCGCATCCGCGCGCACGGCTTTCCTCGTCCATTTCACGGAGTTCCATCATGAGCGCAACCCGTCTCGACCCGCACACGGCACTCGTCGTCATCGACCTGCAGAAAGGCATCGTCGCCCTCCCCACCGCGCACCCGGTCGAACCGGTGATCGCGCAGACCCGCGAGTTGCTCGACGCATTCCGCGCCCGCGGCCTGCCGGTCGTGCTCGTCAACGTTGCAGGCGGCGCACCGGGCCGCACGGAGCAAGCGCCGCGCACCGCGCCGCTCCCCGCCGACTGGGCCGAACTCCTGCCGGAACTGAACCGGCAGTCAAGCGACCACCTCGTGACGAAAAAAACCTGGGGCGCGTTTACCGGCACGGATCTCGACGCATACCTGAAGGCAGCCGGCGTCACGCAAATCGTGCTGACCGGCATCGCGACGAGCATCGGCGTCGAATCGACCGCGCGGCAGGCGCACGAACTCGGCTACAACGTCACGCTCGCCGTCGACGCGATGACCGACCTCAACGCGGATGCGCACGTCAACAGCATCGAGCGCCTGTTCCCCCGCCTCGGCGAAACGGGCACGACGCAGGACATCGTCGCGCTGCTCGACCAGCGCGGCGCGTGAGCGACCCGCGCCGTCGGCCGGCGCCGGATCACGCGGCCGGCCGGCTCGATCCGGCGATCTGGAAGGTCAGCGCGGTCGCGGTGCTGGGCTCGCTGCTGTCGCAGCTCGACGCGACGATCGTCAACGTGTCGCTGTCGAGCCTCGCAACCGACCTGCACGCGAGCCTCGCGACGATCCAGTGGGTGACGAGCGGCTACCTGCTCGCGCTGACGCTGGTGCTGCCGCTGAACGGCTGGCTCGTCGACCGGATCGGCGCAAAGGCGCTGTACCTGTGGTGCTTCTCGGCGTTCACGCTCACGTCGGCCCTGTGCGGGCTCGCGTGGTCGGCGCCGTCGTTGATCGCGTTCCGCGTGCTGCAAGGGGTGAGCGGCGGGCTGCTCGCACCGATGGCGCAGATGATGATCGCGCGGGTTGCCGGCCAGCAGATGGCGCGCGTGATCGGTTATGCGGCCGTGCCCGTGCTGCTCGCGCCGATCCTCGGCCCCGTCGTCGCCGGGGCGATCCTGCAGTACACGTCGTGGCGCTGGCTGTTTCTGGTGAACCTGCCTGTCGGCGTACTGGCGCTTGCGCTGGCCATACGGTTCCTGCCCGGCGACCGCGAGGACACGCAGCCGCGCGAACTCGACTACGTCGGCCTCGCGCTGCTGTCGCCGGGGCTCGTGCTGTTCCTGTACGGCATCGAGCGGATCAACGAAGCGCCCGGCATCGCGGCGATCGTCGTGGCGGCGCTGTTGCTCGCGGCGTTCCTGCGGGTCGAAACGCGCAAGGGCGACCATGCGCTGATCGATCTTGCGCTGTTTCGCGGCAAGGTGTTCGCCGCAGCCGCGTCGACGCAGTTCCTGTCGAACGGCGCGCTGTTCGCGGGCCAGATGCTGATTCCGGTGTTCCTGATCCAAGCGTGCGGCCGCACGCCCGGCGAAATGGGCTGGCTGCTCGCGCCGATGGGCCTCGGCATGCTCGTCACCTATCCGTCGATGGGCGCGCTGACGAGCCGCTTCGGCGTGCGCCGGCTGGCCGCCGCCGGCGCGCTGCTCGCGCTCGTCGCGACGCTGCCGTTCGCTTACCTTGCACTGACCGGCTACGATCCTTACGTGCTGGTGCCGGCGCTGTTCCTGCGCGGCATGGGCCAGAGCGCGATCGGCGCGCCGTCGATCTCGGCCGCGTACGCGTCGGTCGAGCGCCGCAACCTGCCGATGGCGACGACGTCGCTCAATATCGTGCAGCGTCTCGGCGGACCGACCTTCACCACCGTGTGCACGCTGTTCCTCGCGTGGCGGCTGCAGGCCGAATCGGCGATGGGCGGCGGCACGCAGGCGCACGCGTATGCGTGGGCGTTCGGCCTGCTTTGCGTGCTGCACGCGGCGAGCTTCGTCACGGCGCTGCGGCTGCCGTTGTGGTCGGCCGGTGCGGGCGGGCCGCCGGCCGGCACCGCGCGCGCCGGTTCGCGCTGACCTTCGGGCGGCCGCACGACGCGTGCGGCCGCCCCGCTACGGCAGCCACATCGGCACGATCGAGATCACGAGCAGCACGCCGAGCCCGGCATTCAGCCAGTGCCACTGCCGCTCCGTGCGCAACACGCGTGCGAACAGCAGCCCGGCGAAACACCAGAGCGACAGCGACACCATCGCGGCCACGCCGAACGCCAGCCCGAGCAATGCGCCGAGCCGGGCCGGCCCGGACGCGAGCGCGGCGAACGACGCGGCCGCACCGAGCGTCATCGCCCAGCCTTTCGGGTTGTGCCAGAGCATCCAGACGCCGCTGATGAACCCCTGCGGCCGGTGCACCGCGGCATCGAGCCGCGGCTTGCCGCCGCGCCCGATGCGCACGGCCAGCCACACGAGGTACACCGAACCGGCCGCCTTCATCGCGAGCTGCAACGCGGGCAGCGCAAGCAGCACGCCGCCGAGCCCGGCCGCGGCGGCAGCGGCCATCGACGCCAGGCCGACCGCGATGCCCGCCATCATCGGCAGCGAACGCCGATAGCCGAAATGCGCGCCCGAGGCGGTCGCGAGCGTCGTTGCGCCGCCCGGCGTCACGGTGGACACGATCACGAACAGCATCAGCGGCAGGTAGTCGCGGAACGGCACGGCAGCTCCCGGTTGTCGTTGTCGAAACCCCGTTTTACCCGCGATCGTCCCATTACGACAGCGAAAGCTTTTTATGCCTGCCATTAGCATTCATAATGCATCGCATGGCACGTAACCTCGACATCGCGCTGCTGCGCGCCTTCGTCACGGTCGCCGATCATCGCAGCATGACGGCGGCCAGCCGTGCGCTGCACCTGACGCAAGGCGCGATCAGCCAGCAGGTCGCCCGGCTCGAAACGCTGTCCGGCCCGCTGTTCGTCCGCGAGCACCGCAACCTGCTGCTCACGGCCGACGGCGAGCGCCTGCTCGGGCAGGCGCGCCGGCTGCTCGCCGTGCACGATGCGCTGCTGACCGACATGACGGCCGGCGCGGTCGAAGGCACCGTGCGTCTCGGCGCGCCGCAGGATCTCGTCGGCGCCTGTCTCGCGCCGATCCTGAAAGCCTATGCGCAGGCGCATCCGCAGGTCGCGCTCACGCTCGTGTGCGCGGCGTCGCCGGAGCTGCGCCGGGGGCTCGCGCAGGGCGAACTCGACGTCGCGCTGATCGAGGCGCCAGTCGGGCCGTCACGCGGCGAATGCATCGCAGTCGACCGCCTGGTCTGGGTCGGCGCGAAGGGCGGCACCGCGTACCGGAACACGCCGCTGCCCGTATCGATGGTCGCGCAGTCCTGCGCGTTCCGCCCGACGGTGCTCGACGCGCTGCGCGGCTGCGATCGCGCGTGGCGCACCGTGTTCGAGCACGGCAGCATCGACGCGACTACCGCGACCGTGCGCGCCGACCTCGCCGTGACCACCTGGCTCGCGTCGACCGTGCCGGCCGATCTCGACATCCTGCCGGCCGGCAGCGGCCTGCCCGCACTGCCGAACTTCGCGATCAACCTTCATCTGCCGCGCGGCCAGCGCACGCCGGCCGCGACGGAACTCGCCCGCCACCTGCGCAACGGCTTCGCGCGCCTGCGCGCGGCCGCCTAGCGCCGGCTCACGCTACACCATGCCCGGCTCCTGCGGCGCGGGCGTCGTGCCGGCAGCCTCGAGCGCCTGGTGCAACGTCGAAAAGATGCACGATGCGCCGACGATCTCCGTGATCCGGTGACGATCCATGTCCGCTCGCAGGTAACGGTTGACACGCCCGAACAGCACGCCGATCCCGCGTGCATGCAGCATCCTGACGAGGTCGGCCAGCGTGCGCGCGGCCGAATAGTCGATGTCGGTGACCGCCCCCGCATCGATGACGAACCAGCGCGCCGGCACCGGCGCCGCATCGACGAGCTCGGTCACTTCGGCGGCGAACAGGTGATCGTTCGCGAAGAACAGGTCGGAGCCGAACCGGTAGACGATCAGCCCCGGCGCCGTCATCGCGCCGCGCCGCGCTGGCACCGGCTGCCACCGGCCGTTGCCTTCGACGGGTTCGAGCACCATCGTGTGGGGCTGGTAGCTGTGGCGCACGTGCCGCATCAGCGACAGCGCGACGGCCAGCAGGATGCCGTGCTCGACGCCGACCGTCACGACGGCCACGGCCGTTACCAGCGCAAGCGTGAATTCGCCGGGGCTTTCCTTGCGGATCGCGGCGAGGCTGCGCACGTTGATCAAGCCGAGCGCGATCGTGAACACGATGCCGGCCAACACCGCATGCGGCAAATACTGCAGCGTCGTGCTGAAGAACAGCAGCACCGCCGCCACCACGGCCGCAAACGCGAGATGCCCGATCTGGCTGCGCACGCCCGCGCCGTCGGCCATCGCGGTCTGCGTCGGGCTGCCGTTGACGACGAACGCGCCGCCCACCGCCGCGGCGGCATTCGCGGCCGCGAGGCCGAGGATGTCGGCATTGGTATCGACGTCCTCGCCATACTGCTGCGCGAACACGCGCGCGGCGGCCGCGCTCTGCGCAATGATCATCACGAAACACGACGCGGCGACCGGCACGAGATCGAGGCACTGCTGCCAAGTGACGGACGGCCAGCGCAACGGCGGCAGCCCGCCCGCGACCGGCCCGAGCACCGCGATGCCGTGCGCGGCGAATCCGAACACGTTGCTCGCCGCGATGCTGCCCGCGACCGCGATCATCGGCATCGGCACGCGCGGCAGGAACCGCTTGCACGCGAGAATCGCGACGACGACGAGTGCCGCCAGCGCGAACGTCGGCCGGTTCGTGTGGACGAGATGCGTGACGACGTAGTCGAGCTGCGCCAGGCTGCGCGAGGCCGGGTACGGCACGGCCAGCCCGAGCATGTCGCCGAGCATCGCGATCGACACCTGCACGCCGACGCCGGCGAGAAAGCCGACCAGCACCGTGCGCGACAGGAAATCGGCGAGAAAACCGAGCTTGAAGATGCGCGCGAGCAGCAGCATCGCGGCGGTCAGCAGCGCGACCATGCCGGCCAGCGCCACATACTCGGCGCTGCCGGCCGGCGCCATCGACGAAAGCCGGCTCGCGAAGATCGTCGCGGTCGCGGAATCGGCGGCCACCACCAGGTGCCGCGACGCACCGAAGCACGCGAACGCGACGAGCGGCAGGAACACCGTGTAGAGGCCCGTCACGGCCGGCATGCCGGCGATGCGCGCGTAGCCGAGCACTTGCGGGATGTCCATCGACGCGAGCGACATGCCCGCGAATACATCGCGGATGGCGGTCGCGCGGCGGATCGGAAGGATGCCTTTCAGCAGCCGCACGCCCGACGGGCGGCTTTCGTTGGAATCTTGCATGCGTGAAGTGCGTGAGGTCGAAATGACGGGGTTCGCGAAGTCGTTCGCGCATCGTGCCCCGGCCGGCATCCCGTGGCAAGTGCGCGAACGGATCGCCGGCCGCTCACCGCCGGCGAACGGGCCGCGCGCCGGCGCCCCGCCGACGCATGCGACGTCCGCATGATTGCATGGATCGCCGTTCGCGCGCCGCGAAGCCCCGGGCCCGCCGCGACAGCCTCCCGCCGGTCGCGAGCCGACACGCAAGCCGCCGCGCGCCGCTGCCGGCGGCCCGTGCGCTCGCCGGCCGGCGGTGCGGCGGCCGGCCCGCCCGGCCTCACCCGATTACAGAGGAAACCTGCCCAATGGTGAGCAAGCTCGGGAGCCGCGCGATGCACGAACGGCAACGCGCCCGGAACCCGATGGCACAATCACGGTCCCTTTCATGCGCCCTTCATCGGGCGCGCGCCGCATGACGGCGCCGATTCAACGCACCAGAAGGCCCCTGCCCACCCCATGACCCCGCACGAATCCTGGATGACGCCGCTCGCCGGCCTCCTCGTCCTGCTCGCCGCCGCCGGCGCGATCGCCGCCGCCGTCCATTTCCTGCTGTTTCGCGTGGTTGCGCGGCTCGCGCGGCTGTCCGCCACGCGCGTCGACGACGCGCTGTTCGAATTCGGCGCGTTCAAATGGCTGAACCGCATCGTCCCGTTCGTCGTGATCAGGCTCGGGCTCGGCGCGGTGCCCGGCGTGCCGGATCAGGTCGCGCAGGTTGCCGACAAGATCCTGTTCGCGCTGATCGCGTTCCTCGTGACGATGACCGTGAGCGCGACGCTGTCCGCCCTCGAGCACGCGCACCGCACGCACCATCGCGACCAGCCGCGCCTGTCGCTCAAAGGCGCGATGCAGCTCGTCAAGCTCGTGATGTTCATCACGGCCGCGCTCGTCGTGCTCGGCGATGCGACCGGCAAGCAGATCGGCCTGCTGCTGTCCGGCATCGGCGCGATGTCCGCGGTGCTGATGCTGATCTTCAAGGACACGCTGCTCGGCCTCGTCGCGGGCGTGCAACTGTCGTCGAACGACATGCTGCGGATCGGCGACTGGATCACGATGCCGTCGGCCGGCGCCGACGGCACGGTCATCGACATCACGCTGAACACCGTCAAGGTCGCGAACTTCGATCACACGATCATCACGGTGCCGACCTGGAAACTGATCACCGAGAGCTATCAGAACTGGCGCGGCATGACCGAAGCGGGCGGACGCCGGATCAAGCGCGCGCTGTTCGTCGACGCGACGAGCGTGCGGTTCCTCGGCAACGACGAAATCGAACGGCTCGAGCGCCTGACGCTGCTGAAGGACTATCTCGAGGACAAGGTCGACGCGATCGCGCAATGGAACGGCACGCTCGGCGCGGCCGGCGACTGCGCGGCGAACCGCCGCCAGCTGACCAATCTCGGCACGTTCCGCGCGTATGTCGCGAATTACCTGAAAGGCCATCCGCGCATCCGCCGCGACATGACCTGCATGGCGCGGCAGCTGCCGCTCACGGCCGAAGGCATTCCGCTCGAACTGTACTGCTTCACCGATACGACGTCGTGGGTCGACTACGAGACCATCCAGTCCGACCTGTTCGATCACCTGATCGCGGTGCTGCCGGAGTTCGGGCTGCGCGTGTATCAGCACCCGTCGGGGTTCGACATGCGGCAGATGGCCGGCGCCCTGCAAGCCGGGGCGCAGGCGCCGCACGCGGGTTGACGCGCGCGACGGCGGCCGGCGGCCAGCGACCGGCCACCGCTTGCCGCGCCCCCTGCGCTCACCGCGCCTCGCACTCCGACGCGAGCCGCCCGAGCGTCTTCAATGCGTCCTCGATCTGCCGCGACCACGGATAGCTGTAGTTGAGACGGATGAAATTCCGGTAGTCGGCGCCCGCCGAAAACATGTGGCCGGGCCCGACCGTGATCCGTTGCGCGAGCGCCTGCGCATACAGCGTCATCGCATCGACCCGCGGCGGCAGCTCGACCCACAGCACGTACCCGCCCTGCGGCTGCGACAGCCGCGTGCCTTCGGGGAAGAAACGGCGCACCATCGCGCTCATCAGGCTCGCCTGCTGCGCGTACTGCTTGCGCATGCGCCGCAGATGGAAATCGTAGCCGTCGTGCTTCAGGTACTCGGCGATCGCGAGCTGCTCGATCGCGGGCGTCGCGAGCGTGTTCAGGAATTTCAGCTTCTCGACCTGGTCGCGGTAGCGGCCCGGCATCGCCCAGCCGATCCGGTAGCGCGGCGACAGGCTCTTCGTGAACGACGCGCAATGCAGCACCAGCCCGTCGCGGTCGAACGACTTCAGCGCGCTCGGCGTCGCGTCGCCGAAATGCAGCTCGTGATAGACGTCGCTCTCGATCGCCGGCACGCGGTGCTTCGCCAGCAGCGCGACGAGCGCGCGCTTGCGCGCGTCCGACATCTGGAAGCCCAGCGGATTCTGGAAATTCGGCATCACCATGCACGCGGCGATGCGCTCGCGCTCGAGGATCCGTTCGAGCGCGTCGAGATCGATGCCCTCGACCGGGTGCGTCGCGACTTCGAGCGCGCGCATGCCCATCCGCTCGATCGCATGCAGCATCGCGTAGAAGGTCGGCGACTCCACGGCGATCGTGTCGCCCGGCCGCGCGACCGCCTGCAGGCACAGGTTGATCGCCTCGGTCGCGCCGATCGTCATCACGATCTCGCCCGGCTCGACGGCAATCCCGCGCTCCGCGTAGCGCCGCGCGATCTGGCGGATCAGCTCCTGGTTGCCGGGCGGCAGGTCGTCGATCACGCCCCAGCGCGTGCGGCGCCGGCCGATCGTCTGCGCATAGCGCGCGAGACGCTGCACCGGGAACTGCGACGCGTCGGGATACGGCGAACCGAGCGGCACCGCGTCGTCGCGCGCGATCGAACGCAGCGTCGACAGCACGAGCCGGCTCACGTCCACGGCCGACGGCTCGGCGGCCGGCGCCGACATGTGCAGCTCGGCCTCGGCCGGCGCCGGCGCGCGGGCCCGCACGAAATAGCCCGACTGCGGCCGGCTCTCGATCAGGCCGCGGCTTTCCAGCACCAGGTACGCGCGCAGCACGGTCGTGACGCTGAGCTGCTGCTGCCGGCTCGCCTGCCGCACCGACGGAATCCGCTCGCCGGGCCGGTACACGCCGCGCTCGATCTGCGCCTGGAGCTCGTCGGCCAGTTGTTCGTAACGCTTCACCCGCCTCCCTTTCAATCACCCTTCGACAACACAGTTGCGATATATCCGCCCGGAATGATCGCAACTGTACTCTTTTTTGAAGTGACGAGGTGTACACACAGCCGGCCGGGCGCGGCGCGTACTCTGCATGCATCGACCCCGACACCCGCTGCACCATGAAAAAGAAATCCGCCACCGCGCGCATCGAACCGTACACTCACCCGGCCGCCGGCTGGGGCGCGCTGAAAGCCGTCACGATCAACCTGATCAAGGAAAAGGTCGCCGGCGGCAATTACCGTACGCTGCTGCGCCAGAACCAGCCGGACGGCTTCGACTGCCCCGGCTGCGCGTGGCCCGATCGCCAGCACGCATCGACGTTCGAATTCTGCGAGAACGGCGTGAAGGCGGTGGCCGCCGAAGCCACGAGCAAGCGCGTGACGCCCGAATTCTTCGCCGCGCACACGGTCACCGAGCTGCTCGAACAGACCGACTTCGAACTCGAACAGCACGGCCGGCTCACCGACCCGATGGTGTACGACGCACCGACCGACCGCTACGTGCCGATCGCGTGGGACGACGCGTTCGAGCTGATCGCGCGTCACCTGCGTGCGCTGCCCGACCCGAACCAGGCCGCGTTCTACACGTCCGGCCGCGCGAGCAACGAAGCCGCGTTCCTGTACCAGCTGCTCGTGCGGCTGTACGGCACCAACAACTTCCCCGACTGCTCGAACATGTGCCACGAGGCGACGAGCCGCGGGCTGCCGCCGTCCGTCGGCGTCGGCAAGGGCACCGTCACGCTCGACGATTTCGAACACGCCGACACGCTGCTGATCTTCGGCCAGAACCCGGCCACCAACCACCCGCGGATGATGGGCGAGCTGCGCGAGTGCGCGAAGCGCGGCGCGACGATCGTGTCGATCAACCCGCTGAAGGAGCGCGGCCTCGAACGCTTCGCCGATCCGCAAAGCCCGATCGAGATGCTGACGATGTCGGGCACGAAAATCGCGTCGACGTTCATCCAGCCGACGATCGGCGGCGATTTCGCGCTGATCAAGGGGATGGCGAAACGCGTGCTCGAACTCGACGACGCCGCGCAGGCCGCCGGTGCGCCGCGTGTGCTCGATACCGCGTTCATCGGCGAGCACACGGCCGGCTTCGACGCATTCGCCGACGATCTGCGCAACGAGAGCTGGGCCGCGCTGACGGCCGAGAGCGGCGTGCCGTACGAGCAGATCGACAGCCTCGCGCAGCTCTACGCCCGCAGCGAACGCGTGATCGCGACGTGGGGCATGGGCATCACGCAGCACAAGCATTCGGTCGCGACCGTGCAGATGCTGACGAACCTGATGCTGATGCGCGGCAACATCGGCCGCCCCGGCGCCGGCCTGTGCCCGGTGCGCGGCCACTCGAACGTGCAGGGCAACCGCACGGTCGGCATCGAGGAAAAGCCGACGCAGGCGTTCCTCGACCGGCTCGGCCGCGTGTTCGATTTCGAACCGCCGCGCCATCACGGCTACGACGTCGTCGAGACCATCGAGGAGATGCTCGAAGGCCACGTGAAGGTGCTGATCGGCCTCGGCGGCAACTTCGCGATGGCGACGCCCGACACGCCGCGCACGTGGGAAGGCATGCGCCGCTGCGACCTCTCCGTGCACATCACGACGAAACTGAACCGCAGCCACCTGATCCACGGCCGCGACGCGCTGATCCTGCCGACGCTCGGCCGCACCGAGATCGACCTGCAGGACAACGTCGCGCAAGGCGTGACGGTCGAGGATTCGATGAGCATGGTCCACGTGTCGTACGGGATGAACAAGCCGGCGTCGCCGAACCTGATGTCGGAGCCCGCGATCGTCGCGCACATCGGCCACGCGCTGTTCGGCAGCGGCAAGATCGACTGGCTCGCGTACAAGGACGACTACGCGAAGATCCGCGACGCGATCGAGGCGACCTTCGACGGCTTCTACGACTACAACGCGCGCATCGCGAAGCCCGGCGGCTTCCACCTGCGCGTGGCGTCGCGCGACCGCGAATGGCTCACGCCGACCGGCAAGGCCAACTTCTTCGCGCACGCGCTGCCGACCGACACGCCGATCCAGCTCGCCCGCGCGCAGCACGGCGAACGGCTGATGACGCTGATGACGACGCGCTCGCACGACCAGTACAACACGACCGTCTACGGGCTCGACGACCGCTATCGCGGCGTGTTCGGCCAGCGCCGCGTGGTGTTCATCAACCGCGACGATCTCGCGATGCTCGGCCTGAAGGCTGGCGAATGGGTCGACATGGAAACCGTGTGGCACGACGGCATCGAGCGGCGCGCGGACGGCTTCCTGCTCGTCGAGTACGACATTCCGCGCGGCTGCATCGGCGCCTACTACCCGGAAACCAACCCGCTCGTGCCGCTCGACAGCGTCGGCGACGTGTGCAACACGCCGACCTCGAAATCGGTGCCCGTGCTGCTGCATCGCGCCGCCGCGCCGGCATCGATCGCCGCCTGACGGAGCCCGACGATGATCGTTCGGCCGCGCGAGCACTGGCTGCGGATGCTGCTCGTCTGGAACGGCTCGGTGCTGCCGACCATCCTGCCGCAGCTCGTGCTGACGCTCGCGATCAGCATCGTCGCAGTATGGGGCGGCGGCCGCGTGCTCGGCGAGAAGGTGCCGCTGAACCCGACGCCGTTCACGCTGATCGGGCTGACGCTCGCGATCTTCGCGGGGTTTCGCAACAACGCGAGCTACGACCGCTACCGCGAGGCGCGGCAGCTCTGGGGCGGCGTGCTGACCGCGTCGCGCACGCTGGTGTCGCAGGCGCTCTCCTACGGCGCGATCGGCCCGGACGACGGTGCGCGACGCGCATTCGTGCGCACGGTCGTCGCGTTCGTCTATGCGCTCAAGCATCAGCTGCGCGGCACCGATCCGGCCGCCGACCTGCGCGGCCTGCTCGACGACGGCGCCTACGCGCGCATCGTCGCATCCCGGTTCCGCCCGGTCGCGATCGTGCACGGGCTGCGCGAGGCCTTCGCCGCGCGCGCCGACGCGGGCCATCTCGCCGACACGCGGCTGTGGATGCTCGACGCGCGCCTCGACGACCTCGTCGCGATGGTGAGCGGCTGCGAGCGCATCGCGTCGACGCCGATCCCGTTCTCGTACGACGTGCTGCTGCACCGGACCATCTATGCGTACTGCGTGCTGCTGCCGTTCGGTCTCGTCGATTCGATCGGCGCGGCGACGCCGTTCGTCAGCGTGTTCGTCGCCTATACGCTGATCGCGCTGGACGCGATCGCGCACGCGATCGCCGAACCGTTCGGCGACGGGCCGAACCATCTCGCGCTCGATGCGATCACGCGGCAGATCGAGCGCTCGCTGCTCGAACTGAACCGCGAGCCGCTGCCGGCGGAAGTGACGCCCGGCAAGGCCTACCGCCTCAGCTGACGCGCGCGCCGCGCCGACTCGTTCAGTCGCCGTGCCCGCGCAGGAAACCGCCATGCACGGCGGCCGCATCCGCGATCCGCTGCAGCAGCATGGCGCCGCGCCACAACGCGTGCGCGTCGCCGCCGTCACGCGCGGCGGCGCGCCGCCGCAGCACGCGGGCCGCCGCGTCGCAGGTCCGGTCGAGCCGCGCGAATTCCGCCCGCGCGATCCGCCCGCGCACCACGGCGGCGGCCCGGCGCACCGCCGGCTCGCGCGTCGCCAGGCCGGCGAGCGACAGCAGGCTGTCGCCGAGCCCCCAGATCGCCAGCAGGTCGCGCAGGTCGTGCTCGATCAGCGTCTGCGGCAGGCTGCCCGCGAAGCCGAGCGCGCGCGCGAGGCGATCCGCCGTGCAGCTCAGCCACGTGCTCGCGGACCACGCGCCCGGGTCGCGCGCCATGCCGGCCAGATCGCGCCGCACCGCGCGATGCAGGCGCCGCCGGCTCGTGCCGGGATCGCCGGGGAACACGAGCGCGTACACGAGCGCGCCGAAGGCGATGCCGAGCAGCGTGGCGAGCGCCGAGTTGAGAAACGCGGCATCGCCGATGCGCGCCACATTGTTCGGCGACGTGAAATTCCAGAAGAAGATCGAAAACGCGCTGCCCATCGCCGCCGTGCGCGGATGGCGAATCGCGATGCCCGCGCCGATCAGGAACACGCCGAGGATGTAGGCCAGCATCTCGAACCCCGACACGGCGGGCAGCAGCGCGAAATTGCAGATCACGCCCGCGGCGGCGGCGCATGCCGTGCCTTTCAGGAAGCCGACGGCGGCGCGCACCGAGTTCGGCCGGGTCGAGAACAGCGCGCAGACCACGGCCACGATCGCAACGAAGCCGCCGCCCGACGGCCACGCGGTGACGATCCAGATCGCCGACGCGGCCAGCACCGCGAGGAACGCGCGGAGGCCGTTGTGCCACGCGAGCACCGGATCGCGGTGAAACGCATAGCGCACGCGCAACGGCGGCGGCTCCGGCCGGTCGAGTCGCGCCCGGCTCGCGAACGCGCGCTCGAAGCCCGCGAGCAGCGCTGCCAGCGCGTCGAGCGTCAGCAGGCGCGACGGAGCGGAGCCGGCCGGATCCGCGGAAGTCGCGCGCAACGCGTCGTCCACCCGCGCGCGCAACGCGGCCATCTCGCGCGCCCGGTCGTCCGCATCGTCCGCGTCACCCGAATCGGGCAACCCGGCGACGCGGTCGAGCGCGCGCGCCACCTCGTCCACCAGCGGATCCGGAGCGTCGCCGCCGCGCGCGGCGTGTTCGCGAATCGCCTGCCCCGCGGCCTGCGCGGTCAGCACGCCCAGCGCCGCCGCACGCAGGTGGCCGATCGCGTTGCGCACCGGCGGCGCGCCGGCGGCCGCATATTCGGCCGCCGTGTCGAGTTCGAGCGCATCCGCGAACAGCCGGTGCACGGCCCCGCCGTTCGGCTCGCGCCGCAGCGCGCCCGCCGTGACGGCAACCGCGCGATCGACATAGCGCGCGAGCCGCGTGCGCATGTCCGCCACCGGCGAGCCCGGCGCGAACACCGTCTCGAACGTCGCGCCGCACAGGATGCCCACCACCACGTACAGGCACCGCGCGGTCGCGATGTCGAACGCGTGCAGCGGCGCGGACACGGCGTCCATCGCGACGATCGCCGCCGTGTAGCCGGACAGCACCGCCGCATACGCGCGGAAATTCCGCAGGAAGGTCGCGACGCCCGCGCACAGGCCGATCCACACCGCGAGCGCGAGCAGGAACAGCTCGGGCGTCTGCGCGAACAGGCCGGTCAGCACGAGCGCGACGGCCGCGCCGATCACGGTGCCGAGGATCCGGTACTGGCTTTTCGACAGGCCCATCCCGCGGCTGCCCTGCGCGACGATCCATACGGTCGAGGCGGCCCATACCGGGTCGTCGAGGTTCATCCGGAAGGCGATGTAGAGCGCGAGCAGCGAGGCGGCCGTATTGCGCAACGCGAAGCCGACGGCGCCGGGCGGCAGCGCGGGCCGCGCGTCGCGCAGCGCGGTACGCACGGCCGCGAGCGGCGGCAAAGGGGGAAAGGCGAATTTCATCGTGCGAGGATACGGGCGCGCGCCGCCGCCGCTAAGGTGCGCGGGCAGGATGCGTTATTGCACCGGGCGGGATAATCGCCGCCGCGCGCGGCGATCCGCGCAGCGACGGTAAGATGCGCGCAGACCGAACCCTGAAGCGACCTGTATGGACTTCGAAAGCATCCGGATATTCCTGCGCGTGGTGGAACGCGGCAGCTTCACCGCCGCCGCCACGCAACTCGACATGCCGCTCAGCCGTGTGAGCCGCAAGGTCAGGCAGATCGAGGACGATCTCGGCGTCCAGCTGCTGTACCGCACCACGCGCCGCGTGTCCGTCACCGAGGCCGGGCGCGACTACTACGAGCGCTGCCTGCGCGCCGAGGAGATCCTGCTCGACGCGGACCGTCAGGCCCGCGCGCTGCGCGTCGCGCCCGAGGGAACGCTGCGCGTGCTGGTGCCCTACTCGATCGGCCTGTTCGAGCTGGAGCCGGCGCTCGCCGAGTTTCGCCGGCGCTACCCGCTGGTCCTGCTCGTGCTGATCTACGACAACAGCCCGCTCGATCTCGTCGAGCACGGCTTCGACGTGGCGCTGCGCGCGGGCGTGCTGACCGACTCCAGCTACATCGCGCGCTCGCTCGGCTGGTCGCAGGCGAAGCTCGCCGCGAGCCCCGCCTATCTCGACCGCGCCGGCCGGCCCGCCACGCCGCAGGATCTCGCGCGACACGACCTGCTGCTCGTCGGCCGCGACGCGCCCAGCCAGACGCTGCGGCTCACCAACACGGCCGGCGAGGTGGCCGACGTGCCGGTGCGGCCCGTGCTGATCACCAACGAATCGGTGACGGTGCTGCGCCAGGCCGCCGGCGGCGGCGGCATCGCGCTGATCTCGACGCACTACACGGCCCGCCGCCTCGAACGGAACGAGCTCGAAATCGTGCTGCCCGACTGGCACCGGTCCGACGACGTCGAGCTGCACGCGCTGTACCCGCGGCGCGCGACGCTCGACAGCAAGGTGCGCGCGTTCGTCGACTTCCTCGCGGAAGTGTTCACCACCTGGCGCACCGCGCCGTGACCGGCATGACCCCGTCGATTATTGCGAACGGCGAAATCGATTAATGAGCGCGCCCGTGTTGATGGCGGCTCGCCGCGCCATTAGGCTGTCGCGATGCCAAACGACTCCACTCCCGACGGCAGCCGCCTGACCGCTGCCCGCAGGCGCGTCACGCGCGTCCCGCCCTCCTGACCGGCAGCACGCCGTCCCGCGAAGCCCGCGATGGGCTTTGCACATCCGATCGAGCAGCACGTCGCGCGCGTCGGCCCAGCATGCGGGGCCGCGCCGTGCGCGGCGTGCATCCGTCCAGCACGCCGGTCCGTGCGTGCGCCGCTTTCGCGCGCGCGGACCGGCACCCCGCGCCAGCCGCCGCGGGCCCCATCCGTCAAGCAGGAAACCCATGTCCTCTCCGTCATCTCCCGCCCCGCTGTCGGGCGGCCGCCTGGCGATCGGCACGATCGCCGTGTCGCTCGCGATGTTCATGAACGTGCTCGACTCGTCGATCGCGAACGTCGCGATCCCGACGATCTCGGGCGACCTCGGCGTGTCGGTCGACGAAGGCACGTGGGTCATCACGATCTTCGCGGCCGCGAACGCGGTGTCGATTCCGTTGACGGGCTGGCTCACGCAGCGCTTCGGCCAGGTGCGCCTGTTCGTCACGTCGATCCTGCTGTTCGTGATCGCGTCGTGGCTGTGCGGGATCGCGCCGAACCTGCCGACGCTGCTCGCCGCGCGGATCCTGCAGGGCGCGGTCGCCGGGCCGCTCGCGCCGCTGTCGCAGGCGCTGCTGCTCGGCGCATGGCCGCGACAGAAATCGTCGAGCGCGCTGGCGCTATGGTCGATGACGGCGCTCGTCGGCCCGATCGCGGGGCCGTCGCTCGGCGGCTGGATCACCTACGACTACAACTGGTCGTGGATCTTCTACATCAACATCCCGGTCGGCTTCTTCGCGGCCGCCGTCACCTGGATCGTGTTCCGCGACCGCGAATCGGCCACGCGCCGCCTGCCGATCGACAAGGTCGGCCTGCTGCTGCTCGTGCTGTGGGTCGCGTCGCTGCAGATCATGCTCGACAAGGGCAAGGATCTCGACTGGTTCAATTCGCCCGTCGTGATCGCGCTGGGCATCGTCGCGCTGATCGGCTTCGCGTTCTTCCTCGTGTGGGAGCTTCACGAGGCCAACCCGATCGTCGACCTGCGACTCTTCACGCAGCGCAATTTCGCGGGCGGCACGATCGCGATCTCGGTCGCATACGGGATGTTCTTCGGCACGCTCGTGCTGCTGCCCCAGTGGATGCAGGGCTATCTCGGCTACCGCGCGGTCGATTCGGGGCTCGCCACCGCGCCGCTCGGGCTGTTCGCGGTCCTGCTCACGCCGGTCATGGGTCGCCTGCTGCCGCGCACCGACCCGCGCTACATCGCGACGCTCGCGTTCGTCGGCTTCGCGGTCGTGTTCATGATGCGCACGACCTTCTACACCGACGTGTCGCGCTGGGACCTCATATTGCCGACGCTGCTGCAGGGCATTCCGATGGCGATGTTCTTCGTGCCGCTGACGTCGATCATCCTGTCCGGGCTGCCGCCGGAAAAGATCCCGGCCGCCGCCGGCCTGTCGAATTTCGGCCGGACGTTCTGCGGCGCGGTGGGCACCTCGCTGATCAGCAACGCATGGAACGACCGCACGATCCTGCATCACGTGCGGCTCACCGAGCAGGCGAGCGTCACCAACCCGGTCTTCACGCAGCAGGTCGACACGACGCGGTCGCTGCTGCACCTCAGCCCCGATTCGGCACTCGCGCTGTTCAACTCGTCGGTCGATTCGCAGGCGGCCGTCATGGGGCTGAACGACATCTTCTACGTGTCGGCGCTGATCTTCATCGCGATCATTCCGCTCATCTGGATCACGAAGCCGAAGCGCTCGGGCGGCGGCGATGCCGATGCGGCGGCGGCCGGCGCGCACTGATCCGCGGCGGCCGGGCCCCGCGCCGCGCGCGCCGGGCCCGCGCCGCAATCCGCAGACGTAACAAAGACTTGCAATCGATACGGGCAGAAACGTCAACAGCCGGTGTCCGCTCCGCGTTTTTTGGTCAAGCGCCCACGATCCGCGGCGCGCAACGACAGGAGAACACACCATGCGAGCCCTTACCCGCCACTTCGCGATTGCCGCCACCCTGATGTCGGTGCTGACCGGCACCGCGTTCGCCGAGACGCCGTGGCAACAGGCGCACCCGCGCCGCGAAGAGGTCAACCAGCGTCTCGCCAACCAGAATCGCCGCATCCATCAGGACGTGAAGGACGGCGAGATGTCGCACGCCCAGGCCGCGCGCCTGCATCGCGACGACCGCAAGATCCGCCAGGAAGAGCGGGACATGGCCGCGCAGGATCACGGCCACATCACCAAGAGCGAACAGCACGTGCTGAACCAGCAGGAAAACGCGGTCAGCAACAAGATCGGCCAGTAACGCCGGCCCGCGCCCAGTCGCCATTGCCCTGAACGCCCGCTGCCGCCGCGCGGCGGCGGGCGCCTGTTGTATCGAATCGTTTCAACGCCCCGACTGCGTCAAACGCTGCGGGTATACTCCGACGTCAGCCGCCCGGCGTATCGACCGTCAAAAACAGCCCGATACCCGGCGGTTTCGTCGCGAAGCCTCGCGCTTCGCCTCCCCCGCGCCCCGGCCTCGATACGGGACACCCGACGACCGACCATGAAACGATTCCTGCTGCTCCTTCCCGCCGCCCTGCTCGCCGCCTGCGGTTCCGCGCCCTCGTCCGATCCGTCATCCGCCTCCACCGGCGACGCGCCGATGATCTTCGTATCGTCGCAACGTCCGGCCTACGCGATCGCCGAGTGCCTCGACGGCCGCCTGTCGGGCACCGAGCAATCGCAGCACAACGGCGTGACCGACATCGCCGTCGGCTCGAACTCGTACTTCGTCACGCTGACGCCGTCGGGCAACGGTTCGGTCATCAAGGTCGTGCGCGGCTCGGGCAACGAGCCGGCCGAGGAAGCGATGCGCTTCGCGATCGCGCGCTGCGCGATCTGATCCGCTCCGCAACCCGCCGATGCCGGGCGCCCGCCCGGCCTTCCCGCGCACCGCCGCGCGCACGCCGGATATTTTCATCCGGCCCCCGTCGATGAGAGAATCGCACCACGATTCCTTTCCGATGGAGCCTGCATGAAGCACCTGCTGTCCCGACTGTTCGTCAGCGCCGCGCTCGTCGCGCTGGTTCCGGCGCTGCCGGCGCACGCCGCGACGCCGCCCGGCATTTTCGTGGTCGCCACGCAACTCGGCGAATTCACGACCCTCGACCCGAGCGGGATCTACGAACTGGTGCCGTCCGAGTACGTCGCGAACACCTACGAACGGCTCGTGCGCGTCGACCTGAAGGACCCGACGCGCTTCGACGGGCAGATCGCGCAATCGTGGACGGTCGGCGCCGACGGCGTGACCTACACGTTCAAGCTGCGCCCCGGCCTCACGTTCCATTCCGGCAACCCGGTCACGGCCGACGACGTCGCGTGGTCGCTGCAGCGCACCATCCTGCTCGACAAGGGGCCGGCCGGCGTGCTTGCCGACCTCGGCCTCACGAAAGCGAACGTGGCGCAGAAGGTGCGCGCGCCCGACCCGCAAACCGTCGTGCTCGAAACCGACCGCAAGTACGCGCCGAGCTTCGTGCTCAACGTGCTGAGCGCCTGCCCGGCGTCGGTCTTCGACCGGAAGCTGCTGCTGTCGCACCAGCAGGGCAACGATCTCGGCAGCGGCTGGCTGCGGACCAACGACGCGGGCTCGGGCCCGTACCAGCTCGTCAAGTGGACGCCCAACGAGACCATCGTGCTGCAGCGTTTCGACAAATACCGCACGCCGTACCCGATGAAGCGCGTCGTGCTGCGCCACGTGCCCGAAGCGTCCGCGCAACGGCTGCTGCTGGAGAACGGCGACGCCGACGCCGCGCGCAACCTGAGCCCCGACAGCCTCGCCGCGCTGTCGAAGGCCGGCAAGATCAAGGTCGCGTCGTGGCCGGTGTCCGCGCTGCTGTACCTGAGCCTGAACACGAAGAACCCGAACCTCGCGAAACCCGAGGTGCAGCAGGCGATGAAGTGGCTCGTCGACTACGACGGCATCCAGCGCAACATCGTCAGCACGACCTACAAGGTGCATGAAACCTTCCTGCCGGAAGGCTTTCTCGGCGCGTCGAACGCGCGGCCGTACCGGCAGGACGTCGCCAGGGCGAAGGCGCTGCTCGCCAAGGCCGGCTTGCCGAACGGCTTCGACGTGACGATGGACATGCCGAACGACTATCCGTACCTCGAGATCGCGCAGGCGCTGCAGGCCAACTTCGCGCTCGGCGGCATCCGCGTGAAGCTGATCCCCGGCGATGCGAAGCAGGCGATCGGCAAGTATCGCGCGCGCCAGCACGACATCTTCGTCGGCGAATGGTCGCCCGACTACATGGACCCGAACAGCAATGCGCGCGGCTTCGCGTGGAATCCGGACAACTCCGACCAGTCCCCCACGAAGATGCTCGCGTGGCGCAACAGCTGGAACATTCCGCAACTGACGAAGGACACCGAGGACGCGCTCGTCGAGCCGTCGCCCGCGAAGCGCGCGCAGCGTTACGAAGCGCTGCAGAAGGCCGTGCTCGCGAACTCGCCGTTCATCATCATGTTCGAGAAGGTCGTGCAGGTCGCGACCCGCCCGGGCGTGACCGGGCCGGAAATCGGGCCGATCAACGACCTGGTGTCATACCGCACGCTCGCGAAGTAATCGGGCCTGCCCGCGCGGCCAGCCCTGCCGGCGCGCGGGCAATCGCCGCGGCCCGCCGCGCCGGCGCTATGCCCTGCGGCGACGGCGATTTACAATGGCCGGCACCGCCGGGGCGGGAGCGCCCGCCCGGCGGCGCCCCCGCCATCGAATCCACTTCGCCCAGGACACCAGGATGCGCACGCTACAGCAACTGCGGATGGAATTCCTGCAGTACAAGATCGAACCGACCGGCTGGCTCGGCGACAGCCCTTCACGCTTCGACTTCTATACGGAAACGGCGCTCGGGTGCGACAGCATCCTCGAGCTCGGCGTATTCACCGGGCTGACCACGACGGCCTTCCTGCTCGCGCAGCCCAGGCGCCTCGTGTCGGTCGACATCTCCGACGAGTATTTCCACATCCGGCACGAACTGGAACAGGCGGCGAAGGATCTGTCGGTCGACTTCGAATTCAGGGTTGCCGACGATCTGGCGATGGAGCCGCTGGCATCCGACCTGCTGTTCATCGACACCACCCACACCTACGAGCAGACGCTCGCCGAACTGAACCGGTTCGGCCCGCTGGCTCGCAAGAAGATCGTGCTGCACGACATGAGCGAGTCCGGCGTGTACCAGGCCGTGTTCCAGTGGCTGTGGGAAAACCGGCAATTTCATATTACGTATCACGACAGCCGCGGCTGCGGCGCGGTGGTCTGCGAGCGCCACGTCGGCTACTGAGCCGGGCGCGCGCAACAGGGGGAGAACATGCATTCGAGCGAGCACGCGGTCTGCGTGGCGATCAACGACAACAACCGCGCGTGGTACGAAATGCTCGTGCCCTTCCTGCTGTCGCTGCGGCAGACCGGCTACGACGGGCGGATCGCGGTGATCGGCTACGGGCTGTCCGAACGCAAGCGGCAGATCCTCGCCAGCCAGTCGGTCGACGTGATCGAAGCGTCGGCCGAGTACGCGCTGCCGGTCGGCCGCTTCATCGAGGCCGCCGAATATTGCGCGCGCCACCCGCAGATCCGCAAGCTCGCGCTGTACGACGCCGACATCTGGTTCTGCGCGCCGACGTTCGACCTGTTCTCGCACATCGGCGACGACCGGATCCACGCGTGCCCCGACCCGCTGTTCTGCACGTTCGTCGTCACGCCGCTGATCGGCGAGCGACGCGACCATCACTGGCGCCTCGTCGTCGACGAAGTCAGGGCGCGCCACGGCGGCGCGCTGCAGGCCGGGCTCGTTGCCGGGACCGCCGACGCCTGGGCGCGTTACGCGAACCACCTGCGCGACTGCATCGCCCGCGTCGGCACCGATTTCCAGGAGTGCTTCGGGCTCGACACGACGTTCCTGCACCTGTGGAGCGCGCAAGGCGAAACGGCGCTGCTCGACCCGGTCCAGAACTTCGTCAGCAAGTACGGCATCCACGAGTCGTTCGACGAACACGACGGCCGCACGACGCTGCGGTACCACGGCGAGCCGATCCGCGCGTTGCACATGACCGGCGACATCCGCTTCCTCGACCGGTGGCGCTACTACGCCAACCACATCGACGCCGCGCTGCGCGACGGCGCGCCGTTCGCGCTGTCCGACGGCACGCGGGCCCCGGCGGACGCGATCGCCGCCCGGATCGCGGCAACGGACTACGTGCGATCGGCCGGGCTGTCCGTGTCGTCCGCGTCGCTCGAGGGGAGCGCCGGCGCCTACCTGCAGGCGCTCGACGAGCCGGGCGGCACGATGCTCGTCGGCAGCGGAAATCATGAAGTCGTATTCACCGCGACACGCGACATCGCCAAGCTGAATGTCTATGTCACGCACCCGTCCGGCTCGCCGTCGCCGCTGCTGAGCGAAGTGCTGGTCGACGGGCAGGCGCAGCGCAAGGGCACCGAACTGACCGCGCATTTCGCGTACCAGGTGGTGGCCGGCACCGTCGTCACGCTGCGCTCGACGAGCCTCGGCGGCCAGCAGTGCAACGCGATCTGGCGGCTGCGCGAGGCGCCGGACATGCAGCAGTAGGCGCCCGCCCGCCGCCCCGTTCAGGCGAATGCCGCCCACACCAGGTACGCATTGAGCCCGACGATCGCGACCGTCGCCGCACCGGCGACGATCCGCAGCGGCATCCGCATCGCGTAGGCGCCCATCACGTCCTCGCGCGCCGACAGCATCAGCAGCGCGATCATCGGCATCGGCAGCACGAAGCTCAGCACCACCTGGCTTGCGACCATCGCACGCGTGACGTCGCAGCCAAGCGCCACCACCGCGAACGCCGGCACGACCGTCACCGCGCGCCGCACCCACACCGGCAGGCGGCGGTGGATGAAGCCCTGCATCACGACCTGCCCGGCCATCGTGCCGACCACCGAACTCGACACGCCCGACGTCAGCAGCGCGACGAGAAACAGCGCGCCGGCAGCCGGCCCGAGCACCGGCACCAGCGTGCGATACGCGTCGCCGATGTCGGTCATGCCGGGCGCGCCCAGGTGGAACGCCGACGACGCCATCATCACCATCGCGAGATTCACGAACCCCGCCAGCCCCAGCGCGACGACGACCTCGCGGTTCGAGAAGCGCACGAGGCGCCGCCGCTGCGCGTCGTCGCGCGGCGGGGTGCGATCCTGCGTCAGGCCGGAATGCAGATACAGCGTGTGCGGCATGATCGTCGCGCCGACGATCCCGACCGCGATCGTCAGCGCCGCGTGATCGGGAATCTGCGGCACGACCAGGTGGAACGCGGCCGCGCGCCAGTCCTGCGGCGCGATCAGCAGTTCGCCGAGATAGCACGCGCCGATCACGCCGACCAGCGCCCCGATCGCGGCCTCCAGCGGCCGGAAGCCGCGCCGTTCGAGCGCGAGGATCGCGCAGGTCGCGAACGCCGTCGCGATCATCCCGGCGAACAGCGACAAATGGCACAGCAGCCCGAATGCCAGCGCGCCGCCGAGGAATTCGGCGAGGTCGGTCGCCATCGCGGCAATCTCGGACGCGATCCACATGCCCCACACGACCGGCGCGGGAAACCGGTCGCGGCACAGCTCCGCGAGATTGCGGCCGGTCACGATGCCGAGCTTCGCCGACATCGCCTGGAACAGCATCGCGATCGCGTTCGCGGCCAGTACGACCCACAGCAGCCGGTAGCCGTACGCGGCGCCGGCCTGGATGTTGGTCGCGAAGTTGCCGGGATCCATATAGCCGATCGACGCGATCACCGCCGGGCCGACGAACGGCAGCAGCGCGGCGACGCCGGTGCGGCGCCCTTCCAGCGCCGCGCATGCCGCGCTGTCGGTACGTGCGGTGGACAGGCCGGGCAGCGCGAAGCCGCCGGCGGGTTTGCTCGTGACGGGAATCATGGTGACGTTCCGTTCGGATGAGGGAGTGTTCCTGACATTCGGGCGCCGCAGCCGGCCGGCCGCGGCGGCGGCGGCGACGTTACAGCGGCACGACGTCGGGACGGGTGCGCGGGAATTGCGCGAGCACCTCCGGCGCGACGTTCAGATGCGCCTCGACGAGCTTCGGCGGCGTATGCGCGAGCCAGTCGGACAGCGACACTTCCGCGTAACGGTCGGTCCTGAAGATCTCGAGGAACACCAGATCGGTGGCGCCGGTGTTCTGCACGTAGTGCCCGAGGCTTTTCTTCACGTAGCCGACGTCGCCCGCGCGGAAATCGGCCGTTTGCGCCTTCGGCCCGGTATCGAACACGGTCATCCGCGCGCTGCCCTGCAGGTAGTACTGCCATTCGTCCGCGTTCGGGTGCCAGTGCAGTTCGCGCATGCCGCCCGGATGCACGGTTACGAGCGCCGCCGCGACGGTCGTCGACACGTTGAAGTTGGTGCTGTCCGCGATCCGCACTTCGCCGCCGCGCGTCTTCCTGACCGGCTTCATGTCGCCGAGCGCGAACACGAACGGATGCGGCGGCGCCCCGGCCGACGATGCCGCCGCGCGCTGCGCTTGCTCGAGCGGGCCCGGTTCGTCGCCCTGGAAGATCCACAGGTTGTCGAGCGGAATGTTGCCGAACGCATCGGCCGGCACGCCGAAGTTGAGCGCGAGCACCTCGGGTGGCGTATGCGCGACCCAGTCGGTCAGCAGCAACGTGTTGAATTCCGACGCGCGGCCATTGTCGAACGCGAGCAGGAATTCGGCGCCGTCGGCGCCGAGCCCCTGCAGCGAATGCGGCAGGCCGGGCGGGAAATACCAGAGATCGCCGGTCTTCACGTCCTGCACCGAGGGCCGCCCGAGTTCGTCGAGCACCGTGATCCGGCAGCGGCCGTCGAGCATGATCGCCCACTCGGCCTGCTGGTGCCAGTGCATCTCGCGAATGCCGCCGCGCGTCAGGCGCATGTTCACGCCCGAGATGGTTTCGGAAATCGCAAAATCGTCCTGCGTGACTTCACGCGCCCAGCCGCCATCCTGAATTCTTTTATGGGCATTATTGAACGACGCCCAGAATAACGGCATGCCGTTGATATCGGTGGCGGGCGGATCCTGAAAAGACGGAAACTGACTGGCGATCGCCGGGTTCTTCGGCCCCGGATCGGTCAGGCTCTGGCGATTGCGCGCATTGACCGCGCCTTCCGGCGGACGGTCCGGATTACCGAACGAAGCGGCCTTCGCCGATGCCGCGAGACCCGCGGCGGCAATGGCGCCGGCCGTCCCGGCCAGCATTTTGCGTCGAGAAAGATTCGTCATGGTTTCTCCTTCATTCTTTCGATCGAGTGAATTCCCATTACGGGAAAAATGCCGTTTTCGGATTATCGAAAATCGAACATCCCGTCACGCAAGTTAAATACAGTTCGTCGAAAAACTTAAATGAATTATTAATATGAATTAATGATTTAAGCTGATCTGCTTTATTTTTGTAATTATTGCGGTGCAGCGGGATGGCGAATGCGGAAGGCGTTCGATGGATGCGGGAATGCGATGCGCCCGGTCATGAGGGCATGCATGACATGCGATACGATTCGGATTGCTGATCGTTTCGATTCGATATGGCCGAAACCGGTACGCCGGCTACCGGCTACCGGTGCCGCAACCTGAAGCGGTTCAGCCTCGCGGCATCGCGTCGAGCCGTTGCGCGGCGAGGCGCAAGCCGCCCAGAATCCGCTCCGCGACCCGCGCCGGAAAACCCGGCGGCAACGCCGCGCCGACCGACTCGATCACCTGCGGCGTCATCGCGACGAGCCGTTCCACGATCGGCGTCGCGATATCGCCGAGCAGGCAATGCTCGGCCATCGCGCTGAAGTGGCGCCGCGTGATGTCGCGCATCGCATAGTGCTTGCGCTTGCCGTGCACGGCCATTGCGAGCTTCGCCTTGTGCCACGACCACTGGTTCGCGCCGTCGCCCTCGACCGGCCAGATCGACATCACGTCGTAGAGCGGCGTCAGCCGGAAGCGGCCGCCCGGCAGCAAGCGCAGGCTGAAGTTCTTCGCATGCCCGTCCGGTGCGGCGAGCATCCAGAACACGATCAGGGCTGCGAACAGCGTGTCGAGATCCTCGCGCGCCGTTTCGGAGCGGCGCAAGAGGCCGGCCAGATCGGGCACGCCGGGGCCGCCCTGCGACTCGTACTTCAGATGAGGCGGCACGCCGAGCGCCTGGCAGAAATCCTCCTGCGGCAAGCGCAACAGCCACCGGCCGTCGCGATGCAGCGCGCGATCGAAGCGCTCGACGGACAGAACCTGATGCGCGCCGAAACGCACGATTTCCGCCTGCGCGGCCGGCAGGCCGAACGCCCGCAGGATGGCGAGACACAGCCACTCGTTCTCGACCGAGGCCGTCAGGTCGGCCCGCTTGTTGCCGACCAGCCCGAGCGGCAACTTCAGGATATGCGTCGTCGGCGTGGCGCCGTGCGGGCGCATCCACCGCCCGCGATGAAACAGCAATGCGGTCTTTTCCTGCGCGCCGGCCAGCGACAGCCGGAAATCGTCGTCGTCGCCGGCTGCCGTCGCCACCCCGCTCGCCTGATCCAGCACGCGTGCGACGTCGTCGTCGGAGAGCGGCGTACCGTCGATACGATCCAGGCCGGCGGGCGCATCGTCCTCGTCGAGCAACTGCACGGCCCCGACGCAGTCGCGGCCGAGCGCGGCAAGCAGATCGAACGGCTCGGTCGTCGCCGTGCCGAACCGGGCCGCCAGGCGGCGCCGAATGGCATCGCTGTCCGGCAGCAGGTTGTCGAAGAAGTGCGTCACGCGTTCGCCGCGCAACGGCGCCTCGCCGACACCGAACGGCAGCGACAGCGACAACGGGCGGCCAGCGGCCGACTGTTTCCAGCCGGCGTCGTACAGCAGCTCAGTGTCGCCGCGCGCGGGAATCCGCCATGTACCGACCCGCTGGCCGTTCGTCCAGATCGACAACGCGCGCGTGTGCGATTTGCGCCCCATCGCTTACCACTCGACGTCGGCTGCGTCGCGCCCGTCCTTCGTGCGGATGCTGATTTCGAGGCCGTACAGCGCGGTCAGCTCGAGCAACTGGCTGAGCGACAGACTTTCGGTGCGCGTGGTTTCGAGCGACGACAGGCGCGGCTGGCCCACGCCGATTCGCCCGGCCGCTTCCGCTTGCGTCAGGCCCTTTGCCTGACGCGCGGAAGACAGGATTTCGCCCAGTTGCGCGGGCGTATTGACGATGAAGTTCACGGCATGGCTCCCGGAAGACGATCGATGCAGTATATGCCTGACAGGCATATACGCAAATTATTCCTGTCAGAAATAAACGTGATATATGTCTGACAGGAATAAACACACCGCCTTCGCATCCGTCCGCCCTCACCGACGAACGCGCATCCGACCCTATCGTCTATCGTCACACCATAGTTTTTATCCGCTGGCGCGAATGATTTTGGCTTCGTTAGATGCATGACATTCGAACATCAGACGACAACGATCTAACAGCCGATGACCTGCGCATTCGCCCGTACCGTCGAAACCCGCTATGCCGAGCTTACGCCGACCGCGAAGCGCATCGCGAGCTACATGCTCGCGAACCTCGACCGGCTCGGGCTCGAAACGGCCGACCAGATCGCGCGGCAGGCCGGCACGAGCGGCATCTCGGTCGGCCGCTTCCTGCGCAGCGTCGGCTATCGCAATCTCGACGACCTGAAGCGCGAGTTGCGCGGCGGCGGCGATCGTCCGTGGATGATCACCGACCGGCTCGACGAATACCGCCGCATCACCGGCACGCAACCGGCACACGGCAACGGCAACGGCAACGGCAGCGACGGCGCGCTCGCGTCGTCGCTCGAACGCGAACTCGACGCGATCCGCCATGTGTACCGGCTCGCGGAAGGCCCGGCGTTCGCGCAGGTCGCCGACCGGATCGCGCATGCGGACGCGGTATTCATCCTCGGCATCCAGTCGACGCGCGGGATCAGCAACGCGTTCAGCAGCTACCTCGAATACCTGCGGCCGCGCGTGTTCTATTCCGATGGCCAGTCGGGCTCGTACGTCGATTCGCTGAACTCCGAATTCGAGCGACCGTACTCCATCGTCACCGACACCCGCGCGTATTCGCGCGGCGCACGCCGCTATTGCCAGGCGGCCGCCGAACGCGGGCAGCCGTTCGCGCTCGTCACCGATCTCTCGTGCCCGTGGGCCCGCGAATGGCCGGCCGACCTGCTGCAGGTGAAGACCGACGTCGGCCAGTTCTGGGATTCGCTCGCGCCGCTCACCTGCCTGTTCAACCTGCTGATCACGGCCGTGGTCGACCGCCTCGGCTCCGCGATCGACCGGCGCGTCGCGCGCAATCGCGAGCTGCAGCACACGTTCGACCAGTTCGAATCCTGAAGGCAAGTAACCTCCGAACCGCCGATGACTCCTTCCCGCCTCGTCGAAATCACGCCCGCCACGCATCGCGTCGAGATCGATCTCGTCTACGCGACCGGGCGCAACCTGACCGGCAAGCCGATCTACCGCCACGCGCACTGCCTGCTGCTGGAGCCGGCCGAGGCCGCGTTGCGGCGCGCCGTGGCGATCGCGGCGCCGGCCGGCCTCACGCTGCGCATCTACGACGCGTACCGGCCGCCCCAGGCGCAACAGGTGCTGTGGGATTTCCTGCCCGATCCGAACTTCATCGCCGATCCCGGCCGCGGCTCGAATCACAGCCGCGGCACCGCGCTCGACCTGACGCTCGTCGCGGCAAGCGGCGAGCCGCTCGACATGGGCACGGGCTTCGACGAGATGGTCGCCGCGTCGGGCCACTTTCACGCGGGGCTGCCCGAAGCCGTGCAACGCAACCGCCTGCTGCTGCTCGGCGTGATGCAGGCAGCCGGCTTCGCCCACATCGACAGCGAGTGGTGGCACTACGAGCTGCCCGGCTCGCGCGCGCTGCCGCAGATCGACAACGCGGCGAGCGGCCCGTGGCGCCTGATGTGACCGCCACGCGCATGCCCCGCGGCGCGCAGGTTCAACGACTCGAAAGACTTCAACGACAGATGGAGCGCACATGAAACCCCTGACATCCCGGCTCGTCGCCGCGCTGGCCGCCGCGTCCGTACTCACCGCCGTTCCGCTGGCCGCCGCGCGCGCGGAAACGCCGAAGGACATGTTCGTGATGGCCACGCTGCTCGACGAATTCACGACGCTCGACCCGGGCGAGATCTACGAGCTGGTGCCGGAGGAATACGTCGCGAACACCTACGACCGGCTCGTGCGGGTCGACCTGCGCGATCCGGCGAAATTCAACGGCGACGTCGCGCTGTCGTGGACGGTGAGCGCCGACGGGCTGACCTACACGTTCAGGCTGCGCCCCGGCCTCAGGTTCCACTCGGGCAACCCGCTGACGGCCGACGACGTCGCATGGTCGATCCAGCGCGCGGTGCTGCTCGACAAGGGCCCCGCCGCCGTGCTGACCGGCATCGGGCTCACGAAGGCGAACGTCGCCGCGAACGTGAAGAAGCTCGACGACCTGACGGTGGCAGTCACGACCGACCGCAAGTACGCGCCGACCTTCGTGTTGAACGTGCTCGGCTCGTGGCCCGCGTCGGTGCTCGACAAGAAGCTGCTGCTGTCGCACCAGCAGGGCAACGATTTCGGCAACGCGTGGCTGAAGACCAACGAGGCCGGCTCCGGCGCGTACCGGCTCGTCAAGTGGACGGCCGGCGACAGCCTCGTGCTGCAGCGCTTCGACGGCTACCGGCTGCCGCTCGCGATGAAGCGGATCGTGCTGCGCCACGTGCCCGAGGCGGCGAGCCAGCGCCTGCTGCTGGAAAGCGGCGACGTCGACGCGGCGCGCGACCTGAGCCCCGACGATCTGGCGTCGATCGCGAAATCCGGCAAGGCGAAGGTGTCGGCCTCGCCGCAGGCGACGCTGCTGTATCTCGGCCTGAACACGAAGAACCCGACGCTCGCGAAACCCGACGTGCAGGAAGCGCTGAAGTGGCTGGTCGACTATGCCGGCATCCAGGGCAACGTGGTGAAGACGACCTACAAGGTGCACCAGACCTTCCTGCCCGAAGGCTTCCTCGGCACGCTGAACGCGACCCCGTACCGGCTCGACGTCGCGAAGGCGAAGGCGCTGCTCGCGAAGGCCGGCGTGCCCAACGGCTTCCAGGTGACGATGGACGTGCGCAACGATTACCCGTACACCGAGATCGCGCAGGCCGTGCAGGCGAACTTCGCGCAGGCCGGCATCAAGGTGCAGCTGATCCCCGGCGACAACAAGCAGACGCTCGCGAAATACCGCGCGCGCCAGCACGACATCTACATCGGCGACTGGTCGGCCGACTACATCGACCCGCACAGCAACGCGCAGGGTTTTGCGTGGAATCCCGACAATTCCGACAAGTCGAGCTATAAAATGCTGGCCTGGCGCAACAGCTGGGACATCCCGCAACTGACGAAGGAGACCGACGCCGCGCTCGCCGAGCCCACCGCCGCGAAACGCGCGCAACAGTATCAGGCGATGCAGAAGGAAATGCTCGCGCGCTCGCCGTTCGTGATCATGTTCGAGAAAGTCGCGCAGGTCGCGACGCGGCCCGGCGTGAGCGGGCTCGAAATCGGGCCGATCAACGATCTCGTGTCGTACCGTAACCTGAAAAAGCAATAAGATTCGCCGCATGTCGACTCCCGTCTCCTCCCTCGAAGCGCTGCGCACGCTGCCCGCGCGGCGCCCGGCCGTACGCTGGGCACTGCGCGGGCTGCGCTGGGCGCTCACGCTCGCCGTCACGTTCGCGGGGCTGCTCGCGCTGACGTTCGTGATCGGCCGCAAGGTGCCGATCGATCCCGTGCTCGCGATCCTCGGCGATCGCGCGTCGGCCGAAGCCTATGCGGCCGAACGCATCGCGCTCGGGCTCGACAAGCCGCTCGTCACGCAATTCCTGATCTATGCACGCGACGTGCTGCACGGCAATCTCGGCGTCTCGCTGCTGACCGCGAACCCGGTGCTCGACGACATCAAGCGCGTATTCCCGGCCACGCTCGAGCTGGCGACGATCGCGACGCTGATCGGCATCGCGATCGGCGTGCCGCTCGGCGTCGCGGCCGCCGTGAAGCACAACCGGCCGATCGACCACATCGCGCGCTTCGTCGGGCTGATCGGCAATTCCGTACCGCTGTTCTGGCTCGGGCTGATGGGGCTGCTGCTGTTCTATGCGCGGCTGCGCTGGGTCGGCGGGCCGGGCCGGCTCGATCCCGTCTACGACGGCATGGTCGAGCCGCACACGGGCAGCCTGCTGATCGACGCGGCGCTCGCGGGCGAGTGGGACGTCTTTCGCAACGCGCTGTCGCACATCGTGCTGCCGGCGGCGATCCTCGGCTACTACTCGGTCGCGTACCTCAGCCGCATGACGCGCTCGTTCATGCTCGACCAGTTGAGCCAGGAATACATCGTCACCGCGCGTGCGAAGGGCCTGTCCGAGCGCCGCGTGATCTGGCGTCACGCGTTCGGCAACATCGCGGTGCCGCTGCTCACCGTGATCGCGCTCACCTACAGCAACCTGCTCGAAGGCTCCGTGCTGACCGAGATCGTGTTCGCGTGGCCGGGGCTCGGCTCGTACCTGACGGGCGCGCTGCTGAACGCCGACATGAACGCCGTGCTCGGCGCGACGCTCGTGATCGGCGCGATGTTCATCACCGTCAACCTGCTGACCGACGCGCTGTACCGCGTGTTCGATCCGCGGGCGCGCTGAGGGCGGCTCCGACATGACCGCTTCCCCCCTGCTTCTTTCATCGTCCATGCCGAAGGTTGTCCAATCATGAACGCCGAGCACCTCACGCTGCGCGCGTGGCTGCTGTCCGACACGCCCGCGTCGCGCTCGCAGGCCGCGCTCGGCCTCGCGTACCGGCGCTGGCGCCGGTTCGCCGCCAATCCGCTCAACCTGTTCGGGCTCGCGATCCTCGTCGTGCTGATCGTCGTCGCGATCGTCAGCCCGCTGATCATGCCGCACGACCCGCTGCGCCAGGTGCTGTCCGACCGCCTGCTGCCGCCCGGCTCGCCGTCGTACTGGCTCGGCACCGACCAGCTCGGCCGCGACATCCTCTCGCGGCTGATCGCCGGGTCGCGCCTCACGCTCGGCATCGCGCTGCTCGTCGTCGTGATCGTCGTGCCGATCGGCCTGCTGATCGGCACGACGGCCGGCTATTGCGGCGGCTTCGTCGACAGCGCGCTGATGCGCGTCACCGATGTCGCGCTCGCGTTCCCGAAGATCGTGCTGGCGCTCGCGTTCGCGGCCGCGCTCGGGCCCGGCGTGATCAACGCGGTGGTCGCGATCTCGATCACCGCGTGGCCCGCGTATGCGCGGCTCGCACGCGCGGAGACCATCCGCATCGCGCAGGCCGACTACATCCACGCGGCACGGCTGCAGGGCGCATCGGGCCCGCGCATCCTGCTGCGCTACATCGTGCCGCTGTGCATGTCGTCGGTGATCGTGCGCGCGACGCTCGACATGGCCGGCATCATCCTGACCGTCGCCGGCCTCGGCTTCCTCGGCCTCGGCGCACAACCGCCGAGCCCCGAGTGGGGCTTCATGGTCGCGTCGGGCCGCAACGTGCTGCTCGACGCGTGGTGGGTCTCGACGCTGCCCGGCGGCGCGATCCTGCTGGTGAGCCTCGCGTTCAACCTGCTCGGCGACGGGCTGCGCGACGTCTTCGATCCCCGCCACGGAGCCTGACATGCCGATCCATACCGCCACCGCCGCCGCGCCCGCGCCGCTCTGCGAGATCGACGGCCTGAAGATCGGCTTTCGCGGACACGACGGCGTCGTGTCCGACGCCGTGCGCGACCTGTCGCTGACGCTCGCGCCCGGCGAACGGCTCGGCATCGTCGGCGAATCGGGTTCCGGCAAATCGCTGACGGGCCGCGCGCTGCTCGGCCTGCTGCCCGACGCCGCCCGCTGGTCCGCCCGCACGATGCGCTTCGCGGGCCGCGACCTGCTCGCGATGTCGCCCGGCGAACGCCGGCGGCTGTGCGGCAGCCAGATGGGCATGATCCTGCAGGACCCGAAGTATTCGCTGAACCCCGTGATGACGGTCGCCAGGCAGATGGGCGAGGCGTTCCGGCGGCACGAGCCGGGCTTGCGCGGCCGCGCGCTGCGCGAGCGGATCGTCGATGCGCTGGCGGCCGTGCAGATCCGCGACCCGGCGCGCGTCGCCGATGCGTATCCGCACGAGCTGTCGGGCGGCATGGGCCAGCGCGTGATGATCGCGATGATGGTGTCGACCGGCCCGCGCCTGCTGATCGCCGACGAGCCGACCTCCGCGCTCGACGTCGCGGTGTCGATGCAGGTGCTCGCGGTGCTCGACGCAATGATCGCGCGGCACGGCACGGGCCTGATGTTCATCAGCCACGACCTGCCGCTCGTGATGTCGTTCTGCGATCGGGTCGCGGTGATGTACGCGGGCCGCGTGGTCGAAACCTGCGCCGCGCGCGACCTGCGCGACGCGTCGCATCCCTATACGCGCGGGCTGCTGGCGGCGAATCCGCCGCTCGCGAACCCGCCGGACGAACTGCCCGTGCTGCGGCGCGATCCGGCGTGGCTCGATCCCGCACCGCATGCCGACCGGCAGGAGGCCGCACGATGATCGACGTCGATCACGCATCGATCCGTTTCCCGACCCGCACGGGTCACGTCGACGCCGTGCGCGACGCCAGCTTCGCGGTGCGCGACGGCGAGGTGTTCGGGCTCGTCGGCGAATCGGGTTCCGGCAAGTCGACGCTGCTGCGCGCGCTGACGGGCCTCGTGCCGCTCGCGTCCGGCAGCCTGTCGATCGACGGCCGGCCGGTGGGCGGCAAGCCCGACCGGGCCGCTCGCCGCCACGTGCAGATGGTGTTCCAGGATCCGTACGCGTCGCTGCATCCGCGCTTCACGGTCGACCAGACGCTGCGCGAGCCGCTGTCGATTCACGGCATGGACGACGCCGACGCCCGCATCGCCCGCGCGCTGTCCGAGGTCGGCCTCGGCCCCGCGTTCCGGTTCCGCTACCCGCACCAGTTGTCGGGCGGGCAGCGGCAGCGCGTCGCGATCGCGCGCGCGCTGATCGTCGAGCCGCGCGTGCTGCTTCTCGACGAGCCGACCTCCGCGCTCGACGTGTCGGTGCAGGCCGAGATCCTGAACCTGCTGCGCCGCCTGCATCGCGAACGCAACCTGACGATGATCCTCGTCAGCCACAATCTCGCGGTGATCGGCTTCCTGTGCCAGCGCGTCGCGGTGATGCAGCACGGCGAGATCGTCGAGCAACTGCGGATCGAGGACGTGCGGGCCGGGCGGGTCGCGCGCGACTACACGCGCACGCTGCTGAACGCGACCGAAGGCTATCGCCGTCTCGACCCGGTGGCGGATACGCCGGCCGCCTGAGCTCCGGGCGACGCGCCGGCGCGCGATACGCCGCACGCCGCGCGTGCGGCCGCCGCCGCATGGAACCCTCGCGCGCCGCGGGGGTCCACTTCCTTTCGACCATCGCTCAACTGCAATAGGGAGGCGTTCATGCTGCAATTCATCGAAACCCTGGTCGTCGGGCTCATCGTCGGCCTTCTCGCCCGCGCGCTCAAGCCCGGCGACGACAAGATGGGCATCCTGATGACCACCGTGCTCGGCATCGTCGGCTCGCTGTTCGCCGGCTATGTCGGCCGCGCCGCCGGCTGGTACGCGCCGGGCCAGGGCGCGGGCTGGCTCGCGTCGATCGTCGGCGCGATCGTGCTGCTCGTGGTCGTCGGCGCGGTGCGCAAGCGCATGACCTGATCCGCCGCCGCACGGCGCCACGCCGTTCGCGAACACGGCCGCTCCTCGCACGAGCGGCCGTTTGTCCTTGGCGCGGGAAATTCATCCGTGCATCGCCCGTCCATCCGTCAACTCGTTGACTGCGCAACGACCGGCGACGGCCCGCCCCGGCGGACGGTTCTTCCGTTCAGCTTACAAGCCCGGCGCGACTCCCGCCTTGTGCTCCCGCAAATCCGGCCTACATTGAAACAGGCAACGCCGCGTTATTTGCTTATTACCGCTATTTCCGATTTTTCATTCAAGAGACCCGATGGATTTGCCGTTTACGCATACAGCCTCGCAGCGTTGACGGACTGCCACCCGAGCGGCCTCGCTGCGACGCGCTTCCTCTCTGGAGCCTGTCATGAAGCATCGTCCCGTCGCCGCCGCGTTCATCCTGGCTGCATCGCTTCTGGCCACTTCCTCGTCCTTCGCCGCCGGCACGTCCGGCATCATCCACTTCTCCGGCATGATCGTCGAGCCGCCCTGCTCGTTCGCGCTCGACACGACCGACGCCGCCTCCGCTCGCGTGCGCCCCGACTGCCCGCGCCCGGCAACCGGCCAGATCGCGTTCGTCGATGCAGCGAGCCAGCAGGCAATCAAGACCACGACCTTTACTCAGGCCTCGCGCGCAATCGTTTTACCTGACCGTCCGGGCAACAATCATGCGCCGATCATCGCGGTCGTGACCTACCAGTAAAGCCGTTCGCCGACGCGGCCGGCGGCGCCGCCGGTCAATCCCGGTGACGGGCGATCCAGTCGCTGAACGCGCGGATCTTCTGCTGGCTGCCGATGGTCTCGGGATACACGAAGTAGTAGCGCGCGCCCGTCTCGAGCACGATGTCGAACGGCCGCTCCAGCCGGCGCGCACTGACGTCGTCGTCGACGAGCGTCACGTCGCCGATCGCGACGCCGAAGCCCTGCATCGCCGCGTTCGTCGCGAGATCGAGCGTGTCGAACGTCGGCCCGCGCGCGGGATCGACACCGCGCTCGCCCGCATGTTCGAGCCAGGCGCGCCAGTCGCGATGGTCGCGGGTCGGGTGCAGCAGCGTATGGCGCGCAAGATCGCCGACCGCGCCGAGCGGCGACGCCTGCCGCAACTCGGGCGCGCAGACGGGCGTCAGCCGTTCGTCGAACAGCGGCAGCGCGACGACCCCCGCGCCCGGCGACGTGCCGTAGACGATCGCCGCATCGAACGGCTCGGCCGAGAAATCGACGACATGCTGCCACGCGGTCGTGATCTGCACGTGGAGATCGGGATGTTCGCCCTGGAAGCGCATGATGCGCGGCAGCATCCAGCGGATCACGCAGGTCGGCACCTTCAGCGCGAGATCGGTGCGCTGCCGTGTGAGCTTCATCGAGATGTCCTCGATCCGCGCGAAGCTCTCGTCGACGACCGGCAGCAACTGCTCGCCCTCCGCCGTCAGCGTGAGGCCCTTCGCATGCCGCTTGAACAGCGGAAAGCCGTAATGCGCCTCGAGCGTCTGGATCTGCCGGCTCACCGCGCCCTGCGTGATGCACAGCTGCTCGGCCGCGCGCGTGAAGCTGCGGTGGCGGGCCACCGTCGAGAAGATCTGCAGCGCGTGCAGGGGCGGAAGTCGGCGCATGGCGAGCGGAGAACGAGGAACGGCGCGGGAGAAGAACCGCGCGCCGACGACGGCGCGCGCAGACCGACACGATAAGCCAAACGCCCGCTTTGCGCGAGACGCCGCTCGCTCAGGCCGTCGTGGTCAGCGCGCCTGCCGCGATGCGGGCCGCCGATGCGACGACATCCGCACGGGCCGCCGCGTCCGCCTGCGGCTGCGTGAACGACACGGCCATCACGATCGGCGCGCGCGACGGCGGCCACAGCACCGCAACGTCGGTGGTCGTGCCGTAGCCGCCCGTGCCGGCCTTGTCGGCCACGCGCCAGCCGGGCGGCACGCCCGCCGCGATGCCGGTCGCGCCGGTCGCGCCGACGGCCATCCATTCCGCAAGTTGCGTGCGCTGCGGCTCCTGCAGCGCATCGCCGAGCAGCAGCCGCTGCAGCGTGTCGACCATCGCGACCGGCGTCGACGTGTCGCGCTCGTCGCCGGGGGCGGCACGGTTCAACTCGGGCTCCCAGCGATCGAGGCGGAACGTCGTGTCGCCGCTCGCGCGCGCGAACGACGTGACGGCCTGCGGGCCGCCGAGCACGCCCATCAGCAGGTTGCCCGCGCCCTTGTCGCCCGACTGCAGCATCGCCGCGCACAGCTGCGCGATCGTCATGCCCGTGTCGACGTGGCTTTCCGTGACCGGCGAGCCCGACACGACTTCATAGCGGCGGTACAGGATGCGGCGCGGCAGCAGCGACGCGTCGAGCGAGCCGCGCGCGAGCATCGCGGCGGCCGCGACGACCGCGTAGGTGCCGCACAGCGGGAAGCGCTCGCGGGCGTGATGCGCGATGCGCACGCCGTTCGACGTATCGAGCGCGGCGACGCCGAGCCGGCCGTTCGACGCCTTTTCGAGCGCGCCGAGTTCGGCTTGCGCCGTATGCGCATGCCCCTGGTCGGCAACCGGCGCGGACGTGCACGCGGCGACGAACGGCGCGGCGACGGCGGCGAGCAACAGCGAGCGGCGAGTCGGAGAGTGTTCCATGGATGAGGTGTGTTCGGTCGGAAACGATGGCACGAAGCAACGCGGGCGCGCACCGGCGGCCTTCGCCGTGCATCCGCGAAAGACGGCCGCCGGCCCTGCGGGCAGCGCGGGATTCGCATGAACAGTCCCTAGCGTAGCAGCGACGGCCGCCACGATCCAGCGCAACGGCCCCGCGTCACCCTTGCGACGAAGGCAGGTACGGCACCGGATTCACCGGCTTGCCGTCGCGCCGCACTTCGAACAGCAGCGCGACGCGCGAGTTGTCGAGGTCGCCCATCTCGGCGATCTCGTCGCCCTGGCGCACGATGTCGCCCGTCTTGACGAGCAGCTTGCGGTTGTGCGCATAGGCGGTCAGGAAATCCGCGTTGTGCTGGACGATGATCAGGCTGCCGTAATCGTTCAGGCCGGTGCCCGCGTACATCACGCGGCCGTCGGCCGCCGCGCGAACCGGGTCGCCCGGCCGGCCGGCGATCTGGATGCCGCGGTTCTGCCCCGGCCGGAACCCGTCGACGATCTTGCCGTCGGCGGGCCACTTGAGCGCGACACCGCCGGCATGCCGGCGCATTTCCTTGACGACCTGACGGTCGCTCGCGCTCGATGCCGTGACCTGCTCGGCCGCCGGGCGCCCGGCCGCGTCATTGCCCGCGGTTTGCACCCCGGCCGCATCCGATGGCGGCGTCTGCCGCCTGACGATGCGCAGCACCTGTCCCGTGCGCAGCCTGCCGCGCGCGTTCAGCCGGTTCCAGCTGCGCAGGTCGGCAACGCTGCACGCGTTCGCGGACGCGATGCGCGCCAGCGTGTCGCCGCGCTTCACGACGTACTGCCGGGCGACGAGAATCGGCGCGGGCGGCATGGCCGACGCGGCGGCCGGCGATGCGGCGGACGGGCCCGACGGCGATCCGCCCGCCTGCGTGTCACCCGGCGCGGCGGATTGCGGGCCCGCGCAGCCGGCCATGACGAGCACGGCGGCCAGGCCCGGCAACCACCCCGCGTGACGATGAATCCCGCGCGTTTTCATGGACGATCCGACTCCGGTTTGACAATCTTTCAAGCATCTCAAAAACGGAACGGCCGACGTGTAACCGGATGCAAACAGTGATGACAAACGATCACGAACCGGATGCCGGCCAGCATTGGCTACCGGTAATACGGTCCGTTCCGGAAAAACTTGATGGTTGAATCGCAGGAAAGCGGAAGGATTTTCGTTCTAAAAAACTATGGCACAACACATTTCGATAGACATCGGACGGCACCCGCCGCGCGCGGCGGCGTTCAATGCAGCCATGCGACGCCTTCGGAACAGGCCCACGCGATGCCGATGCACAGGAACAGCAGATGCAGCGCGATCTTGAACGACACGCCCCACGATGGATCGATCCGCATGACGGGCTCCCCGGTTGAAGTGCGCCCATGATCGTCCATCGATCCTGCCCCGAAAATGCGGAAGCGGCGAATCGGGCCTCAGGCTGTGCCTGAGACCGGGGCCGCGGTTCCCTGCTACCTTATCGGCCATTCCAATACGATCGCCCCGCCCATCATGCGTTTCGACCTGACCGACCTGCGCCTCTTCCTGAACATCTGCGACGCCGGCACGATCACGAGCGGCGCCGAGCGGACCCACATCACGCTGCAGGCCGCCAGCGAGCGGATCCGCGGCATGGAGGACGAACTGGGCGTGCCGCTGCTGCACCGGACCAAGTCGGGCGCGCAAGCCACCGACGCGGGCCGTGCGCTCGAACACCACGCGCGCACCGTGCTGCAGCAGATCGACCACATGCGCGGCGAGTTGCAGCAATACGGCCAGGGGCTGCGCGGACACATCCGCCTGCTGTGCAACACCGCGTCGCTGAGTGAATACCTGCCCGACGCGCTGGCCGATTACCTGCCGCATCATCCGAAGCTGTCGATCAGCGTCGAGGAGCGCTCGAGCCAGGAGATCGTGCATGCGATCCGCAACAAGACGGCCGAGGTCGGCATCGTCGCCGATTCGGTCGGGCTCGGCGGGCTCGAACAGAAGCCGTTCCGCGAGGACTGGCTGATCGTGGTCGTGCCGGCCGCGCATCCGCTCGCGTCGCGCGACGCGGTTTCGTTCGACGCGATCGCCGACGCCGACTTCATCGGCCTCACCGACGGCAGCGCGCTACAGGTGCATCTCGCCGATCAGGCGCGCGCGCTCGGCAAGCGCATCCGCTATCGCGTGCAGCTCAAGAGCTTCGACGCGATCTGCCGCGTGATCGCAAGCGGCGTGGGCATCGGCATCGTGTCGCGGCATGCGGCCGAGCGCGCGATGCAGACGATGGACGTGCGGCTCGTCGAGCTGTCCGATCCGTGGAGCCACCGCAAGCTGACGCTGTGCGCGCGGTCGTTCGACGCGCTGCCGAAGTACACGCGGGAGTTCGTCGCGTTCCTGTCCGGCGAAGCCGCGCCCCGGTAACGGGCGCCGCCCGCACGCGACGCCCCGTTTCATGGATCGAGTCGTCTCGATCCTTATGGATAACGTTTTCTCTTCAACATCAGCCAACAGGCGCCGCCGGACGATCCAGCAGCCTGCCGCTTCCGTGCCTGCCCTCGTCGCGACACACCATCGAATTCCGAAAGAAACTCCCGCTATTTCCGCACAATCCTGATTCCCTCACCCGCTCCAGCCTGATCCTCATTCGGGTTTTTCCCGGCCCGTCCAGCGTGAAAGTTAATTGACATCATGCCGATCGATGCCTAAATTTGGAAAACGTTTTCCATCGTAACGGCGCGGCACCGGACACGGCCCGCGCAGGGAGAACGCTTGCCCGCTCGCGTCGTGATTCAGGCCGTCCGCCTTCAGGGATCAGGGTTGCAAGGCGGCGGCCGGGTACGGGCACCGAGCGAGGCAACAGCCGCACCCGCCCGTCCTTCATCACCATTCAAAAACTGGAGACACAATGCATCCGCGCAGCAGATTCGCGCTCGGCGCCGCGCTCAGCGCCCTTTCCGTCCTGTTCGTCAGCGCATGCGGCGGCAACGACGTGACCGCCACGCCGCCCTCGCCGCCCTCGCCGACGCCGGCGCCGCCTTCCGGCTCGACGCCTGCCGCCGCGCTCGCGCCGAACTCGCTGCAGGCGCTCGTCTACGGCGCGGCCGACACCAGCGTGCCGGCCGGCACGAACGTTCCCGCCACGATGATGGGCCAGATGCGCGCGCTGTTCGACCTGATCCGGAAATCGCCCGACTTCACGCAGGTCGTGATGGATCTCGGCGACGGCACGCCGGTCCACGTGCTCGACACGAACACCGGCGACAAATTCCTGCCCGGCAAGCTCGCGCTCGGCCTGTCGTACATCCTGATCGACATGAAGGCGAAGAACGACCCGCAGTACGCGAGCTACCTCGCGACCTACCGGACGATCACGACCGCGATGATGGCGCAGTCGGGCGGCAACTACACGTATGCGAATACGTCGTGGGGCGAGTACTACTACCTCGTCGCGCTGAACAACCTGAAGGCGCACGGCATGCTCGGCGAAGCGTTCAGCGACGCGATGCTCGCGACGCTGCAGCAGCGGCTCACGTTCTGCGACATGTTCGGCCCCGACGCGAGCGGCAAGACCGATACGTGCCCGGCCGCCGGCACGCCGATCGACATCGCGTCGCTCAACACCGCGCAGAACTACTATGCGGTGTCCTACGGAATTGCCGGGCTGCGCCAGAAGCTCGGCTGGAGCAGCCCGTCGTTCGCGTCGAAGACCGATCCGTCCGTCGCGACGATGGGCGCGCGCGATGCGCTGCTGTACACGCTGACGAACCACATCCGCAACGACTCGTCGGGCGGGTTCTCCGACGAAGCGTCGAACACGCACACGACCTATTACGACCAGGCGCGCTTCGACCGCTACAGCACGCTGCTGATCGGCGAGGTGACCGAGCGCACGTTCGAGATGGGCAACGAGGCGAACCTCACGCCCGAGCTGAAGGGCTATCTGCGCAAGTCGGTCGACCTGATCCTGCCGCAGCTCAACGCGGATGGCGAGGGCTTCAACTACGGCCGCTCGATCGGCCCGTACGGCGATTCCGCGTTCATGGAGGTGCTGACGGCCGCGGCCAACGCGGACGTGCTGTCCGACCAGGAGAAGCAGATCGCGTATGCGTTCATCTACAAGGCCGCGCAACGCTTCGATACGGTCTGGTACGACCCGACGCTGCCGACGCCGTCGGTGAACATGTGGGTCAAGGGCCGCGGCACCGACGCGTATCGCGGCAAGCCGCGCGTGATGGGCGAGAACTTCAGCCTGCTGCACCAGTACCTGTACGTGAACGCGTGGTGGAACAAGCTCGGCTTCGGCGGCAAGGCGCCGATGGCCGACGCGGACTACGGCGCATGGCTCGACGCGCTGCCGCGCTACACGCTCACCTGGTACAACCAGCCGGGCGACACCGCGCATCCGTACAACGCGGCGCTGCTCACCGTGCGCGACGGCCGGCGCGTGATCAACCTGAACCTCAGCCAGGCGCCGGACTACAACTCGTACACGCCGTACTACCCGGTGCCGTTCTCCGACAAGCTGATCTACGGCACGACCGATCTCGGCTACGCGCTGCTGGTGCCGCAGGTGACGTACAACGGGAAAACCTACATTCCCGTCACCTACTACCGGAACCTGAACGTGCAGCAGCGCAACGGCCAGGTGATCGTGTCGTTCGATACGGCGAAGTTCCGGCTTGCATCGAAGAACGCGGCGTACACGACGGACCTCGACCTGCAGGTGCATACGGTGCTGACCTTCGCGCACGGCGCGATCGCGCGCAGCGATACGCTGAGTTCGGGCACGCTCGCGGGCAACCTCGCCGTCGAGACGGACTTCACGTCGTTCGCGGATTTCGCGTCGACGCGGGCGAACGGCGACGGCGTGTCGGTGACGTACGCGAACGGCGCCGCGACCGGCTACACGGCTTCCGGGTTCGACAACTGCGCGCTGTCCGCCTTCGACACGGTGAACGGGACGACGAATCCGCTGTCGACGACGCCGATCGGCCAGCTGCATTCGGACTTCGCCTGCACGACCCGGCCGTTCGCGCTCGGCGCGGGCGCGACCCGCACGTTCGGGTGGACGCTGAAGTACGCCGACCCGGCCTGAGCGGCGTGACGGCCGCCGTCCCGCGACCGTCCCCGGCCCGGATGTCGAGGCCCGGGGCGGGCCGGGGCGGCGGACGGCTCGCCCGCCGCGCGACGCCCGCTCACAGCCACCCCGACGCGCTCATATACGCGCCGAGCGCGATCAGCCCCACGAAGAAACAGCGCTTGAACGCCTTCTCGCTCATCACGCGCCGCGCATACTGCCCGCCGGCCATCCCGACCAGCGCCGGCACGAGCGCGAGCCCGGACACGCCGAGATCGACCGTCTGCAGCGCCCCCGTCACGTGCAGCTGCACGCCGAGCACGATCGTCGACGCCGTGAAGGACAGCCCGAGCGCCTGGATCAGGTCGTCCCGGGACAGCCGCAACGCCTGCAGGTACGGCACGGCGGGCACGACGAACACGCCGGTCGCGGCCGTCACGACACCCGTCAGGTAGCCGACCGCGGCCGACAGCCATCGCTCATGGCGCCCCGGCGCGGGCAGCCGTGCGGCGGCCAGCCCCCACAGCCCGTAGAGGATCAGCACCACGCCGAGCGCGGCGTGCGTCCACGTGCTGCCGGCCGCGAGCGCGGGCAGCCCGCCCGTCAGCGTGCCGATCGCCAGGCCCGCCAGCAGCGGCCACAGCCGGCGCAGCAACGGCCCGAACGACGGGCCCAGCCACAACTGCCACACGTTGGTGATGAACGACGGCACGAGCAGCAGGCTCGCCGCGGCCGACGGCGGCATCGCGAGCGTCAGCAGCCCCATCGCGATGGTCGGCAGGCCGAGCCCGATCATTCCCTTGACCGCGCCGGCCAGCAGGAACACCAGCACGACGATCGTCAGCGTATGAATTGGCATGGAAGGCATCCCGTCAGGTCACGTCAGGCGCCGATGGTGCCGCTCCGCCACGCCGTCCGCCATCTGGTTTTGCCTGAGGCTGGCTCGGGCCCGCCGAATCGGGCCCCTTGCATCACCCCCGCCCGTGCTCGCTGTCGAGGTGCGCCATCTGTGCGGCCGGATAGCGCTCGCCGGCAGCCGCCCCGGCGGGAACCGCCGCTTCGATGCGAGCCAGATCATCGACCGTTAGTTGCAATTCAGTCGCGAGCAGGCCGTCCTTCAGTTGCGTGCGCTTGCGCGCGCCGACCAGCGGCACGATGTCCGCGCCGCGCGACAGCGCCCACGCGATCGCGACCTGCGCGGGATTGCTGCCCTTCTCGTCGGCGATTGCGCGCAGTGCGTCGACGAGCGCGAGGTTGTGCGCGAGGTTCTCGCCCTGGAAGCGCGGGCTCGCCGCGCGAAAATCGCGCTCGCCCTGCCGCGCCGTGCTCCAGCGCCCGCCCAGCAGCCCGCGCGACAGCACGCCGTAGGCCGTCACGCCGACACCGAGCGCGCGGCAGGCGGGCAGGATGTCGGCCTCGATGCCGCGCGACAGCAGCGAGTATTCGATCTGCAGGTCGGCAATCGGCGCGACGGCCGCCGCGCGGCGGACCGTATCGGCGCCGGCTTCCGACAGGCCGATATGGCGCACGTACCCGGCCTTCACGAGATCGGCGATCGCGCCGACCGTGTCCTCGATCGGCACGGCCGGATCGACGCGCGACGGCCGGTAGATGTCGATGTAGTCGGTGCCGAGCCGCTTCAGCGAATACGCGACGAAATTCCGGATCGCGTCGGGCCGGGCATCGTAGCCGGCGAACCCGCCTGCCGGATCGCGCAGCGCGCCGAACTTCACGCTGAGCAGCACCTGGTCGCGCGCCCGACCGCGCAGCGCGTCGCGGATCAGCATCTCGTTGTCGCCCATCCCGTAGAAATCGCCGGTGTCGAGCAGCGTGATGCCGTTGTCGAGCGCCGCGTGCAGCGTCGCGATGCTTTCGTCGCGGTCGGTCGGCCCGTAGAAATCCGACATCCCCATGCAGCCGAGCGCGATCGCCGATACCTGCGGGCCGGTGCGGCCCAGTTGACGCGTGTCCATGTTCGTTTCCTTCCGGTGGCGGGTGAATGAACCGGATTCTGGGCGCATGGCCGCGCGCGATAAACGCGAAACGCTCCACCAAACCGTTCGACGCTGATTAACAATGGAGGCTGTTCCAATCCGTCAACGCACCCGCCCCGCATGGACCATCTGCAAGCAATGCGCATCTTCGCGCGCGTCGCCCACCTCGGCAGCTTCACGAAAGCGGCCGAGCAACTCCAGTTGCCGCGCCCCACCGTCAGCAACGCCGTCCAGTACCTGGAAAAGCACCTGAAGATCCGCCTGCTGCAGCGCACGACGCGGCGCGTCGCGCTGACCGTCGAGGGCACGACCTATTACGAGCGCTGCGTGCGGCTGCTGGCCGATCTCGACGATGCGGAGACGCTGTTCGAGGACGCCGGCGCATCGCCGCGCGGCGTGATCCGCGTCGACCTGCCCGAACGCTTCGCGCTGAACCAGGTGATTCCGGCGCTGCCGGATTTCCACGCGCGCTACCCCGACCTGCGCGTCGCGATCAGCACCACCGATCGCCTCGTCGATCTCGTGGCCGACGGCATCGACTGCGCGGTGCGGATCGGCGTGCTGTCCGACACGTCGCTCGTCGCCCGGCGCGTCGGCGAGATGACGCAGATCAACTGCGCGTCGCCCGCGTATCTCACGCGTCACGGCACGCCGCGCTCGCCGGACGAACTGCCCGACCACGTCGCGGTCGGCTATTTTTCGAGCCGTACCGGCCGCGAGCTGGATTGGGAATACATGGACATGGATTCGGGCGAAATGCACGCCGTGAAGATGCGCAGCACCGTGTCGGTCAACAGCTCGCAGGCTTACCTGGCCTGCTGCGTGGCCGGCCTCGGGCTGATCCAGGTGCCGCGCGACGGGCTCGCGCCGCTGCTGGCCGACGGCTCGCTGGTCGAGGTGCTGCCGGAATGGAGCGCCGGGCCGCTGCCCGTGTCGGTGGTGTTTCCGAGCGGCCGGCATCTCGCGCCGCGCGTGCGGATCTTCGTCGACTGGCTGGCGGAAACGCTCCGCGGCACGCCCCGGACGGACTGACGACGGCCGGCGCCGGGCGCCGCCCGATCAGAACTTGTGGCGGATCGCGGCGCGCACCGCGAACTGATTCGACGACGACGACGGGCCGTCGGTCCCGACGATGTAGCCGCCGTCGGCCGCCGTGCCGGTCTTGTCGCCGGCGACCTTCTGCCATGCGCCCTGCAGGTAGACGTCGGTGCGCTTCGACAGGCTGTAGTCGGCCATCAGGCCGACCGTGTGGTACTGCGGCTTGATCGAGCCGGACGCGGCATCGAACTTGCCGTCCGTGTACACGTACTGCGCGCCGAGATAGAAATCGGGCGTGAGCTGGTACTTGCCGTTGATCTCGAAGTTCTGGAACTTCGTCGCGGTCAGCCCGAGGCCGGCGAACGTCGAGGCCGGCAGGTAGACCGTCGACACCGGGTTCTTCATGTCGGCCTTCGTGTAGACGAAACCGATCGTGGCCGCCCCGAACGTGTAGTTGACGCCGCCGCCGAAGATCCGCAGGCGGTCGGCGATGAAGTTCGCGTCGTCGGCCGCGATCGCGCCCGCGCTGCCGGCGCCCGGATTGTTCGCCTGCAGGTACGCCGCCGCGACCTGCAGCCCGGCCAGCGAATACTGCGCGCCGAGGCTGTACTGGCGGTTGTTCGAAAAGCCCGTGCTGTTGCTGAAGCTGTAGGTGCCGCCGAACGTCAGGCCGTTCCAGTCGTTGCTCGCGTACTTGACCGTGTTGTTGACGCGGAACGAGTTGTCCGTGTTGTCGTTGTCGAACGGGTGCGAGAACAGCGTGCCGCCCCAGTTGCCGTTCGCGGTCAGCGGCGCGAGATAGTCGACGACCGAGTCGTACTGACGGCCGAAGGTCAGCGTGCCGAAGCGGGAATCGCTCAGCCCGACGAAGGCCTGGCGGCCGAACATGCGGCCGCCCTGGCCGAGCCGCCCGTTGTTCACGTCGAAACCGCTTTCCAGCGTGAAGATCGCCTTGAGCCCGCCGCCCAGGTCCTCGCTGCCCTTCAGGCCCCAGCGGCTGCCCTGGGCGTAGCCGCTCGCGAGCTGGTAGTTCGTCTTTCCGACCCCGTTGACGTTCACGTTGTTCGTGTAATTGAAGCCCTCGTCGATCACCCCGTACAGCGTCACGCTGTTCTGGGCAAAGACCGGCGCGGCGAAAGCGGCGAGCGCGGCGGTAATAATGACGTGCTTCTTCATGACGGATCTCCGGAGCCGGGGGCCGGGCAGGTCGAGCGCCCGGCGAATGTTTGGTCTGTTGTATGTGTGGCCCGCAGGGCGGACGACGCGGTGTGCGGCCGCGTGAGGACAAAATGGTGTCACGTCGCAAACCGTCCGTCCATCGGGGTAAGTGAACCCTGCGCAAAACGTTGCGCTCGTCCAACTGCCCCGTTGCGCAGACTGCCTGACCGGGCTTATCGGCAGCGACGCGCGTGCCGGCCATCCGCGTAAACCCGATATCCCCGGCATCGGTGGCACAATGCGCATCCGTTCGTCATTTCTTCACGAAGTCATGCTTCACCCCGATTCATGCGCGGCGCGTGCCGCCCGCGCGCGCCGCCCGCGCCGGGAGCCGGGCCGATGACCGCACCGGCCCGGGCCGGGCGCTACGCCGAACTCGATTTCTTCCGCGGCCTCGTGCTGCTCGTCATCGTCGTCGACCACATCGGCGGCAGCATCCTGTCGCGCGTGACGCTGCACGCGTACGCGCTGTGCGACGCGGCCGAGGTGTTCGTGTTCCTCGGCGGCTTCGCGACCGCGATCGCGTACAACTCGCTCGCCGAGCGGCACGACGAAGCCGCCGCGCGCCAGCGCTTCATCCGCCGGGCGTTCGAGATCTACCGCGCGTTCCTCGTGACAGCCGGCCTGATGCTGCTGATCACGGCCGCGCTGAACGCGTTCGCGATCGACGGCCCGAACATGCCGACCAACGACCTCGACGGCCTGCTCCACAAGCCGCTCGCCGCGCTGCGCGACATCCTGCTGTTCCGCCGCCAGCCGTACCTGGCGTCGGTGCTGCCGATGTACGCGTTCTTCGCGCTGCTCGTCCCGCTCGCGCTGCCGCTCGCGCGCACGCAGCCATGGCTGCTGGTCGCGTTCAGCGGATCGCTGTGGTACGCGGCGCCGCATGTCGCGCGCTTCCTGCCGACCGTCGAGGGCGCGCCGTGGGATTTCAATCCGTTCGCGTGGCAGTTCCTGTTCGTGATCGGCGTGATCGCGCGCTGCCGGCCCGTCTACCAGACGCTCGCGCCCAAGCCGCAGGGCTGGCTGCTGACGGCCGCCTCGCTCGCGGTCGTCGCGGCCGGCGCGTACTACCGGCTGCGGATCGAACCGTTCCCGACCGATCCGTCCATCAAGCAGAACCTCGGCACGGTGCGGCTCGTGAACTTTCTCGCGATCGCGTGGCTCGCGGCCAAGCTCGTGCACCTCGGCTGGATGAAGAAAGTCGCGCACGCGATGCCGTGGATCGGCACCATCGGCCGGCAGGGCCTGCTGTGCTTCGTCGCCGGCACCGGCATTTCGCTCGCGGTCGATTCGGTGCTGTACCAGGCGACCGAAGGCTACCTCGACGTGCCGCTCGGCCTGGCCGCCGACGTCGTGGCGATGGGCCTGCTGTATCTCGTGGCCAAACTCTACGGGCCGCTGGTCGCGCGGCTGCCGTTCCGTTCGCGGCGATGACGCGCCGCGCCGTCATGCGCCGCTGCTACGCTAGCCGGCATTTTTCCTGAAACGATTCGACATGCGCCGACTCGCCCTTCCGTTCGCCGTTGCCCTGCTCGCCGGCTCCATCGCCACCGCCCGCGCCACGCCGGCCGCGCCCGTCATCGCGCCCGCGCCGCCGCCGGCCGCCCAGACCGCGACGACGCCGTCGGCCGCCCAGGAGCAGCCGCAGCTCAATCCCGGCAGCAGCATCGTGCTGCGCACGTTCCGCTCGGCGGCGCTGAAGCGCGACTGGTCGTACACCGTCTACCTGCCGCCCGGCTACAACCCGGAAGGCGCGCGCTACCCGGTGATGTACCTGCTGCACGGCAACGCCGGCAACGCGAACGACTGGATCACGCAAGGCCGGCTGCAGGCCACCGCCGACACGCTGATCGAGCGCCGCGAGATTCCGCCCGTCGTGATCGTGATGCCGCAGGGCGGCACCGACTGGTACGTCGACCGCAAGGAGAAGATGCAGAGCGCGTTCCTCAACGACCTGCTGCCCGAGGTCGAGGCGCACTTCGCGGTGTCGAACCAGCGCGCGGGCCGAGCGATCGGCGGCGTGTCGATGGGCGGCTTCGGCGCGCTGCGCTTCTCGCTGCTCGAACCCGGGCTGTTCTGCGGCGCGATGCTGCTGAGCCCCGCGATCTATGCGAACGAGCCGCCGCTCAATTCCGCCGCGCGCTACGTCGGCGTGTTCGGCGACCGGCAGTTCGATCCGCGCGTGTGGCATGAACTCAATTACCCGGCGCTGATGCGCGGCTATTTCGCTCGCACCTGGCGCATCCCGATGTTCATCGCGGCCGGCGACGACGACCTGACGATCCAGGCCGAATCGAGCGTGCTGTACACCCACCTGCGCCGTGCGCAGAACCCGGCCGAGCTGCGCATCGTCGACGGCGGGCATACGTGGGACGTGTGGCGCGGGCTGCTCGGGCAAGGGTTGAAGTACGCGCTCGAATGCGTGAAATGACGGCGGACGGGCACGGCTCCGCCCATTTTGGCGGAGCCGCGCGCTAACCGGCCGGCAGCGGGCCGCAGGCTTGCGCCCCGTCCCGCCCGCGCCACGCGGGCGCACCCGTCGGGCCCGCCCCGCACGCTCAAAGCCACGTGCCGCCCTGCCGTTCGTTCGGCGCCCCGGCCAGCGCATCGAAACCGTGGATCCAGTCCAGGTGATGCAGCACGCTGTCGCGTGCGGCAAGACGCGCATTGCGCGCCTGCGCGGCCGGCCCGTCGGGCAGGTGCAGCACGTCGGCCACCGAGATCGACGCGTACTGCACCTTGCGCGTCCGGCCTCGGCGCAGGCGCTCGTACGCTTCCTGCGCTTCGCGCCAGCGCCCCGGGCCGGCCTGCGCCAGCTGCGCCGCCAGCACCACCGCATCCTCGATCGATTGGTTCGCGCCCTGCCCGTGGTGCGGCACCAGCGCATGCGCGGCGTCGCCGATCAGCGTCACGCGCCCGCGGCTCCAGCGGCCGAGCGGCGGGCGATGGAACAGCCCCCAGCGCTGGCTGACCGGCACGGCCGTGATCATCTGCACCACCGCCGGATGCCAGTCCCGGAACACGCGCAGTTGCTCGCCCTCTTCCGCCGGCATGACCCAGTCGCGCGACGGCCACGGCGACGGATGACGCTCGACCAGGAGGAAATTCTGGTCGCCGTTCGCGCCGATCGGATAGTGCAGCAAATGCCCGTGCGGCCCGACCCAGTACTGCAGCGTTTCGGGATCGGGCAGCCGGTCGAGGCGCGCGGCGGGCACCACGCCGCGAAAACCCGAGCAGCCCGAATACAGCGCATCGTCATAGCCGAGCATCCAGCGCCGCGTGATCGAGCGCGCGCCGTCCGCGCCGATCGCGAGATCGGCGTCGACGCGCACGCCGTTGTCGAACGACAGCGTGACCCGATCGGCATGCTGCGCGAGATCGGTCAGCCGATGGCCCAGATGAATGCACTCGAGCCCGACCGCCTTCGACAGGACGGCCTGCAGATCCGCCCGATGCACGCCCCAGTACGCGCCGCCGAATTGCCGGCGATAGTCGGGATCGCCGCGATGACGGCCGATCACCGCACCGCTGCGCCCGTCGCGATAGACGAGGCCCGGGATGTCGGCGCACACCGCATCGAAGGCCGCGCGCAGCCCCATGCGTTCGTAGAAGCGCGTCGCATTGGCCGACAGCGCGACCGCCGCGCCGACTTCGCGCAGCGCGTCGGTCTGCTCGTACAGCTGCGCGTCGATGCCGTGCTCGCGCAGCGCCAGCGCGAGCGTCAGGCCGCCGATGCCGGCGCCGACGATCGCAATCTTCAGGTTCGTCTGCATGATGAAAGTGTCTCCGGTCTTCCGATGTGGGGTGAGGGTCCAGCGCGGCGTCGTGTCGAATGCATGCGCCGTACCGGTATTGTCGGAAGCGGACTTTCATCCCGCAATAAAATGACCTGAATCTACTTCATCACCAAACGCAATGATTCACGCAAGGCGGACTCCATGGAACTGGGCGATATCGATCTCAACCTGCTGCTGCTTTTCCAGCGGCTGATGCAGGAGCGGCGCGTGTCGAGCGTCGCCGAGCAGATGAACATGAGCCAGCCGGGCGTGAGCAACGCGCTTGCGAAGCTGCGCCGCCGGCTCGGCGATCCGCTGTTCGTGCGCGGGCCCGGCGGCGTGGTGCCGACCCCGTTCGCGCTGCGCCTGGCCGAACCCGTGTCGCACGCGCTCGCGACGCTGCATGCCGCGCTCAATCCCGAGACCGGCTTCGATCCGCTGCGCGCGTCGCGCACGCTGACGATCGGCATGACCGATATCGGCGAAGTGGTGTTCCTGCCCGCGCTGCTCGAACACCTGTCGCGCGCGGCGCCGGGCATCGCGCTCAATACCGTGCGCAACACGAGCGTCAACCTCGGCGACGAAATGGCCGACGGCCGCGTCGATCTCGCGATCGGCCTGCTGCCGCAGCTCAAGGGCGGCTTCTATCAGCGCCGGCTGTTCGATCAGCGCTACGTGTGCCTGTTCCGGCGCGGGCATCCGCTCGAGGCGGCGCCGCTGACGGTCGACGCGTGGCGCGCGGCCGAACACCTCGTCGTGGTGTCGGCCGGCACCGGTCACGGGCAGGTGGACGAATGGCTGAGGCGCCGCCGCGTGCAGCGCCAGGTGCGGCTGACGGTGCCGCACTTCATGAGCGTGGGCTACATCCTGCAGCGCACCGACCTGATCGCGACGGTGCCGGAGCATCTCGCGCAGCAGCTCGCCGCGCCGTTCTCGCTGAGCTGGCGCGCATTGCCCGTCACGCTGCCGGGCGCGCCGATCCATATGCTCTGGCATGCACGGGTCAACCAGGACGAAGGAAACCGCTGGCTGCGCGACGTGGTGGTCGACCTGTTCGCGGATTCGCCCGCGCGGCCGCGCAAGGCCGCACCCGGCCGGAAGAAATAGCCCGGGCGTTCGCGCAACCGAATGCGCGCGACCCGGCGCCCGACCGTGCGCGCCGGGGATTTCGGCTACATTGGCGAAGTGGCGGCGGCCCCGCTCGTCGGCCGCCACGCCCCTCATTCACCCAGCAGGAAATCAAGCCATGTCTGTCACGAAGAAATTCGCCGCCGTCACGGGCGCCGGTTCCGGCATCGGTCGCGCGGCGTCCGTCGCGCTCGCCGGCGCGGGCTTCACCGTCGCGCTGCTCGGACGCAACGAGGATTCGCTGCGCGCAACGGAGGAAGCGATCCGCGCCGCCGGCGGTGAAGCGCGGATGTTCCCCGCCGACGTCACCGACGAGGCGTCGGTCGACCGCGCGTTCGCGCAGATCGCGCAGCAGTTCGGACGGCTGGACGTGCTGTTCAACAACGCGGGCCGCAACGCCCCGCCCCTTTCCCTCGACGAATACGATCTCGACGTGTGGAACAGCGTCGTCGCGACGAACCTGACCGGCGTGTTCCTGTGCGCGCGGGCCGCGTGGCGCCTGATGAAAGCGCAGACGCCGCAGGGCGGCAGGATCATCAACAACGGCTCGATCTCGGCGCACGCGCCGCGCCCCGAGACGATCGCGTACACCGCCACCAAGCACGCGGTGACGGGCATCACGCGGTCGCTGGCGCTGGACGGCCGCCCGTACAACATCGCATGCGGCCAGATCGACATCGGCAATGCCGCGACGCCGCTGACGGAACGGATGACGCAAGGCGTCCCGCAGGCCGACGGCAGCCTCGCGCCCGAGGCGCGCATGGACGTCGCGCATGTCGCGAACGCGATCGTCCAGATGGCGAATCTGCCGCTGGACACGAACATCCTGAACATGACGATCATGGCGACCGCGATGCCGTTCGTGGGGCGCGGCTAGACGCGCGCAGCGGCCCGCACCGGGAGACCTCGCCGAACGCGGCGCGACGTCTCCCGGCCCCGGCGCGCGTCGCGCGTCACGCGGCGCATCGCTCAGGCGAGCGCCGGCGTACGTCGCCGGACGTCGCGCTGGTCGATGCCGAGGCGCGCCGCCAGCCAGTCGCAGATGAACTCCTGCCCGAGCGTCGGATTGTCGACCTGGCAGTGCGCGGCGCCGGTTTCATCCGGATCGAACAGCCGGAGCGTCGCGTCGACGCCATGCGCCTTCGCGTATTCCCAGGTATCGGTTGCCGTCTTCAGCCCGAGCCAGTCCTCGGTGCCCTGCAGCACCAGATACGGCACCGCGATCCGGTCGATCACGCCCGCCAGGCGAAAATCCCGCGCCTTGTCCACCACGCCCTGCGGCGTCGTGCAGCCGAACACCCATTTCAGGTGTCGCCAGATGAGCCGCTCCGGCGTATCGAGCCAGCCCGCGAACAGCGACGCCATGTCGAACATCACCGAATCGGACACCACCGCGACGATGCGCCGTTCGAACGCCGCGGCGCGCGCTGCATAGACGCCGCCGACACTCGCGCCGTACAGCGCGATCCGGCCGGCATCGACGTCGCCGCGCGTGAGCAGGTAGTCGACACACGCGCCGACCGGCACCTCGGTATCGGGACGATTGACGATGCCCTGCCGGCGCAGCGTGCCGCCCTGCCCGGGCAGATCGACCAGCAGTAGCGACATGCCGCGCGTGAGCGCGTGTTTCGGCATTTCGTGGAGCAGCTCGTCCTTGTACTCGTCGAGCCCGCCGAATGCGATCACGGCCGGCGAACGCACGCCGGCGCCCGCGCACGGGATGAAATACGCATCGAGATGCGCGCCGTCCCCGTACGGGATCCGCACGACCTCGCCGGCGGGCGTCAGCCCGTCGAGATAGCGATGCGAGCAGCGTTCGACGCTGTCGAACGTATCCCGCCGCCGCGCGTCGTCGTGCGCCAGATAGAACTCCGACGACCGGTAGTAGTTGGCCGCGCGCAGCCAGTTACTGCTCGCGGTGCGCAGGAAGCCGCGCTCGAACGCGTCGAGCGCGCGCCGCTCGCTGGCCTGCGCGAGCACCTGCCATTCGCGATACCAGCTCTCGGTGTCGCCCGGCGTCATCCGCGACGCCGCGCGAAAGCATTCGCCGATCAGGCTCGCGCCCTCTTGCGCCCCGCCCAGCGTGCGCGCGAACTGGAAACTCAACTCCGGCTCGCCGGGCCACTGCACCCAGCCTTCCGCGCGATAGGCGCCCGTCATCCCGTCGTCCTGCCGATTCATGTCATGCCCTCCGATATTACCGATACGTAAATTTCCGGCCGTGCGACCGCGTCGCAACATGGGTTTCCCGTCATCATGTGTGCGGCATCGCGTCCCGACGGCCGGGGCTAGATGCGTCGCGCCCCCTGCTCTTGAATTTACATATACGTAAATTCAAGAGCCGAAAAAACGAGGCATCGAGGGTGCCCCGTCCTTGTCGCGCCAACGCCCGGGAAGTGTACGCCGCGATGACGGGCCACGACAAGCGTCATGCGTCTCGTCGCCCGGGTTCGTGCCGGTGCGGTATATTTCCGTTACGTATCGGTAAAAACCTTCTCCCCGGTGGACGTTCATGAGCAAGAAAACCCGCGTTGCGTCGCTGCTGTCGGCGCTGCCGCTCAAACCGCGACGCCGCGAGCCGCTGCAGGTTCCCGCCGACCAGATCGGCCAACGGCTGCGCGCGCTGCGCCAGTCGCGCGATCTCACGCTGAACGAGGCAAGCCGGCTGACCGGCGTGCCCGCGGCGACGTTTTCGCGCATCGAGACGAACAAGATGTCGCCGACCTTCGGTGTGCTGCACCGGATCATCGAAGGCATGGGTTTCGACTGGCGCGACGTGCTGACCAGCCAGCCGCGCCATCGCGCTTCGCTGAGCGTCAACCGCGCGGAAGACATCGTCACGACGCGGATCGCCGGCATTCCGTACGAGTATGCGCTGCTGCATCGCGACAGTTCGGCCGGGATGATCACGCTGCGCATGCAGGTCGACGCGCGCACCGTGGAAGAAGCCGGCGGGCTCGCCGGCCACGAGGGCGACGAGTTCTGCTATGTGCTGTCGGGCGAACTCGAGCTGCACTTCGAGCACGGCGAGCCGACGCGGCTGCGGGCCGGCGAAAGCGCGCTGTTTTCGTCGCATCGACCGCATGCCTACGTGGCGCCGTCGCCGGACGGCGCGATGCTGCTCGTCGTGCTGACGCCGCCGGGCCATGCGCAGCCGAAAGCCGTGTCGCCGTAGCGCGTCATTCCGCCTTGGCTTTCCTGCCGACGGGCGGCGGCTTGCGAACGACGAACTGCCGGCGGTCCTTGCCGCGAATCCAGAGCGGCGCGTTGCCGCGCCCGCTCCACTCCTTCCCGCTATCAGGATCGCGATACCGCACCGGCAGCGCTTTCACGACGTACGAGCCCCGGCGGCCGTTGCGGCCGATCAGGTCACGATGCTTGATCGCATACGTGTCCATCAACGAGTGAACCTTCTCGATCGCATCGACGCGTTCGCGCGCACGGGCGCGCTCGATTTGCTCGTCCAGTTCGGCCAGCTCGACAACGAGCTGCGCATAGGTCTTGCTCACGCTCATCTTCTGCTTCCTGCCCCGCTTCCGCATGAGAACCGACATGATTCGCATGACTAACAGACCGTCTCACGATGCGCCGCGAGGGCAGGCATTCCCCTGCCCGCCAGGCGACGCGCTCCGTGAACCGACGCCGCGGCGGCAACGTCACGCCGAACGATCGTCCGCACGAGGCCAGCCCCGCACGTGAACAGTCGGATGCACAATCGCGCGCCGCATTTCACATATCAAGTGATATTTGAAATGCAATCGTAATGGTATCTATCTCAAATATCAACTGATATCCTTCCGGCCATGACCACGGCACCCCTTCCCGCGCGGCCGAGCCGCGAAGAAAGTCGACTGCAGACCCGCGCCCATTTGCTGGCCGCGGCGAAGCGGCTGTTCGTCGACCGCGGGTTCGGCGCCACGTCGCTCAGGGATATCGCGGCCGAGGCCGGCTATACGCAGGGCGCGTTCTATTCGAATTTCGCGAGCAAGGAGGCGTTGTTCGTCGAACTGATGCGGGAGCGTTCAAGGACGCAGGTGGAAGATATCGCCCGGGCACTGGGCGACCCGTCCGCGTCCGGCGACGACATCCTGAACGCGCTGGAAGTCTGGTCGCGAACCGTCGACGCCGAACCCGAGTGGTCGGTGCTGGGCGTCGAGTTCAAGCTTCAGGGGCGACGCAACCCCGCGTTCGCGACGGCATCGCAGGCGTTGCTCGATTCGCATCGCGATGGCCTCGCCTGTTGCATCGAACAGATTTTCGCGAGGATGAAGAAGGTGCCGCCCGAATCGCCGACCGTACTGGCCGTCTCGTTCATGGGCCTTTCGCAGGGGCTGTCGCTGCAGCAGTCGATCCTGTCCGAGGTGCCGATCGGGCGCATGATCATGGTGTTCCTGCGCAGCCTGCTGGCTGCTGCGGCGCCGGTGCGCTGACCGGCCAGGTCACGGGCGGCAGGGAAATCGCCGGCGCCGCGATGAAGCCGGATCGCGCGCGACACCGTTCGAGCCGTTGCGGCCGTTCGGCGTGCCCGACGGCGCCCGGCGCCGCCGGGCCGTTCTCGCGTGCGCCGACCACCCGCCATGTCCGTGTGCATCGTCGCGACGACGATGCGCCGCACACGAATGTCCGTCGTCACACGCTCGCGATCGCCTCCGCGACACGTTCGAACGGCACACGCCCCTGACGAAGCTCGATTGCGTCATCGCTCCCGAACGCGATATGGCCGCTGTTCAGCCCGTGATTCAGCTCGATGAATCCGTCGATTGCCGTGCTAGAGAACGGATTCATCGCGAGTACGCCGGCCCACGCGGCAGGTTCGAGCGCCAGCGCCCGCACCGGCCGACTCAGCACGCGTGCCAGGATTGCCGCGATGTCCGCGGGCGAATACGCAGCCGGCCCCGCCAGGCCGATCTTGCGGATGCCCGCCCAGTCTTCCAGCAACAGGCTTGCCGCGGTGCGGCCGATGTCCTCGGTCGCGACCATCGGAATCGCGCGCTCGACCGGCGCGAGCAGGCTCGGCAACACGCCCTGCGCGCGAGCCGGACCGACGACGCGCGCCCAGTTCTCCATGAAATACGCGGCGCGCAGGAACACGACCGGGACGCCCAGCTCCGCCAGCCGCTGCTCGGCCGTGCGGTTGGTCGCGATCACGCCGGTGCCGCCGGCCCGATCCGCACCGACCGACGACAGCAGCACGATTTTCGGCAAGCCCGCCGCGCGGGCCGCTTCGGCGACGGCGCGCGCCGTCGCGTCCGCGTGTTCGAACAGGTTCTCCAGCGCATAGTTGGGCGGCTTGACCAGATACGCGCCGCGCGCGCCGGCGAACGCATGCGTCAATGCGGCGGCGTCGGCCAGATCGGCGACCGCCACCTGCGCGCCCTGCGCGGCCCAGCCCGCCGCCTTCGCGGCATCGCGCACGACCACCCGAACCGGCACGCCCGCATCGATCAGCGCCTGGGCCGCGACGGCCCCCGTGCGCCCTGTTACCCCCGTGACAACGTACATGTGCTCTCCCGACAGCCGCTCCAACCGTTGGAGCGATGGCTTCGATGATGTACGCTGGCCATCCATAACTCAAATGCATACCGATCATGTCCAGCATGCACGAAGTGGATTTGCGCACCGTCGACCTGAACCTGCTCAAGCTGCTCGATGCGTTGCTCACGGAGCGCAGCGTCACGCGCGCCGGCGTGCGGCTCGGCCTGACCCAGCCCGCCGCGAGCCGCGCGCTGGGCCGCCTGCGCACGCTGCTCGACGATCGCGTCGTCGTCCGCACGCCGAAGGGGCTCGAATTCACGCCGCGTGCGGCGTCGCTCGCGCTGCGCGTGTCGCGCGTGCTCGCGGAGGCGGCCAGCATCGTCGCGCCGGCGATCTTCGATCCGGCAGGCGCGCGCGGGCAATTCTCGATCGCCAGCCTCGACCACCTGGCGCTGACGCTGATTCCGGACGTGAATGCGCGGCTGTCACGGCGTGCGCCCGGCATGAATCTCGAGGTGCCGCCGTCACGCGGCAACAACGCCGCACTCGTGACGGACGGCACGGCCGGGATCGCGCTCGGCGCGTTCGACGACGATACGTTGCCGGCCGGCATCTATCGCCGCAAGCTCTACGACGACAGTCTGACCTGCATCGTGCGCAACGGGCATCCGGCCCTGTCGGCGCGGCTGACGCCGAAGCGTTTCGCGGCGCTGTCGCACGTGCTGGTGACGATCGGCGGCCGCGGCGGCGAACGGGTCGACGCCGCGCTCGCGCGGCAGGGGCTGCAGCGGCGGATCGCGATGCGCCTGCCGCATTTCCTGGCGGCGCCGATGGTGGTCGCGAAAAGCGACATGACACTGGTGCTGCCGCAACGTCTTGCGCGGCATGTCGCGTTGTCGATGCCGGTCGCGCTCGTGAAGCTGCCTCTCGAGGTGCCGTCTTTCACGGTGTCGATGATCTGGCATGAGCGCACGCACGACGATCCCGCGCACCGGTGGCTGCGGCAGCAGGTCGTGGAGGTCGCGCAGGAGATGGAATCGCGGGCGTCGCCCCCGGCGCCTTGATCGCCCGCCTTCCACCCGCCGCACCGTCCGGCGTGACGCGCACGCAGGACGGCCCGGCCTTGCACCGGGCCGACGGTTACGCGGACGCGGTGCGTTCGAGGAGGTCCAGCGCCACGTCCACGATCATGTCCTCCTGCCCGCCCACCATCCGGCGCTTGCCGAGTTCCACGAGAATGTCGACCGGCTTCAGGCCGTACTTCTTCGCGGCCACTTCCGTGTGACGCAGGAAGCTCGAATACACGCCCGCATAACCGAGCGCGAGCGTCTCGCGATCCACGCGCACCGGGCGGTCCTGCAGCGGGCGCACGATGTCGTCGGCGGCGTCCATCAGCGCGTACAGATCCGTGCCGTGGTTCCAGCCCATGCGTTCCGCTGCCGCGATGAATACTTCAAGGGGGGCATTGCCCGCCCCCGCCCCCATGCCCGCGAGCGACGCGTCGATTCGGTCGCAACCCTCTTCTACCGCGACGATCGAGTTCGCCACGCCCAGCGAGAGATTGTGGTGCGCGTGCATGCCCGTCTGCGTTTCCGGCTTGAGCGCGGCCTTCACTGCGCGGAAGCGGTCGCGCACGTCGTTCATCGTGAGGGCGCCGCCGGAATCCACCACGTAGATGCAGGTCGCGCCGTAGCTTTCCATCTTCTTCGCTTCGACGGCGAGATTCTCCGGCGTCGTCATGTGGCTCATCATCAGGAAGCCCACGGTGTCCATCCCGAGTTCGCGCGCGTACTCGATGTGCTGCTTCGAGATATCGGCCTCGGTGCAGTGCGTGGCCACCCGTACGATACGCGCGCCGGCGCCGTACGCGGCCTTCAAGTCGTGGATCGTGCCGATGCCGGGCAACAGCAGCGTCGCGATCCGCGCGTGCGTGACCACGTCGGCCACGGCCTCGATCCATTCGAGATCGCTGTGCGCGCCGAATCCATAGTTGAAGCTCGATCCTTGCAGGCCGTCGCCGTGCGCGACCTCGATGCTGTCGACCCTGGCCCGGTCCAGCGCCCGCGCGATGTCCTGCACGTTCCGGATCGAGTATTGATGGCCGATCGCGTGGCTTCCGTCGCGCAGCGTCACGTCGGAGATATAGAGCTTCCCGTTCGGTTGGTTCATGGCCTTAAACTCCTTGCGCCATGCGCTCGGCGGTGGCGAGCGCGGCGGACGTCATGATGTCGAGGTTGCCCGCATAGGCGGGCAGATAGTGCGCGGCGCCCTCCACTTCGAGGAACACCGACGTCTTCAGGCCGCTGAACCTGCCGAGGCCCGGCAGGTTCAGCGGCGCATCGGCGGGAATCTCGTCGAACTGCACCTTCTGCTTCAGGCGGTAGCCGGGCACATAGGCGTTCACCTTCGCGACCATCTCCTCGATGGACTGCTCGACCTTGTCGCGGTCGGCCGGCTCGGACAGCGTGTAGACCGTGTCGCGCATCATGACCGGCGGCTCGGCCGGATTGAGCACGATGATGGCCTTTCCCTTCTCGGCGCCGCCCACCGCCTCGATCGCCCGGGACGTCGTCTCCGTGAATTCGTCGATGTTCGCCCGCGTGCCCGGGCCCGCCGACTTGCTGCTGATCGACGCGACGATTTCCGCGTAGTGCACCTTGGTCACGCGCGACACCGCGGCGACCATCGGAATGGTCGCCTGCCCGCCGCAGGTCACCATGTTGACGTTGAGCGCCGCGAGGTGAGCGTCGACGTTCACGACCGGCACGCAGTACGGACCGATGGCCGCTGGCGTGAGGTCGATGACGCGCATCGAGGGCTTGAACGTTCGCAGCAGCGCGTCGTTCCTCACGTGCGCGCCGGCCGAGGTGGCGTCGAACACGAAGTCGATCTCGCTGAACCCGGGCAGGTTCGTGAGGCCGACGACGCCTTCGTGGGTGGTCGCGACGCCGAGCCGCGCGGCGCGCGCGAGACCGTCGGAGGCCGGATCGATGCCGACCATCGCCGCCATCTCCAGATGCTTGCTGTTGCGCATGATCTTGATCATCAGATCCGTGCCGATATTGCCGGAGCCGATGATCGCGACCTTGAGTTTTTCGGAAGCCATGGGAATTCCTGTATCAGGCGGAGAAAGTCGCGCGTACGCTGCCGAGGCCGTCGATCTGCGCGAGGTAGGCGCCGGGTTCCGTCACGGCGACCATCGGGCCGAGCGCGCCCGTCAGCACCACGTCGCCGGCGCGCAGCGGCGTGCCGAGCTCGACCATGCGGTCGGCGAGCCACACGGCCGCGTTGAGCGGATTGCCGAGACAGGCAGAGCCGCTTCCGCGCGAAAGGACGTCACCGTCGCGCGACAGCGTCATCGCGCAGGCCGTCAGATCGATCTGCGAAAGCGGCACCTGCCGGCTGCCGATCACGAAGCGGGCGCTCGACGCGTTGTCGGCCACCGTGTCGATGAAGCGGATGTCCCAGTTCCGGATCCGGCTGTCGACGACCTCGATGGCCGCCACCGCGCAGGCACTGGCCGCGACGATATCGTCGAACGTATGCCGTTCGCGCGTGAGGTCGTGCGCCAGCACCAGTGCGATTTCCGCTTCCACCTTCGGCTGGATCAGCTCCGACAGCGCAATCGGCTGATCGTCGCCATGCGCCATGCTCGCGAACAGCGCGCCGAAATCGGGCTGGTCGACGCCCAGCTGCTGCTGCACCGCAAGCGACGTGAGGCCGATCTTGCGGCCGACCAGCCGCTCGCCCGCCTCGATGCGGCGGGAAACGTTGAGCTGTTGAATCGCGTAGGCGAACTCGACGGCGGACATGCCGCTGTCGCCGCCCGGGAATTGCTCGCGTATCGGCCCGGTCGGCGTGCGGTGCGATTCCGCGATGCACAGTTCATTCGCAATGGCGCGAATGACCTCGTCAGTACTCATTGTGTACTCCTTTGCAAACCTGTCTTTTCCTAGAATGGCACGACCGCCTTCAGCCAGACGCTGCTGCCGTCCGGACGGTTGCGAACCATCGCTTCCTTGATGAATCGACCTTCGATCGAGAAGTGCTTCGCCTGGTAGCGGATACCCGGGCCGACGCCGAGCACCCGCCCCTTGAATCCGTCCGGCGCGACCGCGACGCCGCCCACCGTGTCGTTCGCCAGTTGCTGCATGTAATACCCCTCGACGGCGAGCGCCAGTTGCGGCAGCACGTTGTAGCCGATGCTGTAATCGGCGGCGAAATAGTCTCCCGATCGATAGTCGGTATCGTTGTTCCGGGTATTGATGGTGTACGAGAATTTCGTCGAAATATCGAATCCGTTCGGATCCAGATACGAAAATCCGCCCATCGGCCGGAACGAGTAATAGTGGTTGCCGAGATTCGCGAGACGGGTCTTGTCATAGGCCCCCGTCGGCGTCACCACTTCAGCGGCGACCGCCCAGTGAAAGTTTCCCCGATGCCATGACAGCAACGGCGCGAAGACACTGTCGCCCAGCCCCGTGCGGCTGTCGTGACGGCCTCCGGCGCTGATGCTGAGGGTCGTCAACGGGAACAATGCGTAGAACCCGAGCAGGCCGCCTGCAATCGTCCTGTCCGTCATGTAGACCAGTCGCGGCGCGATCGTATTGGCATGCACGCCGAAGCCCGGAATCATCGAATTTCCATCGTTTCCGGAAAACCGGCTCGCGTTGTAGGTGTTGTAGTAAATCAGCCCGTAAAACCCCGGGGGCGGAAGCGCGCCGGCCTCGAACCCTTCCGCACCCAAACCCACTGTCTGCCCTCCATTCTCGGTTGCATGGGCCGATACCGCACACAGGATTGCCGCCGCAACGGCAACCCGCCGCACCTCTTTCGTCGTCAAGATTTGTCTCCAATATTTGAATTTATGCGCGACTGCTTTTAGTTATTCGTTCGGTACCGCGGCCTTCATTCCGATATGAAGTCCTTCACGAGTTTCGCGAATCGTTCCGCGTGCTCGATCTGCGCCCAGTGTCCGCACTCCCCGAAAACGTGGAGTTGCGCATGCTCGAGCCAGTTGAACAATGTCAGGGAAGCTTCCAGCGGCACGACGCGATCCTCGCGGCCATGAATGATCAGTGCGGGCATCTTCAATTGCCGCAGGCTTTCCTCCGTGTTGGCCATGCTGTCGACCCACCGCTGGCGCGGCGCCGGAAACATCGACGCGAACGATTCCTGAAAGCCGGGCTGGATGCTTGCCCGATAACGCAATTCGGCGAGTTCGTCGGTCACCAGCGTACGGTCGTAGGCAAAGATGTCGAGGATCCCGCGCATGTTCTCGCTCGACGGCGTGTATCCCCACACCGCATCGAGTCCCGGCGTCAGCGTGAACGGCGCGCCTGCACTTCCCATCAGCACCAGTTTCCTCACACGCGCCGGATAGCGGATCGCGAACGCCAGCGAGATGCCCCCGCCGAACGAGTTCCCGACCAGGTCAACCTGCTCGACGTCGAGCGCATCCAGCAAATCGGCAAGTTGCCGCACCCATGCGTCGATGCTGTGAACCTGCCCCGGAATGCGCTCCGTGAAGCCGAATCCCGACATGTCCGGTGCGATGACGCGCGCATGCTCCGCAAGCTTCGGCATCAGGAGACGCCAGTTCGCCCACGCCGTCACGCCGGGCCCCGATCCATGGATCAGGACGATCGGAAAACCCTCGCCAAGGTCGTGATAGTTCGTGTCGAACGAGCCCGTGCGAATGCTGTGTGCAATTTCGATACTTTTCATGATGACATCCCGTTATGCGGATCAAGAATGAGAATCTGTCGAATCAGGTCATGACCGAAATAAAGGATTCCTTTACTTTTCTTTCGTGATAGAAGAGTCCCCTTGCAATCTCGTCGGCCGTCCACGTCAACGAAGGACGATCCGGATACCAGATGTATCCGCCGCTGAAGACTTCGTTGCGATTGCCCGAAGGATCGAAGAAATAGAGCGTTTCGCCGCGTGTCGCGCCGTGACGCGTCGGCCCGACATCGTGGGACACGTCGTATTCCGCGACCAGGTCGGCCGCCCTGAGCACGTCGGACCAGGAATCCACGTTGAACGACACGTGGTGAAGCTTCCCCTTGACGGGCGCACGCATGAACGCGACGTCGTGAGGCTTGGTGCTGCACGTCAGGAAAACGGCAACCAGCGTTTCACCGTCGACGAACTTCTCGGTGACCTGGAATCCGAGCACGTCGACGAACAGCGCCGCCACGCCGTCCACGTCGTCGCCGTACAACGCGCAATGGTCGAACCGGGTCGGGTGAATGCCCTTCAGGCCCGCCGCCATCACGCCCGGATTGGTGGTCGGCATGCCGTTGCCTGTCAGGGTCTTCCGGGCGAACAGTTCGAACAGGTGGCCGGTGGGCGCGACGAATCGCAGCCGGCGCCCGGTCTCGAGATGCTCCCCCTCCGGCACCCACTCGATCGGGACGCCGGCCTCCCGAAGCCGCCCCGACAACTCGTCCAGCGCCGCGTCGCTGGCGACCTTGAAGCCCATGTAGTCGAGCCCCGGCGAATCGGACTCGCGCAGGACGACGCTGTGATGATCGTGCTCGTCCCACGCCTTCAGATAGACGCGGCCGGCCGCGTCCCTGCCCGTTTCCAGCAGGCCCAGCACGTCGCAATAGTGGCGAACGGCCTCGTCCAGATCCATCACGCGAAGGGCGACATGCCCCGGGCGCAACACACCTTGCATGCTCATTTCAAGTCTCCTGAATGTATTGATGGGTACCGATGTGCTTGTTAAATCTTTCTTCCCAGCTTCTTCAAGCGGATGTCGGAAAGCGGCAGGACCTGGCACGCCAGCACGATCCGCTCGGCTTCGTCCGCCTCGCTGACCTGTGCGCGGCTCATCTTCCGGACGCGGTACGCGCCCTCCAGGATCCGGACCCGGCAGATTCCGCAGCCGCCGTTCCGGCAGCCGACCGGAACGCTCTCGCGGCGCGCCTTCTCCATGCCATGCAAAAGCGAGACATCCGGTCCGCAACTGAAACGCTCGCCGTCGTCCTCGACGGTCACGACAAATTCCGTCTCGTGCATGGACGCCCCTTCAGATATTCCGGAACAGCGGACTGCGCGTCCCGCGCTGCTCGGCGTCCGCGCCGCTGAAAAACCGTTCCAGGTAGATGTCGCGTTCGAACAGGCGCCCCTTCATGAGCGCCCGGATCGACGCTTCGATCATCGGCGGCGGTCCGCACAGGTACGCCTTGTGCTCGCGGAAGTCGCCCTGGAACACCGCCTCGGCGGCCTCATGCACGAAGCCCCGGCGCCCCTGCCACGCGGAATCGGCCGGTTCGTCCGAGAGGACGGGCACGTACGTGAAGTTCGGGTAATCCTTCTCGAGCGCCTCGAACAACCCGGCGTAGTACAGCTCCGCGCGATTGCGGGCCCCCTGGAACAGATGGATCGCGCGGGTGTCGCCGCTTTCCAGCATGTCCATGACCATCGACTTCGGGCTGGAGAGGCCCGAGCCGCCGGCGACGAAGATGACGGGGCGCGCATCCGACTTGCGCACGTAGAACCGGCCGAGCGGCCCCGAGAAGCGCAAGCGCTCGCCGGCCTGCAGCGATTCGTGGAGATACGTCGTCGCCACGCCGCCCGGGACTTTCCGGACATGCAGCTCGATCAGCTCCGCGGACGGCGTGCTCGCGATCGAGAAGGCGCGCGGTTGCCCGGCCCCCGGAACGTGCAGGTTCAGGTACTGACCGGGCTGGAAATCGAGCGCCCTGTCGAGCACGCGCAGCCTGACCTGCCGGATCGTCGGCGTCAGGTCCTCGATGGATTCGACGACCGAATCGAAGTCGCGCAGCGGAATCGGCCGCGCATCGCCGTCGGATTCGATCTCCGCCTCGATCACGATGTCGGAGACCGGCGTCGCGCAACACGCGAGACACTTCCCCTCTTCGCGCTCGGAATCCATCAATGCAAAGGGAGAGGGGTCGCCGTGCTCGAACTCGCCATCGACGACCTGCACCTTGCAGGTCGCGCACAGCCCGTGACAGCAGGCGTGCGGCAACCAGATGCCATGACGCAGGGCGGCGTCCAGCAACGTCTGCCCCTGCGCCACGTCGATGACCTGACCGATCGGCTCAATGGTTAGCTGGTAAGTCATGGACATCACCTTCAGGAAAGCGTGTTGCGGTCTGCCGGCGGGACGAACGTCCGGAACGACAGGAAAGCCTTGTGTTCGAGGCCCAGCGCGGCAAACGACAGCGCCGGATCGAAATCGACGCGCCGATCCGACACGCTCCACTCGGTGCGCGCCCAGTCGATGTGCGGCCATTCCGGATCGGACGCGAAGGTCGTGGCCGGGAGAACCGTCTCGACGAACGCCCCGAACGTGAGGTCGGGCGGGACCGGCAACGTGATCGGCGAACAGAAGTTCAGATGGCCGTCCCATCGGACGAACAGCAGTTGTTGACCGTGGAAATGCTCGACACGGTCAGTCACGTTGCCCTGGTAACCGGGCTGAAGGGATACGACAGGCATGAGTGTCTCCATGGCGGTCACCTTCCGGTGACCGCACGATATTTTTCGGGATCGACGGGGAGCGGCGTCAGGCCGCGCGCACGACGGGCGAGTCAGGCTGCTTCCAGCGCGCCCAGTTCTGCGCGTCCTGAGACGTTTCGAACGCACCGGCATCCGCGACGGGGTCGATATGAGCGCTGCGGATGACATCCTCCAGCCCGGGCCCGCCGGCGTTGCCCTGAAGGATCTGGTGCACCGGCAGCCGGGCCTGGACGTACTTTTCCGGCTCGTGGTCGAAGATGTCCTTGCAGCCGTCGGAGCAGAAGTGGTACGCGTCGCCGAGATAGCGGCTTTCGCGGTGCGCAAGGCGCGTCGGGTCGTCCGGCTCGGTGAAGACCATCGGCAACTGACAGGTCTGGCACAGGCACGGCAGGCTCGTGTTGAACCAGCGCTTGCCGGCCTGTTCGCCTGCCTTCCACTGCTCGAAGCGCGGACGGTACAGCGCATCGAACGATTGCGGATACTGCCCGGAGAGCCAGGCCATTTCGTCGTCCTGCGGCATCCACGCATGCACGCCCGCGCCCCAGCAGTACTGATAGAAAAGCGACCACGTCTGGTGCGATATGTGGTGCTTCTCCTTGACCGACTGCTCCCAGTATTTCGGCATCCGGATGCCGTACCGCGACAGATCCTCGAAGAGCGCGCCGCCGCTCTGCTCGAAGTAGATCTCCCAGGCTTCGCGCCACGACATGATGCGTTTCGGCAGCATGTAGTCCATCATCATCGCAACGAGGGACAGCAGGCGGTAGCCGCGCCAGAACCACTTGTCGATCCATCGCTGCACGATCGGAACGTTGTCGGGGTCCTGCTCGAGCATGAACTTGATCACTTCGAGCCCGAGCGTCATGTGGCGCGCCTCGTCGGACTGCGCCGAGAAGCCGAACGTCACGGTCGCCATGTCGCCGTTGTACGCCGCGCCCGACATGAACGGCATGAACAGCAGGTTCGTCAGGACGAACTCGAACGAGAACGACGTCGCGGTCAGGAACTCGAACGGGCCCGCGGTCATCGCATCGTTGACGAACGATTTCGGTACCGACAGGTACCACGCGCGGTCGAAATTCTGCGGCCACGAATGGAAGCCGTTGAAGTACTTGTTGTAATGGCTGAGCGTGTGCACCTGCGTCTGGCAGTGGCGCAGCTCGTCGATCGCCTGCATCTGGCAGGCCACCCGCGGGCCGACGCCGCGCAACTGGCGCCCCACCATCGCGAAGCCGCGGTGCGCGTTGTATTCGATCGGCGTGACGCCCGTCAGGAAGATCTTGATGGCGTTGATGTAGCGTGCGTCGCTGACGTTCAGATGGCCGTTGTTCTGGGAGAAGGCGTCGATGATCGCGTAGAGCTTGCGCTCCTTCTCCGCCTGATACTTCCAGTAGGCATCCATCGTGAGACGAAACGGATCCTCCCATTTGTCCCAGTCGTGAATCTTGATCCCCTCGAACTTGTCGTAGGGAAAAACCTCGTCCATCGATGCATAGGTGGTCTCCCACCCGAGGCCGCGCGTCATCAGGCCGTACCGCTGCTTGAGGGTCAGTTTCTTCGCCGCTGCCGGTTGATTCTGGGCATTCATTGTCTGTCTCCGCTCTTGTTCCGGCTAGTTGAACCAGCCGATCACGAACTCTTCGTCCGTTTCGTCCACGTTCCCCGATATGCTGATCAGGTTCACGTGCAGTTCCTGTACATCCCAGTTGCGCCCGAGGTGCGCCTCCACCGTCGAACGCTTCACGCAGAGCCGCCGGGCGGCATCGATCTTGACCATCGCGGGCATGTAGACCACGTTCGCGTGGGGGTTGTCCTCCTCGATCGCCTGCACGATAGGCCGCGTGTCGTCATTGCTCTGGAGCGCGAGGAACACCATCTTGCTCATGCCGCACCTCCGCGACCGGCCAGACCGAGCTTTTGAATCCGCGCCTCGAACGACGCATCCAGCTCCGCGAGCAGGCCTTCCGGCACCCGCTCCCCGAGACCCTGCGCGATGGACGCGACGGCCGGTTGAATCACGGCGCGTCGCTCGCTCGTCCAGCGCTCCACCCGGTCGCGGTTGGCCTCGGATTCCCCGACCACGGTCCGGATGACCGAATCGACCCACCCTTTCGTCTCGTCGAACCAGTCGTTCATGAAGGCGGTCAGCATCGCGAGCTCCATGCCGCCGCGCTCGTCCGCCCAGCTCTCGACGCATCGCCGCACGAACGGATAGACATACCCGTCGAACACGAGGTCCTGCGCCACGAACAGCTCGAAGAAGTCGCGGCAGACGAAACTCCGCTCGACGGCCGCACGCAGCGGCTGCCACTGCGCGCCTTGCAGCCACGCATCCTTGGCCGCGTCCAGCAGCGGTCCCTGCTGCGGATCGAACATCAGGCCGATCCGCGTCAGGTACTGGGCCGTGCCGAGCCGGTCCATCGTCGCGAACATCGTCGCGTTGGTCAGCGCCGCGCCGTAGCCATAGGCGGTGACGTAGTCGTTGTTCATGTTCGCCGCCCATTCGTAATGCCGGAGCGGTACGAGCACGTCACGCACGAATTCCAGGAAGGCGGCGCTCACGCGCGCGACGAAGCCGCTGCGTTCGGCGAGTGCGAAATTGCTTTCGAACACGTCCTGCTGACGCGCGCGCGCCATCGTGTAGGTGCCGTAGTAAAACTGGCGCGGGTCCTTCAACGCGTACCAGTCGGCCATTTCGATCGAGCTGCGCGCCTTGTCGTAAAGCTCGCGCTCGGGCTCCCAGAGGGGCCGGTAATGGAAGTTGACCTCCTCCTGAATATCGAAGCTCGCTTCCTGATATCGCGAAGCCGGCTTGTCGCCGAAGCGTCGAGCCGTATAGGCGTACGTATTCCTGATCGGCTGCACCGATGAGGTCTTGATGTCGATCTGCACGTTGTCTCCTCCAGAAAAATCGCGCGGGCTCAGTCCTGCACACCGGGTTGCCCGTACTGCCATTTGCATCGATCCCGTTCCAGCCCCGCCTCCTGCTCGGGGGTCAGCCGCTGTGCTCCGTGACGCAGGCAAAACGCCTCGAAAAGCGGGGTCGGCATGATCATTTCGACCGCGAGGTCGGGATCGCCGATCGAGAACTCGAACTCGACGAAACGCCCGTTGCGCATGCCGAGTACGCGTACGAAACACGCATCGGGCACCACGCCCGGATTCGGAACAGGAACTTCGATATCGATCACGATCGCCTCCGTTGTGTGCACGACCTTTAGCAACCCCCGTGCCAGCAGACGAGGCGGTTGATTTCATTGCGGAAATCCGGGCGGCTCGGCCTACGTGCCGCGAAGGCGGCTTGCGAAAATTCGACAATTGCCGGCCGCTTGCGAAATTCATCAAGCTGCGCCGAGCCGCGCATCCGGGGATCGGTAAAGGCCTGACTTTGCAGAGCGGGCCGGCGCTTGTAAGCTCCGCTGTTCGAGAATCACGACGGACGTCGGCCCCACAAGACCGACCCTCAACCGAAGAGGCACATTGCATGAGCAAGGCACGTAGAGCGGAGACAGCCACGTGGGAGCCCGGGTCGCCGGGCATCGAGGAGGTTGCGAGCCGGATCCGGTTCCTGTTCGACAGGGCCCAGATCTGGCTGGACGAGGAACGGATGGTGCTGATGCACTCCTCCGCGCTGTGCTGCCTGCGCGGCGAGCTCATCGAAACCCTGGGCATCGAGCGCGCCAGGGGCGTGCTGACACGCATGGGATATGCGTCGGGCATCCGGGATGCCGGGATCGTGCGCCAGCGCTACCCGGGCATTTCCGACCTCGAACTGCTGTACAAGGGGCCGCTCCTTCATGCGCTCGAGGGCATTGCGAAAGTCGAATCGACCCGGATGGAAATCGACATCGCGAGCGGCCACTACTACGTCGATTGCCTGTGGAAGGACTCGATCGAGCTCTACCTCAACGACAAGCTGCTCGGCCCGAGCGACGGCCCGGTCTGCTGGTCCGAGGTCGGGCACGCGACCGGCTTCGTCAGCGGGCTCATGGGCCGCTTCGTGCTCCACCGGGAGGTGGAGCGCACCGCCAACGGCTGCCGGTTCATCGGCATGCCGCTGGAAAAGTGGCCCGACGCCGCAGACGAACTCAAGTACTACCAGGCGGATTCGATTGCCGAGGAAATCCTGTCCTTGCGACAGGAAGTCGAAACCCTGCGCTCGACCATCCAGGAGCGCGGCGTGCCGGCCTCGCTGATCGGCGACAGCCCGCGGTTCCGCGACGCCTGGTCGCTGATCGAGCGCGCGGCCCCGAGCCTGATCACGGTGCTGCTCCTCGGCGAGACGGGCGTGGGGAAGGAAGTGTTCGCCCGCGCGCTGCACAACGCCAGCCCGCGCGCCGAGAAGCCGTTCGTCGCGGTGAACTGCGGCGCGCTTCCCGCCGAGCTGCTCGAATCCGAACTGTTCGGGGTCGAGAAAGGCGCGTACACGGGTGCGATGACGTCCAGGGAAGGCCGGTTCGAGCGTGCGAACGGCGGCACGCTGTTTCTCGACGAAATCGGCGAACTGAGCCTCGGCGCGCAGACCCGCCTGTTGCGGGTCTTGCAGGAGGGCGAGATCGAGCGCCTGGGCGACACCACGACACGCAGGATCGACGTGCGCCTGGTCGCAGCAACCAATGTGGACCTGGAGAAGGCGGTCGACGAAGGACGCTTTCGCAAGGACCTTTTTTATCGGATCAATGCCTATCCCGTCGTCATCCCGCCGCTGAGGGATCGCAAGGAGGACATCCCCGTCCTGTCCAGACACTTCCTGGGCGAGCTTGCCGCCCGCGAGGGAAAGCGAATCGCCGGCCTCACCGACAAGGCGCGGTTTGCGCTGTCCGAATACGAATGGCCCGGCAACGTGCGCGAACTGCGCAACGTGATCGAACGCGGCGTCATTCTCACGTCCGACGGCGAACGGATCGACCTGCAATCGTTGTTCCCGCAACTTCCCGCGTCGACGCGCACGGGAAAAGCCGCGCGACTCTCGCGCGACGGCGGGATCTCGTCGTCGGGCGACGACATCGTCGAGCAGTTCATCGAACATGCGCTGAACAGGAGAATGCGCATGGAGGACGTCGAAACGCTGCTCGTGAACGCCGCCATCGAACGAAGCCAGAGCAATCTCAGTCACGCGGCCAGGCTGCTCGGCGTGTCGCGCGCCCAGATCGCCTACCGCGTCAGCAAGCGGATTCCGCCCACTCCGTCCGAATGAGCGACGACGCGGGACGCGCGCTGCGATACGCGGCGCGCGCCGCCTTCATCCCGCACGCTCGCCGAGCATCTCCAGATACCGCCGGGTGGCGCCCCACTCGCCGCCGATGCGGCTGATCACGACCAGCTCCGATTTCGGCGCGCGCCCCGCCAGCTTCCGGAACACCACGTTGGCCAGCGCGATCCTTTTCACCGGCTCGGGCGCGAGCACCACCCCGAGACCGGCCGCCGTAAGCGCCAGCGCGGACAGCGTGCTGCCCATCCTGTACATGACGCGCGGCTCCTTGCCGAGCACCTGCCGCAGGATCTCCAGCTGCCCTTCGCTGTCGTGGTCGGCGGCATAGACGATGAGCGGCTCGTCCGCCACCGCCGCGACGCTCACCGAACGCTGTTTCGCCAGCGGATGCCGGTCGCTCATCGCCACTTCCCATGCCCAGCTGCCGACCGTTCGCACGTCGAGCTTCGCATCGAAGTCCTTGCAGAACACCGGGCAATAGCCGATATCGAGCTGGCCCGCGAGAATCGCGTCCTGCTGCGCGACCGGCGCCATTTCGCGCAGGTCGAGCACCACGTCGGGCCACGCCGCATGAAACGCGGCGAGATCCTCGGACAGCCGTGCCGACGCGACCGCATTGCCGACGAAGCCGATCCGCACCACGCCTGCCTCGCCGCTGGCCGCGCGCTGCACCAGCGTCTTCGTGCGCTCGGCCTGTTCGATCGTGCGCCGCGCCTCGGTCACCAGCAGTCGCCCGGCGTCCGTCAGCGCGACCTTGCGCGTGCTGCGCTCGAACAGCGCCCCGCCCAGTTCCTCCTCGAGCGCGCGGATCTGCGCGCTCAGCGCGGGCTGCACGATATGCAGCCGCTCCGCCGCGCGGCCGAAATGGCCTTCCTCGGCAACCGCAAGAAAGTAGCGCAAATGACGAAGATCCATGGTGTCTATTTATCACTCGAAACGATCAATCCTGAAATTTAAACGATTAGATCGGAAAATCAACTGCACTCATACTCGTGAACGGATGCTGCGACACAGCCCATTCTTACAGGAGTCCAATCATGTCCGATCGCAACCGTATTGACGTTCACCAGCACATCGTCCCGCCTTTCTGGGCCGACGCATTGCCCGCGCATGGCGGCGATCCGTCCGGCTGGAGCTGCCCCGCGTGGAGCGTGGACAGCGCGCTCGCCTTCATGGATTCGGTGGGCACCGCAACCGGCGTGCTGTCGCTGACGGCGCCGGGCGTGAAGGGATGGCACGGTCGGGAAAAGCGCGACATCGCACGCAAGGTGAACGACTACACCGCGGAAGTCGTCGCGAAGCATCCGACCCGGTTCGGCAACTTTGCGACACTGCCGCTGCCTGACGTCGACGGCGCGCTCGCTGAAATCGGCTACGCGTTCGACACGCTGAACGTCGACGGCGTCGTACTGCTCAGCAACTACGATGGCGTCTACCTCGGCGACGCGGCGTTCGAACCCTTGTGGGCGGAACTGAATCGCCGCAACGCAGTGGCCTTCATCCACCCGTCGATGCCCCCGCTCGCGCAGATGGCAGGCTTGCCCGGCCCGATGCTCGACTATCCGTTCGATACGACCCGCACCGCGGTGCAGCTTGTTCTCAACGGCGTCGTTTCCCGATACCCGAACGTACGCATCATCCTGTCGCATGCCGGCGGGTTCCTGCCGTACGCGGCTTACCGCGTCGCCCAAGTGGCGCCGCTCGCACGCAACGACGTGCCGGCTGCCGACGGCGTGCTCGATCTGCTCCGGTCGTTCTACTTCGACACCGCGCTGTCGTCTCCGTCGGCGCTGCCGAGCCTCACGGCGTTCGCGAAGCCCGACCGCATCCTGTTCGGAAGCGATTTCCCGTACGCACCCGCGCCCATCAGCGCGATGTTTACGGCCGAGCAAGACGGCAGCACCGTGCTGGGCGCCGACCAGCACGCCGCGATCAACCGCGGCAACGCACTGCCGCTGTTCCCGCGTCTCGCCGCGTTGAACCCGTAACGCGCTGCACGCTGCCGCGCCCCCGGCGCGCGGCATGCGCATCACGTCCCGACAGCCGGGGCGCTGCCGGCCGGCTATGGCGTGAAGCACGCCGCCGATTGCTGCCATGATTCACGGTTGTATCGTGACCCGACGGGTAATCGCCAATACGGGTCCGGCGCGGATATCCCGATACGGCGCCCGACGTGGCGCCGGGATCTGCCGCCGTGGTCGACGGCGGCCGTCCGCACACGCTGTTCAGTCAACCTGCCGCCGTCGATGTCTTCGCAGGCGGTGGCGGCAGAAGCCCCGTATCGACCGGGCCATGCAACGAATCGAGCACTGCACGATGGTCCATCCGTCTTCAACTCGCGACGTCAGCCCCGCAGCCCTGCCGACCGGCGACGGGCTGGAGCTTCTTCTGTACCGCACCCGGGCGGCCATTTATCACACGATCTCGCCGCGCATGAAAGCCCGACTGGGCATCACGGTCGCACAGGCCCGCATCCTGCTCATGCTTGCCAATCGCCCGCTCTGCATGACGGCCGATCTCGCACGGGAACTCGATATGGACGCTGGCGCCGCCGCACGGATGATCGGCCGCATGGAGCAGCAAGGCCTGCTGACGCGCAAGCGCTGCGACGGTGACCGGCGAATCGTCCGACTACAGATCACGCAGGAGGCCCGGTTGCTCGCCGAGCGAATTCCGGCGATCGTCTCGACGGTTTCCGACGAGCTGCTGTCGATGCTCGATCCGGACGAAATCCTGTCGCTCAAGAGCATGCTCGGCCGCGTCGTCGAGAACGGGATGCGTCACGGCTGATACGCAGGGGGTGGGCTGGCCGTCGAATCGCCTCCTCATGCCCGGTCTCCCGGCTCAGTGACTGAAATCCGGAGCGCTGCACGATTCGAATCGGTGGGGATGTCGCGTGAACCCGAGTGTCCGCAGCGTCACCAGGCAGGCGCCGGGCGACGTCCGGTTCGATCGGGCCCGCGTCGGGTTCTTCAATGTCGTTGCCGATAGCGCGCCAGGTCTGGCTGACGGCGTGCCTTCCATGTAGATAAAGACTTCGCGATTGCACCATCCCGTGCCCGCTCGACGAACGCATCGCCCCACGGGCGTCCGTTGCGCGCCGGCCTTGCAGCGAGCGCTGCCGGCCGGCAAGTCACGCCCCGCTGCTACGATCGTTTCCGCGTGGCGGAAACCTCGTCGGCTTCGTCCAGTATCTTGCCGACGCTCTGGCGGATGACCTGATCGCCGGACAGCTTCTTGCGATGCAGGAAGCGCTCGGACGGACGAAGCTGCGCCAGCCCGATCAGCAACGCCTGCAAATGCAACGCCTCGGCTTCCGAAGTCGGCTCGGCCGACTTGTTCCGCCCATGCGCGCCCAACCCGAAATCCCGGCACAACACGTCGTTCAGGGCTTCATGGGTTGTCCAGAACAATTCCCTTGCGGGGCCTTCCGTCACGGGTTCGGCCAGGAACAATTCGTAGTGCATCATCCATGCTCCCGCGGACGCACTGATGCGCCCGGCCTCGGGTTCGGCCAGCATCGCGCGACAGAAGCGCACCAGGCGTCGCGCGGGCCGTACGGATTCGCCGGAGCCCGCGAGTCTCGACAACTCGTCGCACACGCGCGCACGAACGCGCATGAACACGCCCAACAGCAGCGCGCTCTTGTCCTTGAAGTGCCAGTAGACCGCCCCGCGCGTCACCCCCGCTGCTTCGGCAATCTCCTCGAGCGAGGCCGCACGATATCCGCGCTCGATGAAACAACGCTCACTCGCGTCGAGAATCGCTTCGCGAGTGAGCGTTGCCACTTCCTTTGTACGCCTAGCCACTATCGGCCCCGATGGAGATCAATTCGAACGGGGAGACGGTGGCGTCGAACCGGTGGAACCATATTCGACCGGCGCATCCGGCGCGCGCGGCGCCTCGCCGGCGCGCTCGATCCACCCGCCGCCCAGCGCGCGATACAGGTCGACCAGATTGGTCCAGCGGGCCAGACGCGCACTGATCAGCGATTGCTGCGCCGAGTACAGATCCGTCTGCGCGGTCAGCACCGACAGATAGCTGTCCACGCCATTCCGGTAACGCAGGTCCGACAGGTCGAAGCGGCGCTGCTGCGCGTGCTCGTTGCGCGCCAGCGCCGCGATCTGCTGGTCGTACGTGCCGCGCGCGGCCAGGCCGTCCGACACCTCGCGGAACGCCGACTGGATCGCCTTCTCGTAGTTCGCGATCTCGATGCGCTTCTGCACGTGTGCAAGATCGAGGTTCGCGATGTTCGAGCCGCCCTCGAAGATCGGCAGCGCGATGTTCGGCGCGAACGACCACGCCGCCGTGCCGGCCTTGAACAGGCCGCCCAGCGTCGTGCTCGACGTGCCGAACGCCGCCGTCAGCGAGATCTTCGGGAAGAACGCCGCGCGCGCCGCGCCGATGTTCGCGTTCGCGGCCAGCAGCGTCTGCTCGGCCTGCATCACGTCCGGACGACGCGTCAGCAGGTCCGACGGCAACCCGGCCGGCACGTCCGTCAGCAGGTTCTGCGCGTCGAGCGGCATGCCCGCCGGCAGATCGTCCGGCAGCGGTTCGCCGACCAGCAGCACCAGCGCGTTCAGCGCCTGCGCACGCGAACGCGCCTGCGACTGCTGGTTCGCGAGCGCCGTCTCGACCACCGTCTGCGCCTGGCGCAGGTCGAGTTCGGAGCCCGTGCCGTTGTCGAACTGCAGCTTCGTCAGGTTGTACGACGCCTGCGCGGTCTTCAGCGTGTTTTCCGTGACCTTCAGCAGGTCGTCGGTCGACAGGAGCGTCAGGTACTGATCGGCGACTTGCGACACCAGCGAGATCTCGCTCGCCTGCCGTGC
>NZ_JPGM01000035.1:0-108834 GCF_000731655.1 Burkholderia sp. MSh2 | reverse complement strand
GCCTTGCTCGACGCAGTACGGGAGGCCGGGCGCCGCCGCGTTTTTTCAACCGGGCTGCGTTGCAAACCGCCGGCCGCGCCCGGCCTCCCGTACTGCGTCGATCAAGGCTGAACCGACGCCGTCCGGTTTCGCCGCGAATGCGTAGAAGCGCGCGGCCGGCAGCGCGGGCAGCCCGTCCGGCGCCCCGCATGCGCGCAGGCCGTCGCGCAGCTGGCTGCGCGCCAGCGCGGTGACCGCGAAGCCCGCGAGCGCGGCCGACACGCAGCCGGCCATGCTGCCGCTCTCGAACAGCACGCGGAACGGCCGCAGCGCGGCGGCGAGCGCCGCGACGGCGGCTTCCCGATAGACGCACGGCTGCGGAAACAGCGCGAGGGGCACTTCGCCGCGGGCGTCGAGCGGGCAATCCGACGCGAACGCCCATACGAGCGGTTCTTCCCACAGCAGTTCGCCGGGCGCGTCGACCTGCCGGCACTGCTTGCCGAACACGACATCGAGCCGGCCGATCGTCTGTTCGTGCAGCAGCGACGCGGTGATCCCGACCTTCAGCTCGATCGACGTATGCGGATGGCGGTCGCGGAACGTGCGCAGCACGTGCGGCAGCCACGCCCCCGCGAAATCCTCCGATGCGCCGACCCGCAGCCGTCCGTGCGCCGGCGCGCCGCGCAGCCGCGCGCGCACTTCGCGCTCCATGTCGACGATGTTGCGGGCGTACGCGTACAGCGTGTCGCCGGCCGGCGTGAGCGCGATGCGGCGCGTCGTGCGCGCGAGCAGCACGGTGCCGGCCGCCTGTTCGAGCCGCTTGATGTGGCCGCTGACGGCGGACGGCGTCAGCGCGAGGCGTTCCGCGGCCGGCGCGAAGCCGCGGCTGTCGACGACTTCCAGGAAGGTGCGCAGCAGCGTGATGTCGAGCGAGCTCGACGCGGGATCGGTCAACGGTTCCATCGGTCAATTCAACGCAATACTCGAAGAATGAGTGATGATACTCCGTGAATCGTGTTGAAAGACCGACCTACCATCGTGCGCTCAGGTTGACCAACGGAGTGCACGATGACTGCCTATGCGTATGCGACGACCGCGTCGCTCGATATCGCCTATCTCGAATGGAACCCGCGCGGCGAGCGCGTGGCCGTGCTGCTGCACGGCTGGCCGGACAGCCCGGTCGGCTGGGAGGCCGTGGCGTCGGCGCTCGCGGCGCGCGGCTACCGCGTGCTCGCGCCCGCGCTGCGCGGCTTTGCGCCGACGCGCTTTCGCGATCCCGCCACGCCGCGCAGCGGCCGGCTCGCGGCGCTGGGCCGTGACTTGCTCGAATTCAACGACGCACTCGGCATCGCGCGGCCGGTGCTGGTCGGGCACGACTGGGGCGCGCGTGCGGTCGCGAACGCGTGCGGACTGGACAACGCCGCGGCGTCGCATCTGGTGATGCTGTCGGTGGGTTATGGCACGAACGATCCGGCGCAGCCGCTGTCGCTGCCGCAGGCGCGCAACTACTGGTATCACTGGTTCATGGCGACGGCGCGCGGCGAGCGCGCGCTGCGCGACGATCGTCGCGCATTCGCGCGCCTGATGTGGGACACGTGGTCGCCTGCCGGCTGGTACGACGAGCGCGACTTCGACGCGGCTGCCGCGGCGTTCGACGGGCCTGACTGGATCGACGTGGTGCTGCATTCGTACCGTTATCGCTGGGGATTCGTCGACGGCGGGGCCGCGTACGCGGGGGACGAGGCGCGGCTGACGCCCGCACCCGTGCTGTCGGTGCCGACGCTCGTGCTGCACGGCGCCGTGGATACCTGCAATGCCGCGGATACGTCCGCCGGGCGCGAGCGGTTCTTCTCGGGCCGCTATGCGCGCGCCGTGCTGGATGGTGTCGGCCATTTTCCGCAGCGCGAGGCGCCGGCGGCGGTCGCCGATGCGATCGTCGGGTTCTGCGGGCACGGCTGATGCTGTCGGCCGGTGACGGTCGGCGACGCGGGGTGCGCTGCTCGGCCTGCGTTACTCGATTTCGCGCGGGTGTCGATGGCGTGCGCAGGGGAGGTGGACGATGGCCGGTTGAGGCCTTTCGTTCGGGGCGATGCGGGATGGCGTCCGGGAGCGGATTCGGGCGCTCGGCATGTCGTTTCCGTCCGCGATGAGCAAGCGCGCCATGACGCGCATGCCGGGGGAGGGCGGAGACGGTATCGGGCGCACCGATATTGCGTGCCTTCGTGCCGCGCGTCCTCTGGATGGCCGGGCCGTCGCGCAGGGGCACGCGTTGCGGCGTGCTCGGCAAAAAACAAAAAACCCGCGAAGCGGCGAGCTTGTGCGGGTTTCGTCTGCGGCATCGTGAGACGCTGCTAAATACTGGTGCCCAGGGCCGGAATCGAACCGGCACGCCTTGCGGCGGGGGATTTTGAGATTGTTCTTGAAGAATAGCATGGGACTACGCTGGAACCCGCTAAGCCTTGCTGGGCTTGGTTTTCCAAGAGGTTAGTCCCGTCTAACCTTACGCCTTGACCAGACCGATTGCGGCACACTTTCCGATGTCGTGGCTCTTGGCTGGTTCCTGCGTTCGATCCCGAACTAGGAGGCGTCATGGCCAAGATCAAGCTCACCAAATCCGCTGTCGATGTGGCCGAAGTCACCGGCAAAGACTACGAACTGCGGGACACCATTGTCCCCGGATTCCTCTGCAAAGTCACCGCCCACGGCCGCAAGGTCTTTATGCTCCAGTACCGCACAAACTGGGGCGAGCGCCGCAAGCCGAAAATCGGCCAGTTCGGCGAGCTGACCGTCGAGCAGGCCCGCTCGATCGCTCAGGACTGGCTGGCCGACGTGCGCAAGGGCAACGACCCCAGCGCCGCCAAGCTGGCCGCGCGCATGGCCCCCACGGTCAAGGAGTTATGTGGGCAGTTCATCGAGGAATACTCGAAGCCGCGCAACAAGCCTCGCACGGTCGATACCTACCAAGGCTACATCGACCGTCACATCATCCCGGCGCTGGGCAAGATGAAGGTGCCCGACCTGACGCGGGCGGACATTACGGCGCTGATGCGGGACAAGGCACACATCGCCGTCACGGCCAACCGACTTCTGGCCTGCCTGCGCAAGATGCTCAACATGGCCGAAGTGTGGGGCTATCGGCCGGACGGCTCCAATCCATGCCGTCACGTCCCCAAGTACCGGGAAGATGGCGAGACGCGCTACATCGTCAACGACGAGCTGGCGCGTCTCTATGCCTATCTGGACCGGGCGGATGCCGAAGGGCTAGAGCACCCGATCCTGACGCTGGCGATCCGCCTGCAATTCGAGTTTTCGGCACGCATGATAGAGATCCGCACGCTTGAATGGGCCTGGGTCGATTTCGAGAATCGCCGAGTCGTCTGGCCAGACAGCAAGACCGGCGACATTTCCAAGCCGATGAGCGAAGCAGCCTACCAACTGTTGTCCAATGCCCCGCGCATCAACGATTCGCCTTACGTGTGTCCAGCCATCTTCGATAGCAAGGAACCGCTGCCTGAAGGCACCTATTACAACTCTTGGCGGCGCATTCTGGAGCGGGCCAAGGTGCCGCACGTCGGCACGCACGGCATTCGCCATCGCGCGGCCACCGACATCGCCAATTCCGGAGTTCCCATCAAGGTCGGCATGGCGCTGACCGCGCACAAGACCGTCACGCAGTTCATGACGTATGTGCATACCGAGGATGACCCGATCCGGGCGGCTGCCGAGAAGGTCGCCAACCTGCGTCGGGATGCCATCGACAGCCGGGCGTCGGCTACGCCGACTGCGCCGCCGGCAGCCGTTTCCGCCATCGCGGAAGGCGAGAAGACCCGCACCAGTCAGGGCAACTATCGGCCCTATCGCCACCGCAAAAGCCCGAAGCGCGCCGTGCCGCCTGGCACAAAGCGGGCCACACCAGGGGCGGCCGCCGGCACCTGAACCTGGCACCCGAATTGTCGTATCGCTGATACGACAATTCGGACTTGCCATCCATACCCGAACGGATATAATTTCATGGTACAGAAACGCAAGCTTCTCTATTGGGAAGGCTCGTCGAAAAAGGACTTCAAGGAGTTCCCGATCGACGTGCAGAAGGACATGGGTGTGGCGTTGTTCGTCGTCCAATTGGGCGGCACGCCGGATTCGGCCAAGCCCTGGAAGGGGCTGGGTTCCGGCGTGTATGAGCTGGCGGAAGACCATCGCGGCGACACCTTTCGCGCGGTCTATACCGTGCGGGTCGGCGACGCGGTGCATGTGCTCCATGCGTTCCAGAAGAAATCCAAGTCTGGCATCGCTACGCCGCAGCCGGACGTGGAACTGATCGAGAAGCGGCTGAAAGCAGTGCTTGCCCGTTATGGGGCGAGCGGGAGAGCGTGATGACCCGTATCAACCATCCCCCAGGCACCGACAACGTGTTGCTCGACCTCGGTTTCGACGACGCCAAGGAGTTGTCGGCAAAGGCCGCGCTTGCGTTCAAGCTCAACGCACTGATCGACCAGCGCGGCCTTAGTCAGTCTGAAACCGCGATGATCACCGGTATGACCCAGCCGAAGGTGTCGCAGGTGCGCCGCTACAAGCTCCAGAACATTTCGCTGGAGCGGCTGATGCAGGCGCTGGTGTCGCTCGATCAGCGCGTCGAAATCATCGTGCAGCCTGCACATCGAGCACATACCCCCGGCATCACCGTCGCTGTCTAGCAGAGTGATTCCCTTAGACTCCCCCGTTCATGGGTGATTCTATTTTTGAAAACTGATCGTGAAATTCTTTCCATCGAACTAGATCAACATCCTTCACGAATGCAATCAAGCCGCTGAGATGATTGTAGAAGCCAAGTGGTGAGTCAAAGCCCTCATGACTTGCTACGTTAGCAAGTCCGTATTTTTGAGTGGCGTGTAGATGTCGATCAATGCGCTTGTATGTTTCCTTTGATAGTCTTGGCGCAGTGCCATCGACAAGTAGCCCTAGTACGATCTTTTTTGAGCCTGGGCCGGCAATTCTTATCTTCTTCTTATTTTCCTGAAAACCGCTCTTGCGGATGATTCCAATGACTGCGCGATGAATGTTCCCGATGGACATCCCATCAGGTAAATCGCTGCTTGTAGATAGAGTCAAGTCGTCTGCATAGCGGGTATAGCTCATTCCATGCCGGTCAGCAAACTCCGTCAGCACTATATCCAAATGATGTGCAGCCAAATTGCTTAGCATGGGACTCGTTGGCGCTCCTTGCGGTAACACTCCCATCGCGTGAGTATGGTCGCCATAGAATTTATAATCCCTCCAAGCTCGGTGTGCCCAGAGATGATGCTTCAAATGGTCTGGCAATCGAGTCGTTGTGCAAATTCTGGCTAACTCAAAGGCAAGTAGGGGTCGATACCCAGCGGTAAAAAAAACCTTATAGGCATCAGCCTCACTGATCGAATGGAAAAAATCCGAGAGATCGTACTGAAACAGCCAACGAGCGCCACAATGCGCAGCGGCGCAGGCTCGAATTCCTCCCCCGGGATGAAAGGCGAATGATGCTGGATGTGGATTTAGTTTCTGCAAAATTTCCGCATTTATAAATTGCTGTGCTTTAAACAGGTCTCCGGTGATTGCATGAATGTGCCGTCGGCCGCCCGAGCGTTTCTTGATTGCAAACATGCGGTAATTGGCAGACTCTCGGCGCCTTTCAACTGATGCTCGCAGCAGGGAATAATCGACACCAACGATTCTGGAAAGATGGCGCAGTGTGAAAACTACCGGCAGCCCTGAGCGTCGTAGGCGTTGAGCATACGAAGTTAGGTCTTGAGCAATTGATTTGCCGAGAACGGAAGTCGCTTGTTGGGAAAGGTGGTGTACTGACCAGGTCTCCATTCACCTCTCCTTTGAGCCCACGGGGCCATCAGTGTCATGGCTCTCCCGAGACATCGAAGGTGATTGGGGCATGACACTGAAGGGCGGCGCAGCCGCCTTAGCGTCAGATCTTTCCAGAGATGCCTGTCCGACATCTCCATCTGTCGATGTAGAAGCTACGACAGAATTTGTCGACTCCTGAAAGGCACTGCCTTCATCATCGGTCAACGGCTGAACGGTCGCCCGGCCAGCACACCACGAAACTGGAATATACAGGCTATGATCCCACTTGGGTATATTCGCAACCTTGTTTGATTGCATCAGGCAGTTAAGGCCGGCCGGGGTCAGGCGAGTATGTGGCGTCAGTAGTCCGAGTGCCCCCGCATGTAAGATCAGATTTTGGGCATACCTTTGGTCGAGGCCGAGCCGAAGCGCGACACTGTTTGGGCTGCGGATTCCACGTTTTACTAGCGCTAGCAGCTTATATATTTCCTCTGAGATTGAGGTATTGCCCCGAACCACTTCTCTGCGGTCTTGGTCAAGGAATGCCAAAAGCCAGTCAGGGACTGCGCGCCCCGGCATCAGTCCCTGCCATTTGTCCTCCTTCGAGTACCAGAGCACACCAGGAAGATTGTTTGGAACGCTATGGTAGAACACGATATTCGCAGCAACGGCCCCGTATCCTAGGCGCCATTTAGTCGGAATTTTGGTCTGGTGGCGGCAAAGGTCGATCACCAGCCTATACTGCTCACCCCAGCGAGCCTGATACCAATCGGTTTCATAGACTATTTCACTAGTGAAATCGACTTTTTCGGATTTTCTGAAATGGCGTTTTCCGTGGTCTGAGCCACGAATTTTGGCGATAATTTTTGTCTCGGCTTCGCGCGGTCTTGCAAAGCTGACAACATGAAACTTAATCCAGCCAAAGCTCCACCAACTCAGGAATGTCGGACTTTTCAGCATCGCGTTGATGAAGCCCGAGACGCGATCGCCGCTTCCAATGGAATCATCGAGAAGCACATAGCTTCGTATTTTTTGAGACTTCAAGATCGACAGCGAAGGATGGTCAAGAAGTTTTCCATTGCTTGCCCGGACACAGTTCGATATGAGCGAGTAGACCAAGTCCTCGCTTCCGAGCGAATCTCCCGGTCTGCTAATGGGATTCCCTGAGTCATCAAAAAAATTTGTTTGTTCTGACTCCAGTTTTCTTACTGAGTACAAGGCATGTACTTGCTGAGGTGGAAGCTGTCCTATGGCTTGACGCAACCACGACGCGAACTCGTCCCGTGATACAAATTTTATGTGACTCAGTAGCGTTTTGGCGGTGGCCTGTTGTCCGGTATTAAACTGAGATAGCCACGCCTGAATCTCAGCGGATTGCTCAATTGCACTAATTGAAAGCTGCTGCAATTTTGTCTTATGAGGTGTCATGGCTTGACTCGCTGATATAGACTTGTGTTGTTCTATTCCGTGTTCCGTTCTTAAGGAATGCTGCTTTCGCCGAGTTAATTCTGAGACTCAGCTGGTTACGGAGGGGACAGCGGAAATGCCAGCCTCTTGAAAACCATGCGAAATCAAGCTTTGGCGTAGGTCTGGTAGCGCATTGGAGGGCACGCCCAGCCATAAGAGATTTCGGGCACGGGTAACGGCCACGTAGCCTATGCGTCCGACCTCGGAACTGACTCCGCCCAGCAGCGCTGAAACGTGCTCCTTGTTTGCCATGTACAGCACTGCATCCAGACTTTCGCCCTTTGCCTGGTGAACAGTATCCACGCGAACCCGAGCGGCGCTGGGTGCGGCGAGGTCGGAAACAACGGCTAGCGGTGCATTGGGTAAGCTCTTTTTTGCCAGCTTCATGCCGATGTTGTCAGTAGGCTTAAGACCGTGATCGCTCTCCAAGACGGCGAGCAATGCTTTCACCCTGGCGAGTAGTTGTGGATGCCATTCCGTGTCGGCCAGAAGTGTCGTGGACGGCAAGCCCGTATCGGGGTTACGCGCAAAGCGCCAAATGAGACGCCGCAGACTTTGGGCCTCGGGGTATCGTGCGGGCTGAGTAATCGAGGCCACCAACCCCTTCGGTGGATCAGCAAGGAGGCTAACGACGCATGTAGCTACGCCCTTGAAGGCGCCCAGATAGTCCTGTTTCTTGTCGCGGGCAATGGCCGCCTGAGCAAAGCCCTTCACTGTTCCTTGACCGGCCGGGGAATCGTTGCCGGCTAGCTTGTCGGCAAGGTCGCGGCCACGGCATAACACCGCGGATCGTTCAACTTTCAGTTCCGCTGCAAGCACCGCCGCTTGGAAGGCCGTGACGACTTTATCGCGCTCGGCCGTTTTGTACGGAATGAAGAACGCGCCATGCGTGGTATCAGGTGCTTCTCGATCGGCCACATCATTGCGTGCGGACAGCTTGTTTGCCAGTTTGACGAGCGGCGGTACAGACCGATAGTTTCGGGTCAGTCCAAGGTCCGTGACCCCAGTGCGCCCGCCATACTGCGAGAGAAACGCGCCATTTGCGCCAGCGAATTCGTAGATACCTTGGTTGGGGTCTCCGATCAGCGAGACTCGTACGCCGGCGCCGATGAGTTGTTCGAGGATAGCTTGGTGCAGCGTGCCAATATCCTGCGCCTCGTCGATAAGAATGTGTGGATACCGGCGAGCTAAGGCGCGCAGGATGACCGGCTGTTCTTGCAGCGTTCGGTAGCACCAGTAGCGACCAAGATTGTGCGTGTAGGCGCCCGTCTTCCCTAGTCGATGCACGAGCTTGGATGCGTCGCTTTGATTCAGCTCGACCACCTGATCGTTGTTCACATAATAGAAGTAGACGCCAGACGTGCGTGCGCCGACCTGCATGCTCGTGATGCTGACGGGATAATTCCCTGGCTTGAACGTAAATCCGTTTAGAAACGACTCGCCACCCATGACGAGAAAGGCAGCCTGCGTCGCGCCCATCGTTTGATGGGCATGTGGGTGAAGCACATGGCGCGTGATGAATCCATCCAGCGTATCGATGTCAACACGGTGGCCACCCATGCCAACAGACATTTCCTTGAGCAGAACCTGATAGTTCTGTCGGAAAGTATCCACGGCCACATTAGAGAATGAAAGCAACGCAACCCGTCCTCGATGGTCGCCAAGTTGTCGGCGTATTTCCGCGAGCCGTCGAACCGATGTCAGCGTTTTTCCGCTGCCCGCACACGCGATGACAGACATGGGTGCAAGCGTCGCATCGATAATTGTGGACTGTTCCGAGGAAAGCTCCGTCATGGATTCTCCGGTGTCTTCTGGCAGGCGTGTTCAATGGCTAGGCGGATGTACTCGGGTACGGTGCATGCGGCTCCCTCGGCCAGAATTTGAGCGAGAGCCTGTCCGAATCGCCCTTTCTGGACGTTGTTCTGCGTGCGCTCAAACATGCCGCTGAACAGAAGGCGGGCTTTGTCGGCATCTCCAATGGCCGCATTGACCGTAGTCTCGACGGCTTCGCCGATTTTTGGATGCAGTTCCTTGAGTGCTTTGAGCATCGCCGAGCGATTATCTTCATGCAGGGCTAGGTCGTACTCCAGTGTCTTGACCCCGTGAAAAATCTTGACGAGCGCATCCTCGCTCTGTTTCATCTTGGCCGTATTGTCGGATACCTTGACGGCATCGCCGGCAGCCGGATACAGCGCCTTGGGTTCGCTTCCATCGGTTGGCGTGTCCACGGGGTCCGCGTCGGTTATCACGGAAGCTGGGATCTTCAAGGCACTTTCGCCGAACAAGGGAAGAAACGAGTCGAAGTTCAGTCCCTCCACGCTGATGAGGCTTACACCATGCTCGCGCAGTTTGTATCCGGCTTTTTCGGCCAGCACACTGACCAGCATCAATTCAGCGGCGCCCTCTACGAAGATGACGCGCCGAGCAAAAAATAGCTCCGCGCGCGTCACATCGAGGTAACGCTCCAACTTCTCTCGCTTCCCCTTCTCGAAGGCAACGTCGCGCGGGAAGAAGGTTTCGACCGTGCTTCCCGTATCCACCAGACAGGCCAAGCATTTGATGTCGGCAATGCTGGCAAAATTCGGAGAATGACTGGTTACAAAAAGCTGAACCGGCTTCTCTCCATCGGTTGCCTTGATCGTTTCCAGATAACCCAAGAGGACAGCTTGGAGCTGAGGATGCAAATGCGCTTCCGGCTCTTCAATAATCAATCCGCGATAACTTGATTCCGGGTTCTTGGCCAATTCGCTGAGGACGACTGCCATGAAAATCAGATTATTGAAGCCGAGGCCGTTCTGTTCGATCTCGAAAGCATCGACCATGAGCGAAAGACGGGATGCCAGTCTCTGAAAGTCGCTTCCGCTCAATCCGAGTTCCAGAAGCTGGGCCAACTGCGGGCCGAGCATACTGTCGTGCCGACTCTTGATGGCCGTATGGGTATTGGTGATCGGCTGATGCTTTTTCAGTTCTTCATCGAGCTTCTCCAGTGCCTCGTTGATCTCTTTCCGCCCGGCATCGTCGGACAGAAGCTGGAATAACCGGGCAAGTTGGCTACTGCGACTCGGTTTCAAGCTTTGGGAGGCATCACGCAGCGGTGGCAAGTACACCCCGCGCAGATTTTCCATCATGTCGGCGGTCAGCCCGACGTCTTCGTGATCGCCACACCAGCGTTTGGCGCGCAGCCGGCCAATCTTGTCGGCTTCCGCATAGCGGATGGTGATGTGAGCCTCAGCCTTGCCAGCGGCATCTATCTTCAACGCCGGCAGGAAGTCGGCTTCGTCGTCTTCATCGAGGCCGCGGAATATGTACTGGAACGTGATGTCTCCGCCGGGCACCCCGCCGTGAGGTCGATGAACGTCATCGATGTCGAGGCGTGGGTAGGGTTCGTCGTGCCCGGCAAGTAAAGCCCGTAAGGCATCAACCACGGCAGTCTTCCCGACGTTATTGGCACCCACCAGGACATTTAAGCCCGGTTGGAATCGCAATTCTGCTTTCTGCAATTTTCGGAAATTCGAGATCGTTAACTGCGCCAAATGCACTTGCGCCCCCTAGTCACAAATTTTGATGTGCCTGCGATAGTTCGAGGTTGTCGTTCCCGGACCGCCAGGCCGCACTTACGTGTCGAGCATGTCCCAATCGTCGCCTAACATCCATCGGATGGCGGATAGCTTGCCGTTAATCATTCCCCACTCGAAATCGCTCCACGGACCAATGCCATCCGGGCCAAGTTCGTCTTCTGCTCGCTTGGCCGCCGCAAGAGCGCCTTCCCATACCGTATCTACGGTCGTGTTGATCCGCTTCTTGGGCGACAACTTCTCCCACGCCTCGCCACTTACCAGCTTGTGTTTTCCACGCTCGATAGAAATGCGCAAGTTCCAATGCCTGTTGTACCAAACCTGCGTGAACAGCCGGTGTTCGGCCTCCAGCAGTTCAGACAGTTTGCGTGGCTCTTGGTTGAATTCTCGCTCAAATTTAACTTCTTCCAGCAGGTCTTCGGCGAACTCACCTAACAACGGCCCAAGGCTGGTCGCATATCGGGAGCTGCTATTGTCGAATATCGCGGCCAGATCCGAATGCGGCAAGCGCGAGTCGCTGCCGCGATCACTGAAGTCGTGGATGTTATGGGTCACAAAGCCATACACCTCGTCGGTATCCGTCTTGGCGGAAAGTGCATCGATGTATGTCTCGATGATGATGGCGTCATCGATGCCATTACGTTGCCGATGGAATGGGGCGGTTTTTGCGATCGCGCGATCTGCTGCTCGGGCCTTAACGGCATCGGTAAGTGAGATGTGATCGGTGGACGCGAATATCTTTTCGATGATCTCGATGGCGTCGTTCACCGCCTCACCACCGATCGCTATCCGGTGATCGACCTCATTCAGTTTTCGCAGTGCGTCTTCACGCCCTTCTTCCTGTGAAAACTTCAACATGGCTTCCCGAACTAGCTTGAAATGACTCGACAGGCTGCGCTTGCTATCGGCAATGATGCGCTCTTTGTTTCGGTTGAATTCCGCCACCACTATCTGAGGAAGGACGATTTCAAGTTCGCCGGCGTTTTTCATGGCGAGTACAGCATCAAGAAGCGGAAGTTGCCGATAGTCTTTGGCCAGATCCAGCCAGACGCACGTATCTATAAGCAGATGAAGCTTCAAAGCCATCTCCAAATTTTGATCGTTTGAGCCATCGCATCGGATAGGTCTCGCGGCATTTTGCCCGACAAAAGAGATGCTATCTCATGCTGCTGGACGCTTAGGAAGTTTCCAATGGGCGTCCCCGGCCAGGCGGCCGGTCGCGCTCTCGTGCTTCGCATCGAACCTCGCTGCGCGAGTTTCGCCCCCTGCGGGCTTCCATCGCTGACGCCTACGGCCCGGATTCCTCGATCCGGGCCTGCGCGCTTCGCTTGCGTGCGGTCGGCACACAGGGATGGCCGTTGCCTTGTCCAGCCGTCTCCCCTGACTTCATCACCTTGTCCGCGACTGTAGCCCGCTCCCGTGTGCCGTCAAGGCGCGCAGGGCCGTGTCCTCGCTGCGCTGCGGGCCGCACCAACCCTGCGCTTTCCTCCTTGACGGCCCCCGTCCGCGCGCTCCTGACCGTCGCGGGCGATGAACTCAGGAAAGACGGTGGCAACAGGGCCAACCGGGTTCCTCGTGCCGACCGCACAGAACCGCCGAAAGGCGGGCTCCGAATCTAGAAATCCGGTGTGCGGCTTGAACAGCAAACCCTTTTCGTCAGGAGAAATGCCATGCAACTCGCTTCCCGTTTCGCTTCGCGCTCGCCGGTACTGCGTTCCGACTATCCGCTGTCGGATGACCAAATCCGCGCCGTCGCGCCTTCCATCTTCGCGGACGCCCCGCACGAAAGCCGCTCCGAGCGGTACAGCTACATCCCCACCGCGACCGTGCTGCAAGAACTGCGCGGCGAAGGCTTCGAGCCGTTCATGGTGTGCCAGACCCGCGTGCGTGCCGACGACCGCCGCGACTACACCAAGCACATGCTCCGACTGCGCCATGTCAGCCAGATCAACGGACGCGAAGCCAACGAAATCATCCTGCTGAACTCGCACGATGGCACCAGCAGTTATCAGATGCTGGCCGGGATGTTCCGCTTCGTCTGCCAGAACGGCCTCGTTTGTGGCGACACCGTGGCGGACGTGCGCGTTCCCCACAAGGGCGACGTAGCCGCCCACGTCATCGAAGGCGCTTACGAAGTCCTGCACGGTTTCGACCGGGCGCAGGAATCCCGCGATGCCATGCAGGCAATCACGCTGGATGCAGGGGAATCGGAAGTGTTCGCCCGCGCTGCGCTGGCGTTGAAGTACGACGACGACAAGCCCGCGCCCATCACCGAATCGCAAATCCTGCTGCCGCGCCGTCACGACGACAGCCGCCGCGACTTGTGGAGCGTGTTCAACCGCACGCAAGAAAACCTCATCAAAGGCGGCCTGTCCGCCCGCGCCGCGAATGGTCGTCGCCAGACCACGCGCCCGGTGCAAGGCATCGACAACGGCATCCGCCTGAATCGCGCCTTGTGGCTGCTGGCCGATGGCCTGCGCCAGTTGAAAGCCTGATTACCCACGCGGCAGGGGCAGGCAGCAGCCCTTGCCGCTTCTCTCGCTGCTGTATCCCTAACCGCAAGGAGTTATCACCATGAACGCCGTACTCAAAACCGAAGCCATCGCCCTCGAAACCGCCGCGCCGCTGGAAGTGGCCGACCCGACCAAGAACCTGATTCTGGTTCCTCTGTCGCAGTTGTTGCCGCGCCGTTCCAAGCGCAACGTCCGCACGACTCCGCGCCAGTCCATCCCCGAACTGGCCGCGAGCATCGCCCGTGTCGGCCTGCTGCAAAACCTCATCGTCATCGTGTCCGCCGATGGCGAGCAATACGAAGTCGTCGCAGGCGACCGCCGCCTGACCGCCTTGAAGCTGCTGGCGAAGAAGAAGCGCATCGCCGCCGACTACGAAGTGCCGTGCCTGCTGGTGGCCGATGCGTCTGCCCGTACCGTCAGCCTCGCCGAGAATGTGCAGCGCGAAGCCATGCACCCCGCCGACCAGTTCGCGGCCTTCGCTGCGCTGGTCAAGGAAGGCCGTCCGGTGGAAGACATTGCCGCCGACTTTGGCGTGTCCCCGTTGGTGGTGCAGCGCCGTTTGAAGCTGGCGAATGTCTCGCCGCGCCTGCTGACCGACTACCGCGCCGGAGCCGCCACACTGGAACAGTTGATGGCCTTGACCATCACCGACGACCACGCCGCACAGGAAACCGCGTACTACGGTGCGCCAGAATGGCAGCGCGGCGCATCCGCACTGCGCGACCGCCTGACCGAGCGTGAAATCACCGCCACGCATCCGCTGGTGCGTTTCGTCGGGTTGGACGCCTACACGCATGCAGGCGGTGGCATCCTCCGCGACCTGTTCGCGGAAGGCAACGCGGGAACCTACCTGACCGACGCCGCGCTGCTGGAAACGCTGGTGCGCGACAAGCTGGACGCGCAGGCCGAGGACGTGCGCGCCGAGGGCTGGGCGTGGGTGGAAGCCGTGCCGCACATGAACCACGCCGAGCGGCAGTCGTTCCAGAACGCGCCGCGCCAGCGCCGCGAACCGACCAGCCGCGAAGCCCGCCGCATCGCGTCCCTGCAAAATCGCCTCGACAAGCTCGACGCCGAATTGGAAGAAGCCTACGACACCGAGGATGGGGACAAGGTGGAAACGCTGGAACCGCGCCGCGAACAGGTGGCCGAGGAACTGCAAGCCATCGAGGACGGTTTGCAAGGCTATGCCCCAGACGTGCGCGCCGTGGCCGGTGCCATCGTCACGCTTGACCGTGAAGGCGACGCCGTGATTCATCGCGGCCTGCTGCGCGAGGCCGAGGCGAAGGCGCTGCGGACACTCGAAAAGCTGCGGCAGGGTTTCGGCGCAGGCGACGGTGCGAACGACGAGGAAGGCCACGACGAAGGCGAAGCGCCCAAGACCGCGAGCCTGTCCGACCGGCTGGCGCAGCGGTTGAGCGCCCACCGCACGGCGGCGCTGCAAATCGAAGTCGCACGGCATCCGCATGTTGCGCTGGCCGCGCTGGTGCATGGCAACCGACGAAACCGTGCGCGTCTCGCGTGCGAACGCCGCGGCGCGCATGGCACCCACGCGCGAGGGCTTCGTCAACGCGATCCAAGTCTGGCCCTTTACCGACGGCGCGTTGTATCAGGTCTATGCCGCGCCGGGCCGCGTCACCGTGATTTCGCTTCAATCCGGCGAGGAGCTGGTGACGGTCGCTGCCGGCGACACCGTGCGCTGGATCGTCGGCGACACGTCCAGCGGCGCCGGCGACGCGCTGCGCGTGAACGTACTGGTGAAGCCGATCCGTTCGGATCTCAAGACGAACCTGGTCATCACCACGAGCCGACGTACCTACCTGCTGGAGCTGACGTCGACCGAAAAGGCATGGATGGCCTCGGTGTCGTGGGAATACCCGAAGGATCAGATGCTGGCCTTGCAGCGGCAAGATCAGGCCGCGCAGGCGGCGGCCCCCGTCGATACAGGCCTATCGCTGGAGAAGATTCGCTTCCGCTACGCGATTAGCGGCAGCAATCCGCCGTGGAAACCGCTGCGTGCCTTCGACGATGGTGAAAAGGTCTACATCCAGTTCCCGCCCGGCATCGCGCAAGGCGAACTGCCGCCGCTGTTCGTCATCGGCGCGCAGGGTGACGGCCAGCTCGTCAACTACCGTTTCCGCTCGCCGTATTACATCGTGGATCGGTTGTTCGGCGCAGCCGAATTGCGTCTCGGCGGGGATAAAGGCGACGTGGTGCGTATCGAGCGCACGGATGGCACGCGGGGGAACTGACCATGAGCCAGAACGAAATCCCGAGCGAGCCGATTCCCGACGCGGCGCCGAAGGTCGCGCCGGACAACGTGGCGCTGCGCGCACAGCCGCGCCCGGTGACGCGCCTCAACCGGCGCACGCTGGCACTGCTGGCCGGTGGCCTCGGCGTTGCGGTGCTCGGCGCAACGATGTGGTCGTTGCAGCCGAAGCACTCGCGCGGCAACACCGATACAAACGAGCTATACAACGTCGATCGCGTATCGAAGTCCGAAGAACTCGGCCAGCTTCCCGCCGACTACTCGAAGCTGCCGCCGCAGCCAACGCCGTTGCCGGCGAAGGTGCCGGAGCTGGGGCCGCCGCTGCCGGGCGACCTCGGTCCGGCCATCGTCCAGTCGCAGCAGCCGGCGGTGGCCAACTACGCGCCACCGGGCCAAGACGCGGCGGCGGCCGAGCGCGATGCGCTGCGCAAGGAAGCCGAAGCGGCAGCGGGTTCGTCGGTGTTCTTCCGCTCCAGCAATCCGCAACGCGCCGCTGCTGCTACCGCTGCACCCACGCCGATCGCTTCGGCTGCGCCCGCATCCGGTCTGGCGGGCTTCGACCCGCAGGCCGCCGGCCCGGCCTCGACGGCGGCGCAGCCGGCCGATCCGACCGCCGTGCAGAACCGGCAAGATCAGAAAGAGGCGTTCCAGAAAGCCGGAACCACGCAAACCCGTAATTCCGGCAGCCTGCAAACGCCGGCCTCGCCGTATCAGGTGATGGCCGGCACCGTGATCTCGGCGGCGCTGGTGACGGGTATCAAGTCCGACCTGCCGGGCGACGTGATCGGCACCGTGACGGCGCCGGTGTACGACACAGCGACGGGCCGCTATCTGCTGATTCCGCAGGGTTCGCGCATCCTCGGCAAATACAACAGCCAGGTCGCCTACGGGCAGAGCCGCGTGCAGATCGTGTGGAACCGCATCATCCTGCCGGACACGTCTTCGCTCACGCTGGACAACCTGGCTGGTGCCGATCCGGCTGGCTATGCCGGTCTGGAGGATGGCGTCGATTGGCATTGGGGACGCATTCTGGCGGGTGCCGCGCTGTCCACTATATTGGGCGTGGGTTCCGAGCTGGCCGTCTCGAACCAAGGCAATGCCAACGGCAATACCGTCATCGCGTTCCGGGATAGCGCGCAGGACACGGCCAATCAGGTCGGCCAGGAATTCACGCGCCGCAACCTCAACATCCAGCCGACCTTGACCGAACGGCCGGGTCTGCCGGTCAGCATCATCGTCAACCGCGACATCGTGCTGCGGCCGTACCAGCCGCTGTTCTTCAATCGGGGGACTTCACCATGAGCACGACACGCAAGTTGCGGCTCGGGCCGCTGCCGAAAACCGAAAGCGTGAAGCTGACCTTCGCGTGCCCGGCCACGCTCAAGGCCGACCTCGACCGCTACGCGGCCATGCACGCGCAGACCTACGGCAAGGCGGTCGATGCGACGACGCTGATTCCGCACATGCTGGAGGCGTTCATGGCGGGGGATCGAGGGTTCCGAAAGGACGCCATAGGTAGAAAAAGCTAATCAGACTTTCGCCGGAACAGTGCGGCTCCGACAGACTACATCGTCTGCGCAATATCGCGTATCCGAGTCATATAGATCTTGACACGCGGAACCCCATTTACCTTGGCTTTCAAGTACGCGCCTACCACATGCAAGTTATGCTGTCCCCTTGCTAATGGGGCATTGATCGGTGAGCCCGTGGCGATGTCGGCCAAAGCGGCATTCATGATGTCTTTCGACCCCTTGCTTCCGTGGGCGATGAAGTTGCGTACCGATCTCATTGAGTCGATAAATTTCGTGTTGTGGTCATCGATGGCCGTAACGCCGGCGCGCAATGCAGGCGTGACCCAATCATTGAATCGGGCCTTCATTTTTTCGACGGAGCTAAAAGTCTGATTCCAGCCTTCTGGATCAACCAGTACCTCCAAGTCGTCCAGCTTGATGTGCTTAATTGGCGTGAATGCCATTCGCGCAACACCAAAAGCGCCAAATTTGGAGTTGACCGAGTTCGTGATCGCTCCTTTCAAGGAAGCCTGATACTGGGAGAAATCACGATTAACGTATGCGATTAGCAGGTCAGAAACGAACCTCTCAAAGCCAACGTATGCCGAATGCAGCGTCGTTTCCGCCAGGATGCTTAGGTCTGCATCTGCGTGCTGTTGTCCTGCCGTGATGCGTGCAACAGAGCGGTCGAAGTAGGCGATTTGGTCATTTATGAATGTCGTGAAGTCGCCTTTGACATCGTTAGGATTAACTTTTCTCATCTGCACTCCGGGTTGCGCTTTTCACTGCGACGTAGAGGTTGTCCATGAGGGCAAGCGGACATCCACATAGGTCGCCGCACTGACGTCGGCGGTCGCAACTAGCACTTTACAGAAATAGAAAAGCCGCCTCTGCGTGAACAGAGGCGGCTTCTGAATTGGTGCCCGAGGTCGGACTCGAACCGACAAGCCTTGCGGCGGAGGATTTTCTTCCCACTTCGGCTTTCGCCGCCGACCTGCACGGGGCAGGGCGTTCGTGGTCTGGAGCACGCCTTCACCATAGCCTCTCGGCCGTAGGTGCCCGCCGTCTGCTCTCTACACCTTCCCTTGAACCTTTCGGTACGAGGGCTTGGCTCGGCATTAGCTCGGACTTGCGTCCAGGGCCTTCACCGAGTTTGACGGGCTTCACCTCCGGGGTTTCCCCTGGAGGGCTCAAATTTGGTCTGAGTCCTCTGCGTCTACCAATTCCACCACTCGGGCAGGACGCACATGATACTTCAACTACCTGCTACTACTGACTTGGAGCCAGCCAGCACCGCACTGACTCCTAGTTGGCTCCTGGCTCGAAAAGCGAGCTTTTTGACCGGAAGCCGAGTTCCCCAAAAAATCCTTACCTGACGCGGACTTGCAGACGATGAACCCAAGCTAACTATAGGTACAAGTACCTATTTTTGAGTCCCCTGCGTCTACCAATTTCACCACCTGGGCTTGATCGTGGCCACGCGTGAGGCCGTGCGCGGCGAAAGGCGGATTATGGCGGAAATCCGGATGCCGGGCAAGCTGCACGACATCCGGCACGCTCGTCACTGGCTCAGGTAGATGAACCGGCCCTGCTTGACGATTCCCATCACGCTCGCCCGCTGATCGAGCCCCACATGATCCTTGTCGCTCGTGTTGACGACGCCGTTCGGCACGACGAGTTCGTGCGCGCGCTCCAGCTCGCGCCGCAGCGCCGCGCGGAATGCGGGGGTGCCGGGCTGCGCGGTCTTCAGCGCGCGGCCGACCGCATCGGCGAGACGCGGATAGACGCCTGCCGCGTCGCCCGCGAACTGCGTGACGGTGCCTGCGCCGTATTTCGCTTCGTACGCGTCGACGAACGCGAGCGCGGCCTGACGGGCCGGATGCCCGGCCGGCAGCGTGCGCGCGACGACCACCGGCTGGGTCGGGAACAGCGTCCCGTCGACATCCTTGCCGCCGAGCTTGATGAATTCGGGCGTCGCGATGCCGTGGGTCTGGTAGATCGGGCCCTTGTAACCGCGCTCGGTCAACGTGCGTTGCGGCAGCACGGCCGGCGTGCCCGACCCCGCGATCAGGATCGCGTCGGGCTTCGCCGCGATCAGCTTCAGCGCCTGGCCGGTCACGCTCGCGTCGGTGCGGTTGAAGCGCTCGGTCGCGACGACGCGGATCTTGCGCAGCTCGGCGAAGCGCGTGAACTCGTTCAGCCAGCTGTCGCCGTAGCTGTCCGCGAAGCCGATGAAGCCGACCGTCTTCACGCCATGGTTCGCCATGTAGCGCGTCATCACGTCGGCCATCGCGCGGTCGCTCTGCGCCATCTTGAACGCCCAGGTCCGCGCGCCTTCCTGCGGCTCGACGATCGCGCCGGAGCCGACCAGCGTGATCATCGGCGTCTGCCCGGCGGCGATCGCGTCGAGCGCTGCGAGCGCGGCCGGCGTGATGTTCGGCCCGACCACGACGTCGACGTGATCCTCGTCGACCAGCTTGCGGATGTTGCGCACCGCGGTGCCCGGGTCGGAGGCGTCGTCGAGCACCGTCACCTGGACGGGCTGCCCCGCGATCGTCTTCGGCCACATCAGGATCGCGTTCTTGCTCGTGATGCCGATCGCGGCGGCCGGGCCGGTCGACGACAGGTCGACGCCGACCTTCAGGTCGGCCTGCGCGGCCGTGCAGGCCAGCACGAGGGCGCCGGCGGCGGCGCGGCGCAACAGGGCGGGAAGCGTCATGCGGGAATCTCCGTCGGGCAGCGGAACAGGGCGCCGAACGGGAAGCCGGCGCCCCTGCGTTTATACACGCCGGTCAAAGCTCGTACGATTCGGATTCGCCCTTGAGCGCCTGCTCGATCAGCTTGCGGTTCAGCGTCGGCGACAGCAGTTCGACGAGCGTATACACATAGCTGCGCAGGTAGGCGCCCTGCTTGAGCGCGACGCGCGTCACGTTGCTGCCGAACAGGTGGCCGACCGGGATGAGCCGCAGGCTGCGGTCGCGCTCGGGATTGAACGCGATGTCGGCCATGATCCCGACGCCGAGGCCGAGTTCGACGTAGGTCTTGATCACGTCGGCGTCGATCGCCTCGAGGACGATGTCCGGCGACAGCCCGCGCAGCGCGAACGCATGGTTGATCTTCTTGCGGCCCGCGAACGCATCGTCGTAGGTGATCAGCGGGTACTGCGCGAGATCGTCGAGCGTCGGCGGCTTGCGTTCGAGCAACGGGTGGTCGGCCGGCACGACGGCCGCGTGATGCCACTGGAAGCAGGGCAGCGACACGAGCTCCTTATAGTCGGAGATCGCCTCGGTGGCGATCGCGAGATCGGCCTGGTCATGGATCACCATCTCGGCCACCTGCGTCGGGCTGCCCTGCAGGATCGACAGGTGAACCTTCGGGAAGCGCTTCTTGAACTCGGCGATCGCGGCCGGCAGCGAGTAGCGGGCCTGCGTGTGGGTGGCCGCGATGGTCAGGTTGCCCTGGTCTTGCGCGGCATAATCTTTCCCGACCCTTTTAAGGCTTTCAACCTCCTGGAGAATCCGCTCGACCGACGCGAGGATGATCCGGCCCGGCTCGGTGAGCGAGCGCACGCGCTTGCCGTGCCGCGTGAAGATCTCCACGCCCAGCTCGTCCTCGAGCTCGATGATCGCCTTCGATACCCCCGGTTGCGACGTGTAGAGCGCCTTCGCGGCCTCGGTGAGATTGAAATTCTGCCGGACGGCCTCGCGCACGAAGCGAAATTGGTGCAGGTTCATTTATAACCCTTCCGCATATCAACAGAATTTTTTAGTCGTTTGAAATATAAGGCGAGTTTATTACGATTCACCGGAGTTTTTCAAATATGGATATCTGTTTTCGTCATTAGCAATCCACCCGGCAGTGGTTGGCGGCGGTGACGGCGGAACGGAGATTCGGGCGCGACGTGGCTAGGACGTCGCGCGGTCACCACGAAAACCCTGGGGTCCCCGAATGTATCAGTACGACCAATACGACCAGACGATCGTCGACGAACGTGTCGCGCAGTACCGCGATCAGGTGCGCCGCCGGCTGTCGGGCGAGCTGAGCGAAGACGAGTTCCGTCCGCTGCGCCTGCAGAACGGCCTGTACATGCAGCGCCACGCATATATGCACCGCATCGCGATTCCGTACGGCAACCTGCGCAGCGACCAGCTCCGGATGCTGGCGCGCATCGCCCGCGAACACGATCGCGGCTACGGCCATTTCTCGACCCGCTCGAACATCCAGTTCAACTGGATCCAGCTGGAAGAGACGCCCGAGATCCTCGCGAAGCTCGCGTCGGTGCAGATGCACGGCATCCAGACCTCGGGCAACTGCATCCGCAACATCACGGCCGACCAGTTCGCGGGCGTCGCCCAGGACGAGGAGATCGATCCGCGTCCGTGGTCGGAAATCCTGCGCCAGTGGTCGACGTTCCATCCCGAATTCGCGTGGCTGCCGCGCAAGTTCAAGATCGCCGTGTCGGGCTCCAGGGACGACCGCGCGGCCGTGCAGATCCACGATCTCGGCGTCTACCTGAAGAAGAACGCGCAGGGCGAGGTGGTCGCGAGCATCCTCGCGGGCGGCGGCCTCGGCCGTACGCCGATCATCGGCGCGGTGATCAAGGAAGACCTGCCGTGGCAGCACCTGCTCACCTACTGCGAAGCCGTGCTGCGCGTGTATAACCGCTACGGCCGCCGCGACAACCTGTACAAGGCGCGCATCAAGATCCTCGTGAAGGCGCTGTCGCCCGCGAAGTTCGCGCAGCAGGTCGAGGAAGAGTGGCAACACCTGAAGGACGGCCCGTCGACGCTCACGCAGGCGGAAGTCGATCGCGTGTCGCAGTACTTCCAGCCGCCCGTATACGAGAAGCTGGCCGACACCGACGCATCGTTCGAGCAGCATCTGCTCGAGAACAAGGCGTTCGCGCGCTGGGTCGAGCGTAACGTCGCGCCGCACAAGGTGGCCGGCTATGCGGCCGTCACGCTGTCGCTGAAGGATCACCGCGTGGCCCCGGGCGACGCGACCGACCAGCAGATGGAACAGGTGGCGGACTGGGCCGACGCCTACTCGCTCGGCGAGCTGCGCGTGTCGCACGAGCAGAACCTGATCCTCGCGAACGTCAAGAAGCGCGACCTGTTCGCCGTGTGGGAAAAGGCGAAGGCGGCCGGTTTCGCCACGCCGAACGTCGGCCTGCTGACCGACATCATCGCGTGCCCGGGCGGCGACTTCTGCTCGCTCGCGAACGCGAAGTCGATCCCGATCGCGCTGGCGATCCAGCAGCGTTTCGACGATCTCGACTACGTATACGACCTCGGCGACCTGTCGCTGAACATTTCCGGTTGCATGAACTCGTGCGGTCACCACCACGTCGGCAACATCGGCATCCTCGGCGTCGACAAGGACGGCGCGGAGTGGTATCAGGTGTCGCTCGGCGGCGAGCAGGGCACGGGCCGCAACGGCGCGCGCCTGGGCCGCGTGATCGGGCCGTCGTTCTCGGCGGAGGAAGTGCCGGACGTCATCGCGAAGCTGATCGACACGTTCGTCGAATCGCGCGTCGACGGAGAGCGCTTCGTCGACACGTACGACCGCATCGGCCTCACGCCGTTCAAGGAGCGCGTCTATGCGGCGCGCCAGGCGGTGAACGCGTAACCAACCGGGTAGAAGGAATTAGCAGATGGCTTCGATTATCAAGAACCGCGCAGTGATCGACGATGCATGGCAGGTCGTGCGCGCGGCGGAAGACGGTGCGCTGCCCGCGGTCGATGCGCTGCCGGCCGGCAAGGTGCTGGTGCCGCTCGCGTGGTGGCAGGCCGAGCGCGCGGCGCTCGTCGCCGCGAAGACGAAGGACGAACTCGGCGTCTGGCTCGCTCCGGACAGCGAGCCGGCCGATCTCGCGGCCGATTTCGGCGCGATTTCGCTCGTCGCGGTCGACTTTCCGCGCTTCGCGGACGGCCGCGGCTACAGCATCGCGCGCCTGTTGCGCGAGCGCCACGGCTGGACGGGCGAGCTGCGCGCGATCGGCGACGTGCTGCGCGACCAGCTGCTGTACATGTCGCGTTGCGGCTTCGACGCATTCGCGGTGCGCGCCGACAAGGACATCCACGACGCGCTGAACGCGTTCACGGAATTCACGCAGCGCTACCAGGGCGCGTTCGACGAGCCGGCGCCGCTGTTTCGCCGCCGCGCCACCGCGGCCGACGGGGCGGCGCCCGGCGCCAAGGTGAGCGCATGAGCGCCGCGACCGCCACCGTGCTGACGCCGGAGCTTGCCGCGAAGGTCGAGCGCCTCGACGCGTTGCTCGCGCAGATCGGCGAGCGTCACGAGCGCGTGAAGTTCGCGAGCAGCCTCGCGGCGGAAGACATGCTGCTGACGCACGCGATCCTGTCGAAAGGCGTGCCGATCGGCATCTTCTCGCTGAACACCGGCCGCCTGCATGCGGAAACGCTGGGCATGATCGATCGCGTGCGCGAGCGTTACGGCTACGAGATCGAGCAGTTCCACCCGCAGCAGGACGCGATCGACAGGTACGTCGCCGAGCACGGCCTGAACGCTTTCTACGAGAGCGTCGAGCTGCGCAAGTCGTGCTGCCACATCCGCAAGGTCGAGCCGCTGAATCGCGCGCTGGCCGACGTCGGCGGATGGGTCACGGGCCAGCGCCGCGAGCAGTCGGTCACGCGGGCGGAGCTGCACGAGGAAGAACAGGACGAAGCGCGCGGGATCGCGAAGTACAATCCGCTCGCCGACTGGACCGAAAGCGACGTATGGGCGTACCTTGAGGCGTTCGACGTGCCGGTGAACCCGCTGCACGCACGCGGCTACCCGAGCATCGGCTGCGAGCCCTGCACGCGGGCGATCCGCCCCGGCGAGGACAGCCGCGCGGGCCGCTGGTGGTGGGAATCGCGCGACACGAAGGAATGCGGCCTGCACATCACGATCACGCCGCTTCCCGCGACCGCCGAGGCCGGCGCCGCACACTGAAAGCCTGACAAAAAACTGAATATTGCGCCGCCAGCGACAGACCGCGGGCGGCACGAACCCGGAAGAGAAGGACTGAAACCATGAGCACGACGCTCGAGCAATCCGCCTTTGCCCCGCCCGCCGGTGCCGACAGCCGCATGGGCCACCTCGACTGGCTCGAAGCCGAGTCGATCCACATCCTGCGCGAACTGGTCGCCGAATGCAGCAAGCCGGCGCTGTTGTTCTCGGGCGGCAAGGATTCGGTCGTCGTGCTGCATCTGGCCCTTAAGGCGTTCGGCCTCGGCGCGAACCGCAAGACGACGCTGCCGTTCCCGCTCGTGCACATCGACACGGGCCACAACTACCAGGAAGTGATCGATTTCCGCGATCGCCGCGCGCAGGAGCTCGGCGCCGAGCTGGTCGTCGGCCACGTCGAGGATTCGATCAAGCGCGGCACGGTCGTGCTGCGCCGCGAGACCGATTCGCGCAATGCCGCGCAGGCCGTCACGCTGCTCGAGACGATCGAGGCGCACGGCTACACCGCGCTGATCGGCGGCGCGCGCCGCGACGAAGAGAAGGCGCGGGCGAAGGAGCGCATCTTCTCGTTCCGCGACGAATTCGGCCAGTGGGACCCGAAGGCGCAGCGCCCGGAACTGTGGAGCCTGTACAACGCGCGCCTGCACAAGGGCGAGCACCTGCGCGTGTTCCCGATCTCGAACTGGACCGAGCTCGACGTGTGGCAGTACATCGCGCGCGAAAACCTCGAACTGCCGTCGATCTATTACGCGCACCAGCGCGAGATCGTGCGCCGCAACGGGCTGCTCGTGCCGGTCACGCCGCTGACACCGATGCGCGACGGCGAGACGAGCGAGTTCGCGCAGGTGCGCTTCCGCACGGTCGGCGACATCAGCTGCACGTGCCCGGTCGAGAGCGACGCGGACGACGTCGAGAAGATCATCGCCGAGACAGCGGTGACCGAGATCACCGAGCGCGGCGCGACGCGGATGGACGACCAGGCCTCCGAAGCCGCGATGGAGCAGCGCAAGAAGCAAGGTTATTTCTGAAGCACACGAGGACATTCACATCATGAGCATCATCGAGAACACCGAAGACCTCGGCGTGTTGCGCTTCATCACCGCGGGCAGCGTCGACGACGGCAAGAGCACGCTGATCGGCCGCCTGCTGTACGACAGCAAGGCGGTGCTGTCCGACCAGCTGTCCGCGCTGTCGCGCGCGAAGAACAAGCGCACCGTCGGCGACGAGCTCGACCTCGCGCTGCTGACGGACGGCCTCGAGGCCGAGCGCGAGCAGGGCATCACGATCGACGTCGCATACCGCTACTTCGCGACCGCGAAGCGCAAGTTCATCATCGCCGACACGCCGGGTCACGAGCAGTACACGCGCAACATGGTGACGGGCGCATCGACCGCCCATGCAGCGATCATCCTGATCGACGCAACGCGCGTGACGGTCGAGAACGGCGTCGCGGACCTGCTGCCGCAGACCAAGCGTCACAGCGCGATCGTCAAGCTGCTCGCGCTGCAGCACGTGATCGTCGCGATCAACAAGATGGACCTCGTCGACTACAGCGAAGCGCGCTTCAACGAGATCCGCGATGCGTACGTCGCGCTCGCGAAGCAGCTCGGCCTGGCCGACGTGCGTTTCGTGCCGGTGTCGGCGCTGAAGGGCGACAACATCGTCGGCGCGAGCGAGCGCATGCCGTGGTACGCGGGCGAGCCGCTCCTCGACGTGCTCGAATCGCTGACGGTCGAGACGCAGGCGCATGACGCGCTGCGCTTCCCGGTGCAGTGGGTCGCGCGCCAGGACGGCAGCTCGGCCGACGATTTCCGCGGCTACATGGGCCGTATCGAATCGGGTGAAGTGAAGCTCGGCGACGAGATCGTCGTGCTGCCGTCGAACCGCACCGCGACGGTCGCCGAGATCGTCGCGCCGGTGCCGGGCGGCACCGCGTCGATCGCGCACGCATTCGCGGGCCAGGCCGTGACGATCCGCCTCGCGGAAGACGTCGACGTGTCGCGCGGCGACATGTTCGTCACGGCCGCCGAGCCGGTTGCGCCGGCGAAGAAGCTCGAGGCCGATCTGTGCTGGTTCGACGAGACGCCGCTGTCGCCGCAGCGCAAGTACCTGTTGAAGCAGACCACCAGCACGGTGTTCGCGAAGATCGGCGGCGTCAAGCAGGTGCTCGACGTGCATACGCTGTCGCACGCGACCGATCGCCACGACCTGAAGATGAACGACATCGGCCGCGTCGAGTTGACGCTGCAGAAGCCGATCGTCTGCGATACGTACGACGCGCATCCGGGCACGGGCGCGTTCGTGCTGATCGACGAGGCGACGCACCACACGGTCGCCGCGGGCATGATCCGCGCGTTCTCGGCGTAATCGTCAATCTGCGCGGCAAGCCGCGCCGCCACGGGCGGCGCGCGCCGGACCAGCCGTTCGCAGGGACCAAGCGAAGCGACAAACATGGGCAAGGTGTATCTGATCGGAGCAGGGCCGGGCGCGGCCGACCTCATCACGGTGCGCGGCGCGCGCCTGCTCGCGCAGGCCGACGTCGTGCTGCACGACGCGCTCGTCGAGCCCGCGATGCTCGACTACGCGCCGAACGCGCGCCGGATCGCGGTCGGCAAGCGCTGCGGGCAGCGCTCGACCGCGCAGCATTTCATCAACAAGCAGATCGTCGATGCGGCGCAGGAGCACGCGTGCGTCGTGCGGCTCAAGGGCGGCGATCCGATGCTGTTCGGCCGCGCGGAGGAGGAAATGCGTGCGCTCGAGGCGGCCGGCATCGACTACGAGGTCGTGCCGGGCATCACCGCGGCGCTGGCTGGCGCGGCGACGCTGAAGCGTTCGCTGACGTTGCGCGGCGTGTCGCGCAGCGTCGCGTTCGCGACGCACAGCCGCGCGCCGGGCAGCGACGACATCCGCGAAGCCGCGCGCGCCGATTCGATCGTCTACTACATGGGCCGCGACAGCGCGCCCGGCATCGCGCAGGAACTGATCGACGCCGGCCGTGCGCCGGCGACGCCCGTGGCGATCGTCGAGGCGTGCAGCACCGCGCGCGAGCGCTCGCTGACGCTGACGCTCGCGCAGATGGCGGCGGGTGACGCGCAGGCGTGGCTCGATCCCGCGGAGCCGAGCCTGCTGATGATCGGCGAAGCGTTCGCCGAACGCGCCGGGCAGGCCGGGAAGGTCGACCGGATGCGGGACGCCGCCTGAGCGGGCGCCGGCCGTCGTCCGGAACGAAAAAAGCGCCGGCGGAAGCCGGCGCTTTGTCTTTGGGGGCTGTGGCTGCGTCGTTTTACGCGTCGCCGCCGATCTGGCCGATGCAGTAGCGCGCGACCGCGTCGAGCACGCCGTCGTCTTCGCCGACCGCCGTCGCGCAGCGGATCTCGATGCCCGGATGCGCCGCGCGGCATGCGTCGACGAGTTGCGGCAGGTCGCGGCGGACGTGGCCGCCCTGGCCGAAGAATACGGGCACCACGGTGATGCGCGTGCAGCCGGCGGCGACCTGCGCCGCCACGGCGTCACCGAGCGACGGCGTCATCAGTTCGAGGAACGCGAGCGACACGTGCGCCGCCGGGGAGCCGGCGACGCGCAGCCGCGCGGCGAGCCGCTCGAACGGCTCGGCCCAGCGTGGATCGCGGGCGCCATGGCCGAACAGGACGATGCCGTGCGAACTCATGTCGAAGCCTCCGTCGTGACGCGGCGCTCAGTGCCGGTCGACCCACTTGAGCGCGAACAGGCCGAGCGCGAGATAGATGAGGCCCGGGGTCGCGGCGGTGAGCGGCGCCGGCCACGTGTTCAGCGTGCCGATGTGCGAGAACAGCGTATTGAGGAGCTGGAAGCTCATGCCGAGCATGATGCCGCCAAACACCTTCACGCCGACCACGCCCGCACGCGTGTGCAGGTATGCGAACGGCAGCGACAGCACGAGCATCACGAACACCGCGAACGGATACAGCAGCTTGCGCCACAGCGCGATGTCGTAGCGCTGCGTGTCCTGCTGGTTCTCGCGCAAGTGCTGGATGTAGCGGAACAGGTTGATGATCGACATGCGCTCCGGCGAAACGAGCAGCACCGACAGGATCTGCGGCGTCAGGTCGGAGCGCAGCCGGTATTCGGGCAGGGACACCTGCTGCGACCGGTAGACGGGATTCAGCGCATCGGCCGGCTGGCCGCCGACCGGCTTGATCGGCGTCAGCTCGGTTTCGGTGACGCCCGTCAGCAGCCAGTGGCCGGGCGGCTCGTAGCGGCCCGTTTGTGCGATCCGCACGTTCCGCAGCTGGAATTTCGAGTCGAATTCGTAGATGCGGACATTGCTGATCGTCGAATCGGGCGACAGGCTGCCGACGTTGACGAAGCGCGTGACCTGCTCGCCGTTGTCGCGTGCCGTGAGCGTGTCCTTCACCCACACGCCCGACTGGAAGTTCGACGACACCGACGCCCCGAGCGCCTGCAGCCGCACGCGCTCGGACAGCTGGTCGGCGTACGGGCCGACGAATTCGCCGATCAGGTAGGTGACGATCACGAGTGGCACGCCGATCTTCAGCAGCGAGCGCAACGCCTGGTTGGTCGCGAGGCCCGACACGCGGAAGATCGTGAATTCGGAGTTCGCGGCCATCTGCGCGAACACGTAGATCGCGCTGATCAGCGCGGCGACCGGGATGATCTCGTAGAAGCGCGACGGCGTCTGCAGCGCGACGCGCAGCACGGCGTAGCCGAACTTGTAGTTGCCGTGGCCGACCGAGTTCAGTTCGTTGATCAGGTCGAAGAAGAAGAACAGGCCCGAGAACGCGAACAGGATGAAGACGAACGTGACGTAGATCTGTCGCGCGAAATACTTTTCATAGAGCCGCATCGATCATGCTCCCGAGCGGCCGAACAGCGCGCGTGTAAACAGCGGACGATTGCGCACGCGCAACCAGAAGATGAACGCGACGATCGCCGCGACGACCAGGTGCAGGCCGACGAGGCCGACGCCGAACGACATCTTGCCCTGCTCGATCTGCGACTGCACGACGTTCAGCAGGTTCGAGTACGTGAGATAGATCAGCACGGCCATCACGAGGTTGATCGTGCGGCTGCGGCGCGGGTTCTGGTATGCGAGCGGGATGCCGAGCACCATCAGGTTGATCGCGATCAGCGGCAGCCCCGCGCGCCACGCGAATTCCGCGAGGTTGTCGCGCGTCGGGTTGCGCAGCAGGTCGGGCGTCGGCGTGCTGTTGGTGGTCGGCACGTTGACGACCGGCGTGCTCGTGATCTTCACGCCGTAGCGCTCGAACTCCATGATCTTGAAGTTCGGCTGGCCGGGCGTGCCGTCGTAGCGACGGCCGTCCTCCAGGACCACGAAGCGGCTGCCGTCGCGCGTTTCCGTGTGGCCTGTCTGCGAGACGACCACGTTGACCTTGCCGTTCTCGGTCGACGTGACGAACACGTTCTGCACCTTGCTCTGGTCGGGCGTCATCTTCTCGATGAAGAACACGCGATGGTTCGTGGCCGACTCGCGGAACTGGCCCGGCGCGAGCAGCGAGATTTCGTCGCGCTGCTGGAACCGCGCCTTGATCATCTTGCTCTGCTGGTTCGACCAAGGCCAGCCGACGAATGCGAAGAACGCGATCAGCAGGACGATCGGCGTGGCGAACACGCCGATCGGCTTGATGAGGCGCGTGAGGCTCACGCCCGACGCCAGCCACACCACCATTTCGGAATCCCGGTACCACCGGGTCAGCACGAACAGGATCGACACGAACAGCGTGACGACGAGCATCACGGCGAGGTAGCCGATCACGGTCAGGCCGATCAGCACGAGGACGTCCCGCGGGTCGATTTCACCGGACGCGGCGTAGCCGACGATGCGGATCATCATCGTCGTGAGCATGATCGTGAGCAGCACCATGAACACGGCGCCAGCCGTATACGCAAGCTCGCGCTGGAGGGAGCGTTCGAAGATCATTCTTGATGAGAAGAGGGCGGGAGGCTGCGCACGCGTGGTGGAGCGCTCGCGCCGCCACGGGAAAAATAGCGGATAATTGCGGCTTTCATCCTTAGCCCAGATTTTATCCGAGGACAAGCGCGATGGACTTTAGCATAAAAGGCTGTGATTGGAGCAAAGGCGAGGCGAAGGGGTTCCTGACCGGGAAGTCCGACTGCATCGTGCTCGGCATCTTCGAGGCGCAGACCCTGTCGGGCGCGGCGCTCGACATCGACACGGCCACCAAGGGACTGATTTCGCGCGTGGTGAAGGCCGGCGACATGGACGGCAAGCGCGGCAAGACGCTGTTCCTGCACGAAGTGTCGGGCATCGGCGCGTCGCGCGTGCTGCTCGTCGGCCTCGGCAAGCAGGATGCTTTCAATCAGAAAGCCTATAACGACGCCGCCACGGCCGCCTGGCGCGCACTGCTGGCGACCAAGGTCGTCCAGGTCACGTTCACGCTCGCACAGCTGCCGGTCGACGAGCGCAGCTCCGACTGGGGCGTGCGCGCCGCGATCCTCGCGCTGCGCAACGAGACCTACCGTTTCACGCAGATGAAGAGCAAGCCGGAACCGGCGTCGCACACGCTCAAGCGCGTGGTGTTCAGCGTCGATCCGTCCGACGACAAGGCCGCGAAGGTCGCCGTCAAGCAGGCCGTCGCGCTCGCCAACGGGATGGATCTCACCCGCGACCTCGGCAACCTGCCCGGTAACGTCTGCACGCCGACCTACCTCGGCAACACCGCGAAGCAGATCGCGAAGGATTGGGGCCTGAAGGCCGAAGTCCTCGGGCTCAAGCAGATCCAGGCGCTGAAGATGGGGTCGTTCCTGTCGGTCGCGCGCGCATCGGTCGAACCGCCGCAATTCATCGTGCTGCATTACCAGGGCGCCGCCGCGAAGGCCGCGCCGGTCGTGCTGGTCGGCAAGGGCATCACGTTCGACACGGGCGGCATCTCGCTGAAGCCGGGCGAGGGCATGGACGAGATGAAGTACGACATGTGCGGCGCGGGCTCCGTGCTCGGCACGATCCGCGCGGTCGCCGAGATGGGTCTGAAGATCAACGTCGTCGCGATCGTGCCGACCTGCGAGAACATGCCGGGCGGCAACGCGACGAAGCCGGGCGACATCGTCACCAGTATGAAGGGCCTGACGATCGAGGTGCTGAACACCGACGCCGAAGGCCGTCTGATCCTGTGCGACGCGCTCACGTATGCCGAGCGCTTCAAGCCGGCCGCCGTGATCGACGTCGCGACGCTGACGGGCGCCTGCGTGATCGCGCTGGGCGGCCACAACAGCGGCCTGTTCTCGACGAACGACGCGCTCGCGGGCGAGCTGCTCGACGCGTCGCGCGAGGCGAGCGACCCGGCATGGCGCATGCCGCTCGACGACGAGTACCAGGATCAGCTGAAGTCGAACTTCGCGGATCTCGCGAACATCGGCGGGCGCCCGGCCGGCGCCGTGACGGCCGCGTGCTTCCTGTCGCGTTTCACCGAGAGCTATCCGTGGGCCCACCTGGACATCGCGGGCACCGCGTGGAAGGGCGGTGCGGCGAAGGGGGCGACCGGCCGCCCGGTGCCGCTGCTCGCGCAGTTCCTGATCGACCGCGCCGGCCAGTGATGGCGGGGTTGACGACGATGCGGGTGCGCGGGCAATGACGCGGATCGATTTTCATTCGAACGTCGGCGATTCGCTCGCGTACGCATGCCGGCTGCTGCGCAAGGCCTACCAGGCCGGGCAGCCGGTCGTCGTGCTGGCCGAGCCCGCGCGCCTGCGCGCGCTCGACGAGCGGCTCTGGACGTTTTCGCCGCTCGACTTCATCCCGCATTGCGGCGTCGACAGCGAGCACGTCGACGGCACGCCGATCGTGCTGGCCGCCGATCTCGATCGCGCGCCGCATCATCACGTGCTGCTGAATCTCGGCGCGGCCGTGCCCGCGCAGTTCGCCCGCTTCGAGCGCCTGCTCGAAGTGGTCGGCAATGCGCCGGACGAGCTGGCCGCGGGCCGCGACCGCTACCGGTTCTACCGCGACCGCGGATACGCGCTGAACAACTACAAGCAGGGCAGCTAGCCGCACCCGTCGACGGAGTGTTCCCGTGACAGAAGCCGATTCATCCTCCATCCCGACGCTGACCGATGTGCTGGTGCCGGGCAAACCGGTGCCGGCGCGCTCACCCGCGCCCGAGGCGCCGAAGCCTTATGACAGTGCGGCGATCCCGGTACTGGCCGACGTGATCGTGCCGCCCGCCGCGGGTAAGGCGTCGACCGATTTCATGCAAAACGTGCCCGACCCCGAGGCTGAGGCCGTCGTGGTCGAACCCGTGCCGACGCCGCACGTGCCGGCGGTTGAATTGCCGGCCGATATGGCCTCGGTCGAGGCGGCTGCGGTCGAAAAGGCCACGGTCGAAGCGGTTACTGCTGAAAAGGCCACGGTCGAGACGGCTATGGCCGAAAAGACCACGATCGAAACGGCTGCGGTCGAAACGGCTACTGCTGAAAAGGCCACGGTCGAGACGGCTACGGCCGAAAAGACCACGATTGAAACGGCTGCGGTCGAAACGGCTACTGCTGAAAAGGCCACGGTCGAGACGGCTACGGCCGAAAAGACCACGATCGAAACGGCTACGGCCGAAACGGCCACGGTCGAAGCGGCTGCTGTCGAAACGCCCTGGGTCGAAACGGCAACGGTCGAGGCGACTACGGTCGAAGCGGCCACGGCCGATGCGCCGAAGGTGGGCGAGACCGATGCGCCGCCCGAACCCGGCGCGGCAGAGCGTGTGGTCGCCGAAGATGCGGCGGCGATGCGTGCGTCGCTGCGATCGTCGCTGGCCAGTGACGATTTGCCGCAGCCCGCGTTCGCCGAACCGGCGCATGAGGCGGTCGCGCACGCGCCTGAAGCGTGCGTGCAGGAGGCCGTCGAGCCGGACGCGGTGCCGCAGCCGGATTCACGGGCCGCGGCAGGGCTGACGCCGGAAGACGCGCAGCACATCGCAGCGCGCCTGCGTCATCGGCTGACAAACTATCTGACCGGAGCGGGGCGCGAGGCCGTCGAGGCCCGCTGCCGCGACGCGCTGCACGAGCATTCGGCCTGGCTGGTCGGCCAGATCACGCGCGAGGTTGCGCTGGCGCTCGAAACCGAGGTCATGGACTGGGTTCGCGACGCGGTCGACGAAGAGATCGCCCGCCGCCGCACCGGTCATTCCGGCTGAGTGCGCGGCGGCCCCGGCGACAAGGCGGGGCGATTTCCGGCGAGGGCCGGCGCATCCGCCGGCGAGGCGTGGATCAACCGGGGCAGGGGCGCCTGCCGGCGGAGCCCGGCACGCTGCGCCATTCCCGTCCGGCGCATCCGGTTCAGCGTACCGACAGCACCCACTGCGCGAGCGTGTGGGCCTCGCTGTTCGTCAGTTGCGTATTGGCGGGCATCGGCACGTTGCCCCATACGCCGACGCTGCCTTTCACGATCGATTGGGCAAGATAATCGGCGGCGTCGCCGCGCGCCGCGTACTTGCCGGCGATGTCCTGGAACGACGGACCCATCAGCGGCTTGCCGATCGCGTGGCAGGCCATGCAGTTCTTGCGCTGCGCCAGCGCGAGCCCGTCGGCCTGGTCGGCGCGCGCCGCCACCGCACCGCCGGTCAGCAGCGTGGCGAGCAGGACGCGCAGTATCGTGTGTTTCATGCGGTTCTCCACCGGCGGGGACAGCCGGCTTCATGGTCCGCGCATTATAAAAGCAAAGGGAAAGCACGTTTGGGGCGTTTCCCCGGCGCCCGGGTTGATGGGGTCGCATGCCGCGACGCACGCGCGTCAGCCCGTGACGGCGCCCTGGTTCGCCGGCCGGGCAAGCGCCGCGAATTTCGCGAGCACGCCGCGCGTGTAGCGGGGCGCCGGTTGTCGCCATGCCGCCCGGCGGCGCGCGAGTTCCGCCTCGTCGACGTTCAGCTGCAGCAGCAGCCGATGCGCGTCGATCGTGATCGAGTCGCCTTCCTGCACGAGCGCGATCGTGCCGCCGACGAACGCCTCGGGCGCGACATGGCCGACCACCATGCCCCAGGTGCCGCCCGAGAAGCGGCCGTCCGTAATGAAGCCGACCGATTCGCCGAGCCCCTTGCCGATGATCGCCGAGGTCGGCGCGAGCATTTCCGGCATGCCGGGGCCGCCTTGCGGGCCGAGGTAGCGCAGCACGAGGATGTCGCCCGCGCGGATCCGGTCGCCGAGAATCGCATCCATTGCGCTCTGTTCGTCGTCGAACACGCGCGCCGGGCCCGTGATCACCGGGTTCTTCAGGCCGGTGATCTTCGCGACCGCGCCGTCCTCCGCGAGATTGCCTTTCAGGATCGCGAGATGGCCTTCCCTGTACAGCGCGCGGTCGATCGGGAAGATCACGTCCTGGTCCGCGCGCGGCACGCCCGGGACGTCCTTCAGCGCGTCGGCGAGGGTGCGGCCGGTGATCGTCATGCAGTCGCCGTGCAGCAGCCCCGCATCGAGCAGGATCTTCAGCACCTGCGGAATCCCGCCGGCCCGGTGCAGGTCGGTCGCGACATACTTGCCCGACGGCTTCAGGTCGCAGATCACGGGCACGCGCTTGCGGATGCGCTCGAAGTCGTCGATCGTCCAGTCGACCTCGGCCGCATGCGCGATCGCGAGGTAGTGCAGCACCGCGTTGGTGGAGCCGCCCGTGGCCATGATCACCGATACCGCGTTTTCGATCGATTCCTTCGTAATGATGTCGCGCGGCTTCAGGTCGCGCTTCACGGCCTCGACGAGCACGCGCGCCGATTCGGCGGCCGAATCGACCTTTTCCTGGTCGGGGTTCGCCATCGTCGACGAGTACAGCAGCGACATCCCGAGCGCCTCGAACGACGAGCTCATCGTGTTCGCGGTGTACATGCCGCCGCACGACCCCGACGTCGGGCAGGCATTCTGCTCGACGCCTTCGAAGTCCTCCTGCGTCATCCGGCCCGCGGTGAATTCGCCGACGGCCTCGAACGACGACACGATCGTCAGGTCCCGGCCCTTCCAGTGGCCGGGGCGGATCGTGCCGCCGTACACGTAGATGCCCGGCACGTTCAGGCGCGCGAGTGCGATCATCCCGCCCGGCATGTTCTTGTCGCAGCCGCCGACCACGACCACGCCGTCCATCCATTGACCCTGCACGCAGGTCTCGATGCAGTCGGCGATCACCTCGCGCGACACGAGCGAGTACTTCATGCCTTCGGTGCCCATCGACATGCCGTCCGAGATCGTCGGCGTACCGAAGATCTGCGGGTTCGCGCCGGACGCCTTCACGGCCTCGACGGCCGCGTCCGACAGGCGCTGCAGGCCGGAATTGCACGGCGTGATCGTCGAGTGGCCGTTCGCGACGCCGATCATCGGCTTGTCGAAATCGTCCTTCCGATAGCCGAGGGCGTAATACATCGAACGGTTCGGCGAGCGGGCCACGCCTTGCGTGATGTGCTGGGAGCGACGGTTGTAAGCCATGGCGGACTCCATCGATGTCTGGGCAACGCCGGCGACCGGCGCGCCGGTTCGTATCGTTCAAGCATGGAGTGTCCGGATGGGGATGTCCAATCTATTGTTGATGGCCGATTCAGTCGTTTTTTTGAATGGATTGAGTGAAATCGATAGGATTTTCGACCGGCGCGTGCGGCGTTGCCCGGCGTCCGTGGCCGGGGTTCGCGCGCGGCGAAGCCGGCCCGCTGTCGCGCGCGTTCGCGCCGGCCGCCGGTGACCGCGCGCCGTTGTCGCCGCCGCGCGCGTTTGGCGCCCGGCTTTTATGACATCATTACGGCCTGCCGCGGCGCGGCGGGGGAAACCCCGCGCATCGGCCGGGCGGCGATCCGGTTGCGGACGATCGCCAGCCTCGTGCCGGCCGGCACGGGCGTCGCACGGGTGCCGCAATCGCTGCGTAACCTGCGGCGCACCGGCGTGGTCGGCCGGCCGCTTGCCGGTCATGCGCCGCTCGTCGAGACGGGCCGTGCATGCGCACGGGCGACGTGAGCCCGGCCCCGCCGGCCTTGCCGATGCCGGCTGCAGGGCTTCGCCGCGTGACGTGAACGATGGCGCGCCGGCGCCGTCCAAAGCGCGGTGCCGTGCGTGTGCGACGGCCGGACCGCATTCGAAAACTTCTTCGCTAACCCATGATCATTCACCCGAATTTCGACCCCGTTGCGATCCATCTCGGGCCGCTGGCCGTGCGCTGGTACGGCCTCATGTATCTCGTCGGCTTCATCGCGGCGATCGTCGTCGGCCGGGTCCGCCTGAAGCTGCCGCACGTCGCGGCGCAAGGCTGGACCGCGAAGGACATCGACGACATGATGTTCTACGGCGTGCTCGGCACCGTGCTGGGCGGCCGGCTTGGCTATGTGCTGTTCTACAAGGCCGATTTCTACTTCTCGCATCCGCTCGACGTGTTCAAGGTGTGGGAAGGCGGCATGTCGTTCCACGGCGGCTTCCTCGGCGTGACGCTCGCGATGATGCTGTTCGCGTGGCAACGCAAGCGCCACTGGCTGCAGGTCACCGACTTCGTCGCGCCGATGGTGCCGACGGGGCTCGCGGCCGGGCGGCTCGGCAACTTCATCAACGGCGAGCTGTGGGGGCGCGTGACCGATCCGTCCGCACCGTGGGCGATGCTGTTCCCTGGCGCGATGCGCGACGATGCGGCATGGCTGCCGAAGCATCCGGCGCTCGTCGAGAAGTGGCATCTTGCCGACGTGTTCATGCAATACCAGATGCTGCCGCGCCATCCTTCGCAGCTCTATGAAATCGCGCTCGAAGGCATCGTGCTGTTCTTCGCGCTGTTCTTCTTCTCGCGCAAGTCGCGGCCGATGGGCGCCGTGTCCGCACTGTTCCTGATCGGCTATGGCCTCGCGCGCTTCACGGTCGAATTCGCGCGCGAGCCCGACGACTTCCTCGGCCTGCTCGCGCTCGGCCTGTCGATGGGGCAGTGGCTGTCGTTGCCGATGATCCTCGCGGGTGTCGCGCTGATGGTCTGGGCGTATCGCCGTCGCGCGGCGAACGCGGCGGCGTGACGCGACGTCGATGCGCGCGCGTTCGTCGCGTGCATCGACAGTACGCACGCACAATGAAAAACGCCGGCCCGAGGGCCGGCGTTTTTGTTTCGGACTGCCGCGCGCCGTGCGTTACTTCATCTGCACGGAACCGTTGACGGTGACCGACACGGTGGCCTTGCCGCCTTCGACCGCGATCGGTGCGCTCATCTTCGCGCTGTCCATCGGCGCCGCGGCCATCGCCATCATGCGCGGATACGGCTGCACGTTGCGGCCGCCGCCGACATTCACGTCGCGGATCGTGTAGCTGCTGTAGCCGAAGGCCTTCGCGGCTTCGTCCGCGCGCGCGCGGAACGACTTGATCGCTTCGGTCGTGAGCTTCTGCTCGGCCGCGCGCTGTGCCTCGGGCGACAGCGAGAACTCGACGTTCGCGACCTGCATCAGGTTCGACAACTGGCCCGCGAGCTTCGACGCCGCGGCGAAATCGCGCGATTCGAGCGCGACTTCGGTACGGCCGCGCCATGCGGAAATCTTCCCGTCGCGATCGGTGCTCGGATAGACGGAGAAGGCGCCCGTGTGCGCAGTGACGCCCGATACGCCCTTCGCCTGCGACAGCGCTGCGTCGGCGCGCTGGTTCAACTGCGCGGTGAGGCTGCCCGGATCCTTGGCCTGCTGTTCGTAGAACAGCGTGATGTGGATGATGTCCTGCGGCACGTCGGCGCTGGCCTGCGACGAAAGCGACAGCACGCCCGCCGGCTCGGGAAAGTGCGGGTTCGCGGTCTGCGCATGCGCGGCGGGCGACGCGAGCGTCAGCGCGACGGGAACGGCGGCGGCGAGGGCGAGCGACAGCGCGAGTGCGGATTTCTTGGTCATTGTTGGACTCCTTGTGCGAGGGCGCGCACGCGGATTGCGCGTGCGCGACGCGGGCATGCCGCGCGACGGAAAAAGCGGCCGGCCCGATCGGCCGACAGCGGTTGCTTAGGCCGCGCGAACGTGCCGCGAGTTCCGCGGCGGCAGCGCGTGCCGACCGGATTTGACCTTTGGCGTGCGCCTACTTCATCAGCTTTTCGGTGATGAAGCGCCATTCGGCTCGCGTGACAGGCGTGATCGACAGCCGGTTGCCGCGTGCGAGCACGCGCATGTCGGCGAGCGCATCGTGCTCGCGCAGTGCGGCGAGCGGCACGAGCGGCGATTTCTTCACGTAGCGCACGTCGACGAGCAGCCAGCGCGGCGTTTCCCGCGTCGACTTCGGATCGTAATAGGGGCTGTCCGGATCGAACTGGGTGGGATCGGGGTAGGGTGTCGACGATACTTCGGCGAGGCCCGCGATGCCCGGCTCGGGGCAACTCGAGTGATAGAACAGCACGCCGTCGCCGATCTTCATCGTGTCGCGCATGAAGTTGCGCGCCTGATAGTTGCGCACGCCGGTCCAGGGCAGCGAACGCTGCGGGGCGTTGGCGAGATCGTCGATGCTTGCTTCGTCCGGTTCGGACTTCATCAGCCAGTATTGCATGGATCGTGATCGACGCAGAAAGAGGCTGCTACAAAAGAAAACGGCACCGGGACTTGCCCGATGCCGTTGGATAGGCCCCCGCCTTGGCCGCTAGGCCGGCATCCTGAACCTGAGGTTCAGAATTGGTCGCAGTTAGCAGCACTTCGGGTACATCAGACAGAGTGACGCGCGCGCCCGTGCTACAAATTTCCGCAACCGTGCACATGGCATTGGTTCAAGGAATATATGACCTTGGCGAACCAGGCAGGGAAGCTGACTGAACTGTGATTCGATGCGCCAATTTGACCACCGTTGATCGCCGAGATCAAGCGGAATCGACACATCGATTGAAACGTTACTGCGTCTCGTGCTGTGCGAGCACCGCACCGAGCTGTTCATTCATCTGGTGCATTGTACGACGGATTTCCTCCGCCGGAAATGCTTCACCGTGTCGCACGCTGGTTTGCAGCCGCAGCAACTCCGATGCGAGCGACAGCGCCGCCATGACGGCGATGCGATCGGTGCCGCGCACCGAACTGTTCGAGCGGATTTTCGACATTTCGGCGTCGACGCGCGCGACGGCTTCGAGCAGTGCCGCTTCGGTCTCGGCCGAGCAGGCGAGCCGATAGGCCTGACCGAGAATCGAGACTTCGATCTGCTTGGTGCTCATGCATGTTCTCCGTGGCTGGCCGCGTCATCGCCATCCTTGCGCGCCTGCGCATCCAGCAGGTCGAGCTGGTTGTCGGCCTGTTCCGCGCTTTTCGAGCGCGGCAGCTTTTCGAGAATCGCGTTCAGTTTCACCTGGGCGTCGTCGATCTTTGCCGACAGGGTGTCGCGCTCGGCTTCGAGCGTATTGCGTTCCTCGCGCAGTTGTGCGAGTTCCGCGCGGACAGTGTCCGCGTCCGCGCGCAATTGCGCGACCTGCTCCTCGAGCGCGAGCCGTTCCGAGTGATAGCGCTTGTTCAGCGAAATCAGACGGCCAATATTTTGAGATAGGGTTTCGAGTTCGTTGAGCATTTGCTGCGTCCTCTAAAGACCCAGCATTTTAGCGCGGAATAGCGCGCAATCCGACATCTGTAACGTTTCCAGTCGTAACTTCCCCCCTTCTTGCCGCGAATCGACGCGTCGCGCACGTCTCCGGGCGTTTCCTTGACGCTCGCGCGACCCGCTCCTAAACTGGCGCCGCCTCGGTGCTCGCGCGTGGAATGCGCGGTTAAACGGGAAGCAGGGCGCGGGCGCGAAGCCCGCCAGCCTGCGCTGCCCCCGCAACGGTAAGCGGCCGCGTCCCGTGACGCAGGCCGGCTCGGGCGCGTTTCGCATGCGGCTTTCGCACGCGGAGCGCGGGCCACTGCGCGTCATCGCGCGGGAAGGCGAGCCGGACCGCCGCCAGCCCGGATACCGGCCGAGACGGGGAGCCCGCACGGGCTTCGGGACGCGCGGCCCGCGGGGAGGCAGGGCGTGCAACGCTTCACGGAATCTTCTTCGATGCTGACCCCAATCGTCCGCGCGGCGCCCATGTCGTGTCTGTCCGGCAGCAACAGGTGGGTGCGCCGCGCGTCACGCGCGGGGCTGCGCGCGGCATGAGCGCCGCGCGCGCCACCGCGATCTGGGCGACGCTGGCCGCGGCGGTCGCGTTGCTGTTCGTCGCGTCGCTGTCGATCGGCAGCGTGCCGATGTCGCCGTGGCAGGCGCTCGCGTCGCTCGTGCCGCATGGCGGCGACGCGCTGTTCGCCGACATCGTCCGCACGCTGCGCCTGCCGCGCGCGCTCGCGGGCTTCGCGTGCGGCGCGCTGCTCGCGCTGGCCGGCGCGCTGCTGCAGGTGCTGCTGCGCAACCCGCTCGCGGAACCGTACGTGCTCGGCGTGTCCGGCGGCGCGGCCGGCTTCGCGCTCGTCGCGATGATCGCGGGCGGTGCGTGGTGGCTCGTCGATGCGTCGGCGTTCGCCGGCGCGCTCGTGTCGGTCGCGCTCGTGCTCGGTCTCGCGCGCCGCGAGCTGTGGCGCGGCGATTCTCGCGACGCGTCGCCGCGACTGCTGCTCACGGGCGTCGTGATCGCGGCCGGGTGGGGCGCGCTCGTTACGCTGCTGCTGTCGCTCGCGCCCGATGCGCGGCTGCGCGGCATCATCTTCTGGCTGACGGGCGACCTGAACGGCGTGACGGCGCCGTGGTTCGCGTGGGGTGCGCTGCTGCTGGCCGCATGCGTCGCGCTGCCAGCCGCGCCGCAACTGAACGTGCTGCTGCGCGGCGACTCGACCGCGCTCGCGCTCGGTGTGCCCGTCGCGCGCCTGCGCGTGCGGATCTATCTCGTCGCGTCGCTGGCCGCCGCGGCCGCGGTGACGACGGCCGGCACGATCGGCTTCGTCGGCCTCGTCGTGCCGCATGCGCTGCGTATCGCGTTCGGCAACGACCAGCGCATGCTGCTGCCGGCCGCGATGCTCGCGGGCGGCGGCGGCGTGATGGCGGCCGACCTGCTTGCCCGCACCGCGATCGCGCCCGCGCAGTTGCCGGTCGGCGTGATGACCGCCTTGATCGGCGTACCGGTGTTCCTGTGGATGTTGCTGAGGAGGCCGACGCGATGACGTGGGCCGCAGCATCCGCCGACACCGGCGGCCTGAACTACGCGGCCGTCGACGTGACGCTGAAGGCCGGCGCCCGCACGCTGCTCGACGGCTTCTCCCAGGCTTTCCGTCCGGGCGAGATCTGGTGCGTCGCCGGGCCGAACGGCGCGGGCAAGACGACGCTGCTCGCGACGCTCGCGGGGCTGCAGCAGCCGGCCGGCGGGCAGGTGGAGATCGACGGCCGGCCGCTTGTCGCATGGCCGCCCGATCGGCTTGCACAGCGGCGCGCGCTGATGCCGCAGCAACTGCATGACGCTTTCAGCGCGACCGTGTTCGACACGGTGTTGCTCAACCGCTTTCCGTATCTCGGCGGCTGGGGATGGGAGCGCGACGGCGACCGCGCGGCCGCGCGCGATGCGCTGGCGACGTTCGATCTGGCCGCGCTTGCATCGCGCGACGTGCTGTCGCTGTCGGGCGGCGAGCGGCAGCGCGTCGCGCTGGCCGCCACGCTGTGCCAGGATGCGCCGTTGATGCTGCTCGACGAGCCGCTGGCGCATCTCGACCTGCATCACCAGATCGATTGTCTGACCGCACTGGCCGGATGGCTCGACGCGGGCCCGCGCACGGTGCTGTTCTCGTGTCACGATCTGAACCTCGCGCGGCGTTTCGCGACGCATGCGTTGCTGCTCGACGGCCGCGGCCATGCGTGGGCCGGCCCCGTGCACGACGTCCTGACGCCGGAGCGCGCGAGCGAGGCGTTCGGCTATCCGCTCGTGCTGATCCGCGAGAACGGCCGCGATGCGCTGCTGCCGGCGTGGCCCGAGCGACAATGACGGTTTCCCCTGCGATGCGCGGCGCATGCCGCGCCAACGACACGGCTCCTCGATGACGACACCGACTCCCTTTCCGCCCGCGATCGCGCCGCTCGACGACGCGCTGCGCAAGCGCCTGCAGCATGTGATCGACCACAAGACCAAGCCGCCCGGCAGCCTCGGCCAGCTCGAGGCGATCGCGCTGCAGGTCGGCCTGATCCAGCGCACCGAGCGGCCGGTCGTGCAACGCCCCGCGATGATCGTGTTCGCCGGCGACCACGGGATCGCGGCGGAGGGCGTGAGCCCCTATCCGCAAGCGGTGACCGCGCAGATGGTCGCGAACTTCCTGGCCGGCGGCGCGGCGATCAACGCGTTCTCGGGCGTCGCGCAGAGCACGCTCGAGATCGTCGACGCAGGGGTCGCGTCGCCGCTGCCGGTGTCGGACCGGCTGGTGTCGCTGCCGGTCGCGCGCGGCACCCGCAATTTCGCGGCGGAGCCGGCGATGACGCGCGACGAGGCGATGACCGCGCTCGCGGCCGGCGCTGCACGCGTGCGCCTGCATGCGTCGCTCGGCACGAACGTGATCGGCTTCGGCGAGATGGGGATTGCCAACACGTCGTCGGCCGCCTGCCTGATGAGCCGCCTGCTCGGCGTGCCGGTCGACGCGTGCGTCGGGCGCGGCACCGGCCTCGACGACCAGGGCCTCGCGCACAAGCGCGCGGTGCTCGGGCGCGCGCTCGTCAAGCATTCGCACGCGATCGCGCCGCTCGACGTGCTCGCGACGTTCGGCGGCTTCGAAATCGCGATGATGACGGGCGCGTATCTCGCGGCCGCGAGCGAGCGGATGACGATCCTCGTCGACGGCTTCATCGCGACGGCCGCGCTGCTCGTCGCGGAGCGCTTCGTCCCCGCCGTGCGCGACTACTGCGTGTTTTCGCACACGTCGCACGAGGCCGGGCACCGGCGCATGCTCGAGCATTTCGGCGCGAAGCCGCTGCTCGCGCTCGACCTGCGGCTCGGCGAAGGCACGGGCGCGGCGCTCGCGCTGCCGCTCGTGCGTGCGGCGGCCGCGTTCCTTCGCGAGATGGCGAGCTTCGAATCCGCCGGCGTCGACAATCGTGACGCCTGATCGCGCGCGCGGCGTGCGTGCCGAACTGCGCTACTTCTTTGTCGCGCTCGGCTATTTCACGCGCGTGCCCGTGCCGCGCGCGATCGGCTACGCGGCCGGCGATCTCGACCAGGCCGCGCGCTATTTTCCGCTCGTCGGCGCCTGCGTCGGTGCGTGGGGCGCGCTCGTCTATCTCGCCACAGTGCGCGTGCTGCCCGCGTCGATCGCGGTCGGGCTGTCGATGGCCGCGACGCTGCTCGCGACCGGCGCATTCCATGAAGACGGCCTCGCCGACAGTTGCGATGCGTTCGGCGGCGGCTATACGCGCGACGACGTGCTGCGCATCATGCACGATTCGCGGATCGGCACGTTCGGCGCGGTCGCGCTCGTGATCGCGCTCGGCCTGAAATGGCAGGCGCTCGCGTCCATGTTGCCGCTGCGCGCGGCATGGACGATGATCGCCGCGCACGCGGCGAGCCGGGCGGCGGCCGTGAGCCTGCTGATGTCGCTCGACTACGTGCGGCCCGAGGGCAAGGCGAAGCCGGTCGCGCAACGCATGGGCGCGCGTGCGGCGTGCATCGCGGCGGCTTTCGGCCTGCCCTGGCTGTTCTGGCCGGACTGGCGCATGGGCGTGGCCGTTTGCGTCGCGCTCGTGCTGGTGCGCGCGTGGGCGGCCCGCTATTTCGTGAAGCGGATCGGCGGCTACACGGGCGATTGTCTCGGCTTCGCGCAGCAGTTGAGCGAACTCGCGATCTATCTGGTGGTGCTCGGATGGACGTCGTCCTGATCCGTCATCCGGCCGTCGGTGTCGAACCGGGCATCTGCTACGGACGCAGCGACGTGCCGCTCGCCGCACCGGCCGACGCCGGCGCGCAGGCCGTGCTCGCGCATCTGGCGGCTGCCGGTGCGCCGCCGCCCCGGCTGGTCTGGACGAGTCCGCTGGCGCGCTGCGCCACGGTCGCCGAACGGCTCGCGCGTGCGTTCGACGTGCCGCTGCGGCGTGATGCGGCCTGGCAGGAAATGGATTTCGGCGCGTGGGAAATGCGCCGCTGGGACGATATCGGCCGTGCGGCGCTCGATGCGTGGGCGGCCGACCTGATGCATGCGTGCGCGCACGGCGGCGAAAGCGTTGCGCGGTTCGCCGCGCGCGTGGCGAGGCGGGCCGATGCGCTTGCGCAGCTCGACGGGCCGCACTGGGCCGTCACGCACGCGGGCGTGATCCGCGCGTTCGCATCGCACGTACTGGACGTGCCGCTCGATACGCTGCTGTCGCGGCCGGTGCCGACCGGCGGTGTCGTGTGGCTGCGCGCGAGCGAGGGCGCGAGAGCGTGGGAAGTCGTCCGCTGGGACGAATAGGCCGGCATGGCCCGGATGTCGGCGATGCGACGTGCGGGCCCACGCCGACCGAAGCGCCCCATCGCTCGAAGCGCGGGAATCGCCGCCGATCAGCGCGTCGGCCGCCGCGCCCGCGCGGCATCGAGATCCTCGCACAGCACGGCCGCGCCTTGCGCGATGCGCGGCGACGGTCGCGTCAGCAGATCGCCGTCGATCGCGAACAGATTGTTGCGCGCCACGGCATTCAGTGCGGGCCACGCGCGCCAGCGCGCCAGGCTCGGCTGCGGTTCGTCGGAGCGCGTCGCGCCCGCGCTGGTCGTCACGATCGCCTCCGGATTCGCCGCGAGCACGGCCTCGTCGGTCACGGCCGGCACGAGCGGCTTGAGCGCCGCGAACACGTTGCGGCCACCGCACAGTTCGATTACGTCGTTGATCAGATGCGTGCCGTTGAGCGTCATCAGCGGACGGTCCCAGACCTGGAAGAACATCGTGACGGGCGCACGGGCGGCGTAGCGCGTGCGCAGCGCCGCGATGTCGCGCGTAAAGGCGGCCGCGGCCGCGTCGGCGGCGGGTTGCGTGCCGAGCAGCGTGCCGAGGCGGCGCAGCGACGACGCCACGTCGTCGAGATGTTTCGGTTCGCTGAAGAACAGCGGAATGTGCAGCGCCCGCAGCGCATCGGTCTGCCGCTCGGCGTTGCCGTGCCGCCAGACGACGATCAGGTCGGGCTTCAGCGCGGCGATCCGTTCGAGGTCGAGCGCCTTGTTGTCGCCGACGCGCGGCACCGCGCGCGCGGCGGGCGGGTAGTCGCTGTACGTGACGGCGCCGACGAGCTTCGCGCCGCCGCCGGCCGCGTAGACGAGTTCGGTCGCGTGCGGCGCGAGGCTGATCACGCGCTGCGCGGGGGCGGGCAGCGTGACGGTGTTGCCGGCGTCGTCGCGCGTGGCGACCTCGGCATGCACGGGCAGCGCGTGAGCGAGTGCGGCCAGCGCCGCGACCGGCGCCAGCCGGCGCAACAGGTGTGCCGTCATGCGACGCCTCGTTGCAGCAGCGGTACGCAGTGCGCGAGCGCGGCGTCGATGCGCTGCCATTCGGCTGCGCTGCCCGGCAGGCCGATGCGCACGCTCGACGGTGTCGCGAAATAGCGTGTCCAGATCCCGTGTGCCGCGAGTGCCGCATGCAGCGCGGCGGCGCGCGGGTCGTCGGTCCAGCTGAAGAGCGGCGTCGCACGAACCGCGAAGCCGTGCGTGCGCAGCAGTCCGGCCAGTCGCTCGCCGTCGGCTGCGAGGCGTTCGCGGGTGGCCGCCTGCCATGCGCGATCGGCGAACGCGGCGTCGACCGCGTGGCGCGCGGGGCCGCTGACGGTCCACGCGCCGAGCAGGTCGCGCAGCGCGACGATCTGCCCGGGACAGGCGAGCACGAAGCCTGCCCGGATGCCGGCGAGCCCGAAGAACTTGCCGACCGAGCGGAGCACGACGAGCCCCGGGCGGTCGACCTGAGGCGCGAGCGATTGGGTCGCACCCGTATCGGCGAACGCCTCGTCGACGATCAGCGTGCCGCCGCGCGCGGCCAGTTGCGCATGCCAGCCGAGCAGGCGCTCGGCCGGCACGAAGTCGGCGGTCGGATTGTTCGGATTCCCGACGATGATGTGGCGCAGTGTCGCGGGCAGCGTATTCGCGTGGATGTCGAGCGGGACGACGCGATGGCCGTGGCGTGCGAACGCGGGTGCGTATTCGCCGTAGGCAAGCGCCGCGATGCCGGCGTCGCCGGCCGGCAGCAGGGTGGGCAGCGCACGGATCGCGGCCTGGCTGCCGGCGACCGGCAGCACGTGCGCGGGATCGGGGGCGCGGTAATACCGCGCGGCGCAGGCCGCGAGGCCGTCGCCGTCGTCGGGCAGCCGGCGCCAGGCGTCGGCCGGGACGGGCGGCACCGGATAGCCGGCCGGGTTGATGCCGGTCGACAGGTCGAGCCAGGCGTCGTACGGAATGCCGTGACGGCGGGCGGCTTCGTGCAGGTTGCCGCCGTGCGCGATGCGGGTGTCAGACATGATGGGTGGCCATGGCGAGGGCGCCGCTCGCGACCAGCAGCGCGAGCCACAGGGCCAGCGTGCGCGTGACGAGCGACAGGGCGGCGACGATGTGGACGGCGGTCGCCGTCGCGCCGGTGCCGAGCGCCGGGCGATCCTCGATCTCGCCGTGATAGACGGCCGGGCCGCCGAGCTGTACGTTCAGGCTGCCGGCGCCGGCGGCCATCACGGGGCCCGCGTTCGGGCTGTCCCAGTGGCGCGCCTGCGTGCGCCAGCAGCGCCACGCGGAGGCCGTGTCGCCGAGCAGCGCATAGCTCGCGGCGGTGAGGCGCGCGGGGATCCAGTTGAGCGCATCGTCGAGGCGGGCGGCGGCCCAGCCGAAGGTCAGGAAGCGTGGTGTTCGGTAGCCCCACATCGCATCGAGCGTGTTCGCGAGCCGGAACAGCAGTGCGCCCGGGCCGCCCGCGACGACGAACCAGAACAGCGCGCCGAAGATCGCGTCGTTGCCGTTCTCGAGCGCCGATTCGACGGCCGCGCGCGACAGCGCGGTTTCGTCCGCGTCGCTCGTGTCGCGCGACACGATGCGCGCGGTCAGCGCGCGGGCGGCGCCGAGATCGTGCCGCAGCAGTGCCGCGGCGATCGGTGCAACGTGGTCGGCGAGGCTTTTCGCCCCGAGCGCGAACCACAGCAGCGCGACGTGCAGCGCGGCGGCCAGCGGCCACGGCAGCACGGCCGCGAGCCACGCCGCGACGGCCACCGGTGGCACGACCGCCGCGAGCCACGCGGCGACGCCGATCACGCGGCCGCGCCGGCCCGTGTTCAGCGCGCCTTCGATGCGCGCGGCGAGGCGGCCGAACGCGACGAGCGGATGCCAGCCGGCCGGCTCGCCGATCGCGCGGTCGACGATCGCGGCCGCGACCGCGAGCATCGCGACGACGGGCAGCGACAGCATCAGCATGACGGCGCTCCGGGTTTGAGTTCGAGCGGCAGCCCGGCGACGAGCAGTGTCACGCGCGTCGCGAGCGCGGCGATGCGCTGGTTCAGGCGCCCGAGTTCGTCGACGTAGCGGCGCGTGACCGACCCGAGCGGCACGACGCCGAGCCCGATCTCGTTGCTGACGACGATCACCTTCGCGCGCGCACCGCGCAACGCGTGTTCGAGCCGCTCCACCTGCGCCGCGTAATGCGCGTCGTCGAGCGGTTCGCCGTCGGCCGGGCACAGCAGGTTCGTGAGCCACAGCGTCAGGCAGTCGACGAGCAGGCACGCGTGCGGATCGTCGAGCCGCGCGAGCGTGCCGGCGAGGTCGACGGGCGCTTCGGCGAAACCCCAGTCGGCCGGCCGGCGTGCGCGATGATGCGCGACGCGTTGCGCGAATTCGGCATCGGCGGCGATCGCGGTGGCGACGTAGGTGACGGCGCGGCCGCTGTCGGCGGCGAGCCGCTCGGCGTGCACGCTCTTGCCCGAGCGCGCGCCGCCGAGGACGAAGGTGAGGTCGTGCGGAATCATCGCGTGATTGTAACGGCGCGGCGGCGCCGGCGCGGGAGATAATGCGGCCTTTGCCTCGCGACCACCTTGACACGATGAATGCACCCGAGCCGCGGCCGCGCGGCACGCTGATGATCCAGGGCACGACGTCCGACGCCGGCAAGAGCACGCTCGTCGCGGGCCTGTGCCGGCTGGCGCGTCGCGCGGGCGTGCGCGTTGCGCCGTTCAAGCCGCAGAACATGGCGCTCAACAGCGCGGTGACGGCCGACGGCGGCGAGATCGGCCGCGCGCAGGCGCTCCAGGCCCTCGCCGCGGGCGTTGCGCCGCATACGGATTTCAACCCCGTGCTGCTGAAGCCGACGAGCGACCGCGGCGCGCAGGTGATCATTCACGGCAAGGCGCGCATGAACCTCGACGCGCGGGCGTATCACGACTACAAGCCGGTCGCGTTCGACGCGGTGCTCGAATCGTATGCGCGGCTGCGCGCCGGCTACGACGCGGTGATCGTCGAGGGCGCCGGCAGCCCGGCCGAGATCAACCTGCGGGAAGGCGACATCGCGAACATGGGGTTCGCCGAACGCGTCGACTGCCCGGTCGTGCTCGTCGCCGACATCGACCGCGGCGGCGTGTTCGCGCACCTGGTCGGCACGCTCGCATGCCTGTCGGACAGCGAGCGCGCGCGCGTGCGCGGCTTCGTGATCAACCGCTTCCGCGGCGATATCGGACTGCTCGAACCGGGCCTCGACTGGCTGCGCGCGCAGACCGGCAAGCCTGTGTTCGGCGTGCTGCCGTACCTGCACGGGCTGCTGCTCGACGCCGAGGACATGCTGCCCGCCCAGGCGCGCAGTGCCGCCGCACGCGGCGAGACAGGCGTGCTGCGCGTCGTCGTGCCCGCGCTGCCGCGCATCAGCAACCACACGGATTTCGATCCGCTGCGCGCGCATCCGCAGGTCGAATTCACGTACTGGAAGAGCGGCCCCGTGCCGGATGCCGACCTGCTGATCCTGCCCGGCTCGAAAAGCGTGCAGCGCGATCTCGCGTGGCTGCGCGACGCGGGCTGGGACGCGCTGGTCCGCCGCCACCTGCGCTACGGCGGCAAGGTGATCGGCATCTGCGGCGGGATGCAGATGCTCGGCCGCACGCTCGACGATCCGCTCGGCCTGGAGGGCGCGCCCGGCAGCATGCCGGGGCTCGGGCTGCTCGATTTCGACACGACGCTGCAGCCCGACAAGACGCTCCGGAACGTGACGGGGCAACTCGCGCTGCCGGGCGGGGCCGCCGTGCGCGGCTACGAGATCCACATGGGCGACACGCGCGGGCCGGCGCTCGCGTCGCCTGCGCTGGCGCTGGCGCTGGCCGCCGACGCCGCGCAGGACGCCGCGCAGGACGCCGCGCAGGACGCCGCGCAGGACGCCGCGCGTCCGGACGGCGCGGTTTCCGCCGACGGCCAGATTCTCGCGACCTACCTGCACGGGCTGTTCGACGCGCCGGACGCGTGCGCGGCGCTGCTCGCATGGGCCGGACTCGACGGCGCGGAACGCATCGACTATCCGGCGCTGCGCGAGGCGTCGCTCGAGCGGCTCGCGGATACGTTCGCGGCGCATCTCGACCTCGACGCGCTGTACGCCGAGTTTCGTTGAGCCGGCGCCGGGCCGCGCTCGCTTTTTCCGTCCGATCGCGTACAACAGAGGAGGGCGGAGGTCCGCCTGGAGGAGTGCGACGATGAAGGCTCGATGGTGGTGGAGCGTGCTGCTCGCGGCGCTGCTGGGCGTGTCGGCGGTTGCGCACGCCTGCGACGCGTCCGGATCGGGCGGCGGCCAGCCCGGTTCAGGTGACGCCACGCAGGGCAAGAGCGGTTACTGACGCGGGCAGGAGGGGCATGATCGGTCATGCCCTTTTTTTCGATCGAATTGATTCCAGATGGGAACGAGTTAAAGCGAATTTGCGAGTTTATCGGTCAAACGGATTCGAATAGAGTGCGATTCATTCTCATCCACTCACGAAGGAACCCGTCATGACCTCCCATCGCCTGAACGATTTCGCCGCGACGCTGCTGCGCGTCGCGCTCGGCGTGCTGTACCTCGCACACGTCGCACAGAAGGTGTTCGTCTTCACGCTGCCCGGCACCGCGCAGTTCTTCGCGTCGATCGGCCTGCCGGGCTGGCTCGCGTACCTGACCACGTTCGTCGAACTGGCCGGCGGCCTGGCGCTGCTCGCGGGCTTCCGCGTGCGCGTCGCGGCGCTCGTGTTGCTGCCGTTCATGCTCGGCGCGACCGCCGCGCATCTGCCGAACGGCTGGAGCTTCGCGTCGCCGAACGGCGGCTGGGAATATCCGGCGTTCTGGGCCGTCACGCTGGCCGTGCAGGCGCTGCTGGGCGGCGGCGCGTTCGCGATCGGCGCGCGGGAGGCCGCGGGTCGGCCCGCATAACGGCGGGCCGGGGCGAGCCGGCGGCGAGCCGTTCGGCCAACCCGTTCCGGTGACGCCCCGTTTGCCGATATCATCGCTCCCTGTATCCGCAATCGAGCGGCGCCGGCCATGCGGCGGGCGCCGCGTGGCTTTTTCGGGGGGAATTCATGACGGTGATCGTGGTGGCGAATCCGAAGGGCGGCGTGGGGAAAAGTACGCTGTCCACCAATCTTGCCGGCTATTTCGCGGCGCAGGGCGCATGGGTCGCGCTTGCCGATCTGGACCGGCAGCAGTCGGCGCATGCGTGGCTCGACCTGCGGCCGTCCGGCCTGCCGGCGATCGAGGCGTGGGCGCTCGATCCGGATGCGCCGTCGAAGCCGCCGCGCGGCCTCGAATATGCGGTGATCGATACGCCGGCCGGCCTGCACGGCAACCGGCTCAATGTCGCGCTGCAACTGGCCGACAAGGTGATCGTGCCGCTGCAGCCGTCGATGTTCGATATCCTGGCCACGCAGCAGTTCCTGGAGCGTCTCGCCGGCGAGAAGGCCGTGCGCAAGGGCAATGTCGAGGTCGGGATCGTCGGGATGCGGGTCGATGCGCGCACGCGCTCGTCCGACCAGCTTCACCGGTTCGTCGAAGGGCTCGGCCTGCCGGTGCTCGGCTATGTGCGCGACACGCAGAACTACGTGCAGATCGCCGCGCATGGCCTCACGTTGTGGGACGTCGCGAAGAGCCGCGTCGAGAAGGATCTCGAACAGTGGCGGCCGATCGTCGAATGGGCCGAACGCCGCGAGCCGAAGGCGGAGAAGCCGGAGAAGGCCGCCAAGGGGGCCTGATCGCATCGCACCCGGGCGGGCCGCGCCCGATGAAACGAGAAAGGGCCTGATCCCGTGCGATACGGAATCAGGCCCTTTTACCGTGAGCGCCGCAGCCGCGTCATGCGCCGCGCGCCACGGCGCGCGGGCGGCCGGCCACGCGGGCGGATTACGTCCAGTTCTGCGTCGGCACGTGATCGCGATGGCCCTTGATCTTGTTGCCGTCGTCGATGAACACGAGCTTCGGCTTCCAGCCGGCCTGCAGTTCGGCTTCGTCGACCATCGCGAATGCCGCGATGATCACGAGGTCGCCGAGCTGCGCGCGACGCGCGGCCGAGCCGTTCAGCGAGATCATTCCGCTGCCGCGCTCGCCCTTGATCGCGTACGTCGAGAAGCGCTCGCCGTTGTTGATGTTCCAGATGTCGATCCGTTCGTTCTCGACGATGTTCGATGCTTCGAGCAGGTCTTCGTCGATCGCGCACGAGCCTTCGTAGTGCAGCTCGCAGTGCGTGACTGCCGCACGATGGATCTTCGATTTGAGCATGTGGCGCTGCATGATTTCTCCGTGATGCGTCGTGAGAGGCGCGGGCGGGCGGCCCGTCAGATTTCCAGGTTGTCGATGAGGCGCGTCGCGCCGAGTTTCGCGGCCGCGAGCACGACGAGCGGCTCGCCGGCTTCGAGTTCGGCGGCGCTCGGCGCGATCAGGTTCGCGCGGCGGCGGATCGACAGGTAGTCGGGCGCCCAGCCGCGCTCGGCCAGGTGCGTGCGCGCCTGTTGCTCGAGCTTGCCGAGGTCGTGCTCGCCGCCGAGCACGCTTTCGCGCATGCGCTGCAGCGTCTTCGCGAGTTCGGGCGCTTCCTTGCGCTCGTCGGCCGACAGGTAGCGGTTGCGCGACGACAGCGCGAGGCCGTCCTCGTCGCGCACGGTTTCGGCGGCGACGATATCGACCGGCAGCGCAAGCTGCTGGCACATGCGGCGCACGATCATCAGCTGCTGGTAGTCCTTCTTGCCGAACACGGCAACGCGCGGCTGCACGCAGGCCATCAGCTTCGAGACGACGGTGCACACGCCGGTGAAGAAGCCGGGCCGGAACTCGCCTTCGAGAATCCCGCCGAGATCGTCCGGCGGCAGCACGCGGTATTCCTGCGGCTCCGGGTACATGTCGCGCTCGGTCGGCGCGAACAGCACGTAGACGTTTTCCTTCTGCAGCTTCTCGATATCGTCCTGCAGCGTGCGCGGGTACTTGTCGAAATCCTCGTTCGGGCCGAATTGCAGCCGGTTGACGAAGATGCTCGCCACGACCGGGTCGCCGTGCTGGCGCGCGAGGCGCATCAGCGACAGATGGCCTTCATGCAGGTTGCCCATCGTCGGCACGAACGCCGTGCGGTTCTGGCCGCGCAACTGGTCGCGCAGTTCATGGATCGAGCTGATGACTTTCATGATCGGGTAGCGGGTTCCTCGCGCATGCGCGCGTTGGCGCCGCAGCAGCGGCGTCGGGGTCGAAGCGGAGAACGCCGGCGCGCGGGCGGCGCATCGGGCGTCGGCGGATTGTAGAGGATTTGGCCGTCAAACGCATCGAGAAAAGAACGGTCGTTCATTTTTTGGCGGGGCGTGCCGGCAACGGTCCGCGGGGCCGTGCCGGGTCAGGGCGCAACGACGCATGCATGCGGGTGAACAGGGAAGGCGGGAGAGTGCCGGCCTTACGCGGGCAGGTACGCGAGGCGCACGTAGATCGGCGCGAACGGCTCGGCCTGCGTGATCTCGAGGAGCGATTCGCGGGCGAGTTCGAGCATCGCGATGAAATTCACGACGACGACCGGCACGCCGCGCGACGTATCGAACAGTTCGGCGAACTCCATGAAGCGCGCATTCTGCAGCCGGCGCAGGATCAGGCTCATGTGTTCGCGCACCGACAGCTCCTCGCGGGAGATCTTGTGGTGCTGGACGAGCTTCGCGCGCTTGAGCACGTCGGCCCACGCGGCGCGCAGATCGTCCGAGTTCACGTCGGGAAAGCGCGGCGTGACGCTCTGCTCGATATAGACCTCGGCGCGCAGGAAATCGCGGCCGAGCTGCGGCAACCGGTCGAGCCGCTGCGCGGCGAGCTTCATCTGCTCGTATTCGAGCAGGCGGCGCACGAGTTCCGCGCGCGGATCCTCGGCTTCCTCGCCGGTATCGGCCTTCTTGACCGGCAGCAGCATGCGCGACTTGATCTCGATCAGCATCGCGGCCATCAGCAGGTACTCGGCCGCCAGCTCGAGGTTCGACGTGCGGATCTGGTCGACGTAGCCCAGATATTGCGCGGTGACCTGCGCCATCGGGATGTCGAGCACGTTGAAGTTCTGCTTGCGGATCAGGTAGAGCAGCAGGTCGAGCGGGCCTTCGAACGTTTCGAGGAACACCTCGAGCGCATCGGGCGGGATGTAGAGATCCTGCGGCAGCTTGAAGAGCGGCTCGCCGTACAGGCGAGCGAACGCCGCGACACCGTCGACCGTGTCGGGCGTCGAATCGGCGCCCGCGGGCGCGGCGATCGCGTCGTCCTGCCGGGCGGCGCTGGCCTCGTCGGCGGCGCTCACGTCGTCAGAAGTTCTGGTAGTAGACGTACGAGGTTTGCTTCACGCGCGATTCCTGCTGCTCGGCGCGCTCCTCGAGGTCGATCGGCTGCTTGTCCCACAGCAGCGAGCGGCCCTTGCGCTGCTCTTCCTCGAGCGTCGGCTTCTGTTGCTTGAGCTGGTTCAGGAACTGCGTGACGTCGGACTGGTACGGCATGGCTGGAGTTTCCGTTTCGGGCGGCGCACGATGCGCCGGATTCACGATGGCGGGATTTTACCGCATCGCGGGAACAGCCGGCGTCAATCGCGCGTCGAACCCGCGAGCTGCCGCGCGGCAGGCAGCCCGGGCGCCTGCCGGCAGGCATCGCGCCGCGCCCGCACGCCCGCGAGGCAGCTTACAAACATTAAGCTTTGACGCTTGCGCCCTGTGGTCAAATACGGGGTTTTCCACCAAAACGCGATAACCGAGGGCGAGGTCATATTTGGCGGGGCAGTCGAACCAGCAAGCACACATGGCAACCGGCGCGGGCTCGCGCGCGGCACGCAATCGTGCCGGCGCCGCGCCCCGCATCGCACGGGCGGCCCTCGCGGGCTGCCTCGCGGCATTCTTCGCACTGCCGGCCCACGCGAAGTACGACGTCGACATCGACGCGCCGCGCTCGGTCCGCAAGCTGCTCAAGTCGCATCTCGACATCGCGCGCTTCGCGAAGCGTGACGACATCAACGACGACCAGTTCGACTTCCTCGTCACCGCCACGCCGCAGCAGGTGCGCGACCTGACCGCGACGGCCGGCTATTTCTCGCCGGTCGTGCGCACCGACGTCCGCACGCACGACGGCAAGCGCGACGTGCGCATCGCGGTCGATCCGGGCAAGCAGACCGTCGTGTCGACGGTCGACCTGACGTTCAACGGGCCCATCGACACCGAGGACCCGAAGCAGGAAGCCGCGACCCGGTTCGCGTTCTCGCTGAAGCCGGGCGACCCGTTCACGCAGTCCGACTGGGACGGCGCGAAGGGCGCCGCGCTCAAGCAACTGCAGTCGCGCCGCTATCTCGGCGCGAAGATCGTGTCGTCCGAGGCGCGCATCGACCCGCGCACGCAGCGTGCGACGCTCGCGGTCACGTTCGACAGCGGCCCGACGTTCACGATCGGCAAGGTCGATGTCGACGGCGTGCGGCGCTATCCGGAAAAGATCGTCACGAACGTCAATCCGCTGTCCGAGGGCGAGATCTACGACGTGCAGCGCATCACCGAATTGCAGCGGCAGTTGCAGAACACGCCGTACTACGCGAGCGTCGCGATCGACGTCGGCGACGATGCGACGAAGCCCGAGCGCACGCCGGTGCACGTGAAGGTCAGCGAGTTTCCGTACAACAACATTCGCGGCGGCGTGGGCTATGCCACCGACACGGGCCCGCACGTGCAGGGCTCCTACACGTATCTCGACACGTTCGGCGCCGCGTGGCCGCTGACCGTGTCGGGCCGGCTCGACCAGATCCAGCAGTACGGCCAGGTCCAGCTGTCGATGCCGCCGGGCGAGAAGGGCTGGACCAACAGCGTGCTTGCGTCCTACACCAACACCAACGTGTCGGATACGCGCATCTACAGCGGGCGGGTCGGCGCGCAGCGCACACGCACGGGCCAGTTCATCGACTATTCGTACTCGCTGATGTTCTACCAGGACCGGCTCGACCAGAACGGCGCGGGGCCGACCACGAGCCGCGCCCTCGTGCCGCAATGGGCCTGGACGCGCCGCAACGTCGACGATCAGCTGTTCCCGCGCTCGGGCAACCTGATCCACGCGGAGGCCGGCTTCGCGATCAAGGGCGTGCTGACCGACCAGACCTTCGTCCGCGGCTATGCGCGCGGCCAGCAGTACCTGCCGATCGGCAAGCGCGACCTGTTCGTGTTCCGCGCGGAGCTCGGCGGCGTGTTCACGGGCGGCAGCTCGGCCGGCGTGCCGGCATCGCTGCTGTTCCGCGCCGGCGGCTCGAACTCGGTGCGCGGCTACGGCTACCAGAGCATCGGCAACAGCGTCGACGGCTCGGTGCTGCCGACCAAATACCTGATGACGGGCACCGCCGAATACCAGCACTGGTTCAACCGCGACTGGGGCGCCGCGACGTTCTTCGACATCGGCACCGCCACCGATGCGTGGGGCGAGCGCGTGTTCTACCCCGGTGTCGGCGTCGGCGCGCGCTGGCGCAGCCCCGTCGGCCCGATCAACGTCGACGTCGCGTACGGGATGCGCAACCATAGCGTGCGCCCGTACCTGACGCTCGGCATCGCTTTCTGAACGAACCGCATCATCGACGACGAACCGCATGACGAAGGACCCGAACGACACGCCGCCGCCTCACGATCCGGACGCACCCGACGGCGCGCCCGACGCGCCGCCGCGCGTGCCGCGCCGCGGGCTCGCCGCACGCATCGGGCGCGCCGCCGCATGGACGCTCGCGACGGTCGTGCTGCTCGTGGTGCTGGCGCTCGGGCTCGTGCTGGCCGCGGTGACGACCGAATCCGGCGCGCGGCTCGCATGGCAGGCGGCCGAGCGCGTGCTCGGCGCGCGGCTCGCGGGCACGCTCGAAGGCGGTTCGCTCGCGACCGGCGTGCGGTTGCGCGGGTTCGCGTGGACCAGCCCCGACGGCACCGGCACCGAAGTCCGCATCGACCGGCTCGACGGCCGCTGGGCGCTGACCCGCGCGCCGTGGCGGCTGTCCATCGCCCATCTGCGCGCCGGCACGGTCGACGTGCGGATCGCACCGGGGCCGTCGACGCCGGGTACGCCGCCGCAGGACCTGAGCCTGCCGCTGCAGTTGCGGATCGACGACCTGCGCGTCGACCGTCTCGCGATCCACGACGGCGGCTCGACGACGCAGCTCGACCACATCGCGCTGAACGGCCGCAGCGACGGCCGTCATCATGAACTCGTGCTCGACGGCGTCGATACGCCGTTCGGCGCGCTGACGGCGCGCGCGCAGCTCGACGGCGTGAAGCCGTTCGCGCTGACGGGCGAAGCCACCTACGCAGGGAAGCTGTCCGACGAGCCGGTCGACGCCCGGGCCCGCGTGTCGGGCTCCCTCGAGGCGCTGGTCGCCGAAATCGACGCGAGCGGGATGAAGCTGAACGGGCGCGCGCATGTCGAGGCCGCGCCGTTCGGCCCGGTGCCGCTCACGCGCGCGTCGCTCGCGTTCGATCACGTGAATCCGCAGGCGCTCGCGCCCGGCGCGCCGGCCGCCGATCTCGCGGTGCGCGCGGATCTCGCGCCCGTGACCGCGCCGGCCGGCACGGCGCACGCGCAGGCGTTCGCGGTGACGGGCCCGGTGTCGATCGTCAACGCGAAGCCGGGCATCCTCGGCGACCACCTGCTGCCGGTGATCGATGCGCATGCGAACGTGCATCTCGATGCACACACGCAGCGGATCGACGGGCTTGCGCTGAAACTGATCCGCGACGGCAGCGTGGCGGGCAGCGGTACGCTGACGGGCGGCAAGGGCCGCTTCGACCTGAAGGTCGCGAACCTCGACCTGAACGCGTTCGTCGCCGAACTGCGGCCGATGCGCCTCGGCGGCCCGCTCGGCGTGACGCTCGCGGGCGACGTGACGACCGTCGATTTCGACCTGAACGATCCGAAGCTCGCGCTCGGCGCGCGCGCGAAGGTCGCGCTGGCCGCGCAGCAAACCGTGCTGACCGATGCGCGCGTGACGGCCGGCAAGGGCCGTATCGATCTGACCGGCGTGTTCCGTCACGATGCGCATTCGAGCTACGACGCGAAAGCGACGCTGACGGCGTTCGATCCGCTCCTGCTCGCCGCGCTGCAGGCGCCGAAGGCCGGCGGCAAGGCGTCGGCCAAGGCCGCCCCGGCCACGCGCGGCGACACGCGCGTGTCGGGCACGCTGACGGCATCGGGCGCGTTCGCGCCGCAGGTGTCGACGAAGGCGACCTTCAAGCTCGGCGACAGCCTGTACGACGGCGTGCCGCTGACCGGCGCCGGCGTCGTGCAGCTTGCCGGCTCGCGAATCCTGCCGAGCAACGCGAACCTGTCGATCGCGGGCAACCAGGTCGACCTGCGCGGCAGCTTCGGCGCGCCCGGCGACCGGCTGCGCTTCGTCATCGACGCGCCCCGGCTCGACCGGCTCGGCTTCGGCGTGGAAGGGCTCGTGCAGGCGCAGGGCGACCTGACCGGCAGCTTCGCGCACCCGAACGTCACGGCCGACTACAAGGCCGAGGGCGTCGTCGTCGGCTCGAACCGGATCGGCGCCGCGCATGGCCGCGCGGACATCCGCGACGGCGCGCATGGCGCCCTCGTATTTACGGCCGACGCATCCGACCTCGCGCTGGGTTCGCTGAAGCTCAAATCGCTGCGCGCGAATCTCGACGGTACGCGCGCGAAGCACACCCTCGACGCGTCGGCGCTCGGGACGGCCGGCGGCCGCGTGATCGACGTGACGCTCGCGGCGAACGGCGGCGTGACCGAGGGCCGCGACGGGATGCGCTGGGACGGCACCGTTACGCGTCTGGCGAACCGCGGCACGCCGGCCATTGCGCTGCAGGCGCCGTTGACCGTGTCGGCCGGCGCCGATCGCGTGACGCTCGGTGCGACGCGGCTCACGCTCGAGGGCGCCGCGATCGACCTGAAATCGTTCGTCTTCGATCGCGGCCAGCTGCGCTCGTCGGGCTCGGTGAGCGGCGCGTCGGTTGCGCGCCTGCTCGAAGTCCGCCAGGAACTGACGGGCCAGCGCTCGCCGGTTCGGACCGACGTCGTGCTCGACGCCGACTGGGATTTCTCGCTCGGCGCGAACTCGACGGGTTACGTGCAGGTGAAGCGCCGCGGCGGCGACGTAACGATCGAGAGCGGGCGCGGCATCGCGTCGCTCGGGCTGACCGACCTGTCGGCGCGCGCGAGCTTCGCGCCCGGCAACCGGCTCAACGTGACGGCGCAGGCGAAGGCGAACCGGATCGGTACGCTCGATGCGAGCGTCGCGGTGCCGTTCGCGCTGCGCGACGGCGTGTTCGGCGTCGTCGACGACGGCCCGCTGTCGGGCCGCGTCGACGCCGACATCCCGGCGCTGAAGACGACCGGCAACCTGTTCGGACCGAGCTACCTGCTCGGCGGACGCGCGGCGCTGAAGCTGACGGTCGCCGGCACGCCGGCGAAGCCGAACCTGTCGGGAATGCTGACGGGCGACGACCTGTCCGCGACGCTCATCGACCAGGGCGTGCAGCTGAAGGACGGCATCGTGCGCGTGAAGCTGTCGGACAACCTCGTCGAATTCCAGCAGGTCGAGTTTCACGGCGGCGACGGCACGCTGCGCGCGCTCGGCCGCGTGCGTCTCGACGGCGCGGCGTCGGACCTGACCGCGAGCATCGTCGCGGACAAGCTCGAAGTGTTCGCGGCGCCCGACCGCAAGCTGTCGCTGTCGGGCAAGGCGACGGTTGCGAACGACGGGCCGCGCGGCGCGCTGTCGATCGACGGCAAGTTCGTCGTCGATCGCGCGCTGTTCGATCTGCCGGAGGAGTCGGCGCCGCACCTGTCCGACGACGTCGTGATCGTGCAGCCGGACGGCACGGTGCGCGGCGAGACGCCCACCGGCACCGCGGTCGCGAAGCCGCAGCCGGCCGCGAACAAGCCGGCGCCGTCGCTCGCGCCGCGCGCGAACATCGACATCGATCTCGGCAACAACTTCCGCTTCAAGGGCCACGGCGCGGATCTCGGGCTGCGCGGCACGATCACCGTGATGAGCGCGCCAGGCTTGCCGCTGCGCGCGGTCGGCAACGTTCGCGTGACCGAAGGGTCGACGTACACGTCGTTCGGCCGCAAGCTGGCGATCGAGAACGGTTTCTTCACGTTCAACGGGCCGGTGTCGAACCCGGGCGTCAACATCCTCGCGATGCGGCGCAACCAGGAGGTCGAGGCCGGCGTGCAGGTGACGGGCACGATCCAGTCGCTGACGGTCAAGCTCGTGTCGGAACCGAATGTCACGGACAACGAAAAGCTGTCGTGGCTGCTGTTCGGGCACGGCACCGACCAGGGCAACAACGTCGGCCAGCAGGGTGCGATGACGGCGGCCCTCGGGTTGCTCGGCAGCGTGACCGGCAAGCGCGTTGCGCAAACCTTCGGTCTCGACGAGGTGTCGATCGGCCGCAGCGAAGTCGGCCTGACCGATCCGCAGGTGGTGCTGGTGTCGAAGGCGATCAACGAGCGTTTCGTGCTCGGTTTCGAGCAGGGCCTGCAATCGGCGAGCAACGCGTTCAAGGCGACGATCAACCTGACGCGCTTCTGGTCGGTGTCCGCGTACGGCGGCACGTTCCAGGGCGTCGACCTGAACTACACGCGGCGCTTCGACCGCTGGTTCGGGCAACGGTGAAGGCCGGCGCCGGGCAGGCGCCGCACATGTGAAAAGCCCCGCACGACAACAGGCGTGCGGGGCTTTTTTTCGTGCGGGCGGCAGGGCGCCGGCTTACTTCACGCGCATGCCCGGCTTCGCGCCGCTGTGCGGCTCGAGGATGTAGAGGCCCGGCTCGGCCTTTTCATCGGTGGCCGACGCGGCGAGCACCATCCCTTCCGACAGGCCGAACTTCATCTTGCGCGGCGCGAGGTTCGCGACCATCACCGTCAGCTTGCCGACGAGCTGCTCGGGCTGGTACGCGGACTTGATGCCGGAGAACACGTTGCGGGTCTTTTCCTCGCCGACGTCGAGCGTGAGCTGCAGCAGCTTGTCCGAGCCTTCGACGGCCTGGCACGCGACGATTTTCGCGATGCGCAGGTCGATCTTCGCGAAATCGTCGATCGAGATCGGCGCATCGTCGGCGCCGTTCACGGCGGCCGGCTTTGCGTTCGCCTTGGCGTTTTTCGCATCCTTCGCGGCGTTCGCGCCGGCGGCGGCCGCACTGGCCGCCTCCGCCTGCAGCGAATCGCGGTTCGCCGCGAGCAGCGCTTCGATCTGCTTCGCATCGACGCGCGTCATCAGGTGCTGGTACGCCTTGATCGGCTGTTCCGACGACAGCGGTTTCGTCGCATCGGCCCACGCGAGCGGCGCGACCCCGAAGAACGCCTCGACGGCCTCGGCCACGCGCGGCATCACCGGCTTCAGCGCGAGCGACAGCAGGCGGAACGACTCGAGGCTCACGCTGCAGGTTTCGTGCAGCGCGACCGCGTTGGCCGGATCTTTCGCGAGATCCCACGGTTTCGCGCCGTCGACGTACGCGTTCACTTCGTCCGCGAGTTCCATCGTGTGGCGCAGCGCACGGCCGTATTCACGCGCCTCGTAGTGCGCGGCGATCTGCGGAATCGCATCGCGCAGCTTCGCGACGAGCGGATGGTTCATCGCGCTGTCCTGCACGCGGCCGTCGAAGCGCTTGATCAGGAAGCCCGCCGCGCGGCTCGCGATGTTCACGTACTTGCCGACGAGGTCGCTGTTCACGCGGGCCTGGAAGTCGTCGAGGTTCAGGTCGATGTCTTCCATCGTCGCGTTCAGCTTCGCGGCGAAGTAGTAGCGCAGCCATTCGGGGTTCAGGCCCGTGTCGATGTAGCTCTGCGCGGTGATGAAGGTGCCGCGCGACTTCGACATCTTCGCGCCGTCGACCGTCAGGAAGCCGTGCGCGAACACGTTGGTCGGCGTGCGGTGGCCCGAGAACTCGAGCATCGCGGGCCAGAACAGCGTGTGGAAGTACAGGATGTCCTTGCCGATGAAGTGGTACTGCTCGGCCTTCGAGCCCGGGCGGATCCACGCGTCGAAGTCGATCCCGCTGCGGTCGCACAGGTTCTTGAAGCTCGCGTAGTAGCCGACCGGCGCGTCGAGCCACACGTAGAAATACTTGCCGGGCGCGCCCGGGATCTCGAAGCCGAAGTACGGCGCGTCACGCGAGATGTCCCAGTCGGCGAGCTTGGCTTCGCCGGCGTCGCCGAGCCATTCGCGCATCTTGTTGGTCGCTTCGGGCTGTGCGAGGCCGCTCACCCAGTTGCGCAGGAACGTCTCGCAGCGCGGGTCGGACAGGCGGAAGAAGTAGTGCTTCGACGTCTTGCGCACGGGCGTGGCGCCCGACACGACCGAATACGGGTTCAGCAGCTCGGTCGGCAGGTAGGTCGAGCCGCACACTTCGCAGTTGTCGCCGTACTGGTCCTTCGCGTGGCACTTCGGGCATTCGCCCTTGATGAAGCGGTCCGGCAGGAACATTTCCTTGACCGGGTCGTAGGCCTGCTCGATCTCGCGTTCGGCGATCAGGCCGGCATCCTGCAGCGCGAGGTAGATCTTCTCGCTCAGCACGCGGTTCTCGTCCGAGTCGGTCGAGTAGAAGTTGTCGAACGACACGCCGAAGCTGTCGAAGTCGCGCTTGTGTTCGGTCCACACGCGGTCGATCAGCTGCTTCGGGGTCAGGCCTTCCTTCTCCGCGCGCAGCATGACCGGCGTGCCGTGCGTATCGTCGGCGCCGATGTAGTAGACCTCGTTGCCGTGCATTCGCAGCGTCCGCACCCAGATGTCGGTCTGGATGTACTCGACCAGGTGGCCGATGTGGATCTGCCCGTTGGCATAGGGCAGTGCGGACGTAACGAGGATCTGGCGGCCGCCTTGCGGCGCCGCAGCCTGCACGGAAGTGAGGTCGGATGCGGACATAGGGTCTGTAGAGGAACGGCGGAAAAACGACGGGAAACTGCGATTCTAGCAGGGGCGCGCGCCAGCGACGCGGGCGGGCGCCGCGGACCGGGCGCCGGAAGGGGCGGGGCCGCACAGGCGGCGTACCCGATGGCGTCGTGCTGCGATGCAGCACGAATTCCGCGGGCGAAAAAAAACCGGGGCGGATACGGCCCCGGAGCAACAACGACAAGAGGAGAATGGTGACGCGCCGGCAACACCAGCCGCGTACCGTAAATACTGACCACGGCGCGCGGCAGAAGTTCGAAATATTTTTCGCGCGGCGTGCGGCTTGGCTGGAAGCCTTGCCCGGCGGGCTGCGCGGGCAGCCCGCCCGCGCTTTCCCCTCGTCGGGTGCTTACTGCTGCGCGGCGCGCAGGTAGATTTCGACGCGGCGGTTCTGCGCGCGGCCGGCTTCCGTCGCGTTGTCCGCGATCGGGTTCGACGCACCCATGCCTTGCGCCGACAGGCGGCCGGCGTTGACGCCGCGCTGCGCGAGCGCGTTCACGACGCTTTGCGCGCGGTTCTGCGACAGCGTCTGGTTCAGCTGCGCCGAGCCCGTGCTGTCGGTGTAGCCGACGATCGATGCCGTCACTTGCGGGTTCTGGGTCAGCGTCGAGGCCAGATCGTTCAGCAGCGGCGTGAACGCCGGCGTGATCGCGTACTGGTTCGTCGCGAATGTCACCGCGCTCGGCACGTTCAGCTTCAGCGAGCCGTCCGGCTGCTCGGTCACCTGCGTGCCCGTCTGCGCCGCCGACGGTGCGAGCTTGTTCTTGATGGCCTGCCAGTTGTAACCCGTCACGCCGCCAACCAGTGCGCCGACGCCTGCGCCGATCGCCGCGCCCTTGCCGCCGCCAGCCAGTGCGCCGATGCCTGCGCCCAGCGCCGCACCCGTGCCGGTGCCGACGGCAGTGTTGGTGCCTTGCTGCGTTGCGCAGCCGGCCAGCAGTGCGCCGGCCAGGGCGAAGACGGACAGGCGAGTCGCGATTTTCATGTTCATCTTGGATTCCTCTCTTGGTTGAACGAGTCGATAACGACGACAACAGTTACGGCTCCCCGCATGGGCCGCCCGACAACGCGGGCAGGCCTGCGCACGCGGCAGCCGCCGAGGCGGCCGCTTGCCCTGCCCGTCAGCGTGGCTGTTCGGGCAGGGCGACGCGTCAGCCTCTACAATATAGGCGGTTAGTGGCCGATTTGGCCCCATAGCATGCCGCACGCGAAGAGTGCGCCGGGTTGCGCGTCCGCGCAATGGTATGCAACAGATTCTTTCACTTTTCCCGATTTTCGCAGCGTAATTTGATATTTTTTTACGATCGTACGCGAGAAAAACGTTTTCACGGAGTTTCGATGAGCATTGACCGGGCACAAGTCGACGCCGCTTTGGCGGCTGTCGTCGACCCCAATACCGGCCGTCCGTACGCGGCGAACAAGGGCGTGCGCAACGTCGCGCTCGACGGCGACGTCGTGGCGCTCGACGTGGTGCTCGGTTATCCGGCGCGCAGCCAGCACGACGACGTGCGCGCGCGCATCGCGGCGGCGCTGCGGGCCGTGCCCGGCGTGCGCGATGCGCGCATCGCCGTGTCGCAGGAGATCGTCGCGCACACCGTGCAACGCGGCGTGAAATTGCTGCCGAACGTGAAAAACATCGTCGCGGTCGCGTCGGGCAAGGGCGGCGTCGGCAAGAGCACGACGGCGGTGAACCTCGCGCTCGCGCTTGCCGCGGAAGGCGCGTCGGTCGGCATCCTCGACGCGGACATCTACGGCCCGTCGCTGCCGACGATGCTCGGCATCCACGGCCAGCGCCCCGAGTCGCCGGACAACCAGTCGATGAATCCGCTCGTCGGCCACGGGCTGCAGGCGAACTCGATCGGCTTCCTGATCGAGGAAGACAACCCGATGGTGTGGCGCGGCCCTATGGCGACCTCCGCGCTTGAACAGCTGCTGCGCCAGACCAACTGGCGCGAGCTCGACTACCTGATCGTCGACATGCCGCCCGGCACGGGCGACATCCAGCTCACGCTCGCGCAGCGCGTGCCGGTGACGGGCGCGGTGATCGTGACGACGCCGCAGGACATCGCGCTGCTCGACGCGAAGAAAGGCCTGAAGATGTTCGAGAAGGTCGGGATTCCGATCCTCGGCATCGTGGAGAACATGAGCATCCACGTCTGTTCGAACTGCGGCCACGAGGAGCATATCTTCGGCGCGGGCGGGGCCGAGCGGATGGCGAAGGACTACGACGTGACCGTGCTCGGCAGCCTGCCGCTCGACATCGCGATTCGCGAGCGGGCCGACAGCGGCACACCGACGGTGGTGGCCGATCCCGACGGCGCGCTCGCGCGTCGCTACCGCGATATCGCGCGCGGGGTCGCGCTGGCAATCGCCGAGCGTTCGCGCGACATGACCTCGAAGTTCCCGTCCATCGTTGTTCAAAATACGTAAAACCCTTGCGGGGCGGGACCTTACGCTGTTTACGGCGCCGCGAGGCGCGGTATCATGGCGACTTTTACCGGGTCCCTTTACCCGCCCGGCGCGGCCGTCGTGTCAAACGGCCGCCAGCCGGCATGAGGATCGAATGAAACAACGACATCACGGCGTACGCGCCGGCCGCGCGCGGCGGGCGCTGCTGGCCGCCGCCGCGCTGGGCCTGCTGGCCGGCTGTACCTCCTTTTCCTCGTCGCACGAAAAACGGGCCGACGCCCAGCTGCAGCCCACGGTCGGCTCGCAGGCGCGCGGCGCGGTGACGTTCGTCGAGCGTCCGGACGGCGTCCAGGTCACCTACAACCTGGCCGGCCTGCCGCCGAACAGCGATCACGCGCTGCAGGTGCACGAGCGCGGCGACTGCAACGCGGGTGACGGCTCGAGCGCCGGCCAGGTGTTCGCGCCAGCCGCCGACCGCCTGCGCGCGGGCGCCCGCGTCGCCGGCGATCTCGGCAACATCCATGCGGACGCGAACGGCGTCGCGGCGGGCTTCATCGTCGCGCCCGATCTGGCCCTCGACGGCGTGCGCTCGGCGCTGAACCGAGCGGTGCTGGTGCACCGCGACCCGAGCGATCCCGCGTTTCCGCAGCATGGCGCGGGCCCGGCGCTTGCGTGCGGCGTGATCCGTTGATCGCTGCCGCGTGCACGGACCGATGATCGCGTAAAATGTGCGCCTTTCCAGGCCGCCGCCTCGCGCGAGCGGCGCTTCCCGATTCTCACGCTGACCGTCGCGCAGCGTTTCCTGGCGCCCTGATATGAGCATCAAGTCCGACAAATGGATTCGGCGCATGGCCGAAGAGCACAAGATGATCGAGCCGTTCGTGCCCGATCAGGTTCGCGCGTCCGAAGACGGCCGCCGGATCGTCAGCTACGGCACGTCAAGCTACGGCTACGACATCCGGTGCGCGGACGAATTCAAGATCTTCACGAACATCAACTCGACGATCGTCGATCCGAAGAATTTCGACGAGGGTTCGTTCGTCGATTTCAAGGGCGACGTGTGCATCATCCCGCCGAACTCGTTCGCGCTGGCCCGCACCGTCGAATATTTCCGCATCCCGCGCACCGTGCTGACGGTCTGCCTCGGCAAGTCGACCTATGCGCGCTGCGGGATCATCGTCAACGTGACGCCGTTCGAACCCGAGTGGGAAGGCTACGTCACGCTGGAATTCTCGAACACCACGCCGCTGCCCGCGAAGATCTACGCGAACGAAGGCGTCGCACAGGTGCTCTTCTTCGAGAGCGACGAAGTATGCGACGTGTCGTACGCCGATCGCGGCGGCAAATATCAGGGGCAGCGCGGTGTCACGCTGCCGAAAACCTGATCTGTTTGCATAACGTCTCACCAGTTTCCGGGTGACCGCTGCGCGTGACGCGCCGCGGTCGTTCTTTTTGGAGAATCGCCCATGAAGTTTCGTTTCCCCGTCGTCATCATCGACGAAGATTTCCGCTCCGAGAACATCTCGGGCTCCGGCATCCGGGCGTTGGCCGAAGCGATCGAGAAGGAGGGCGTCGAAGTCCTCGGCCTCACGAGCTACGGCGATCTGACGTCGTTCGCGCAGCAGTCGAGCCGCGCGTCGTGCTTCATCCTGTCGATCGACGACGACGAACTCATGCTCGGCGAAACCGGCCCGGACGGCGAACTGCCCGAGCTCGCGACCGCGATCATCGAGCTGCGTGCGTTCGTGACCGAAGTGCGCCGCCGCAACGCGGACATCCCGATCTTCCTGTACGGCGAGACGCGCACGTCGCGCCACCTGCCGAACGACATCCTGCGCGAGCTGCACGGCTTCATCCACATGTTCGAGGACACGCCGGAGTTCGTCGCGCGCCACATCATCCGCGAGGCGAAGGTCTATCTCGACTCGCTCGCGCCGCCGTTCTTCAAGGAACTCGTGAAGTACGCGGACGAAGGCTCGTACTCGTGGCACTGCCCGGGCCACTCGGGCGGCGTCGCGTTCCTGAAGAACCCGCTCGGCCAGATGTTCCACCAGTTCTTCGGCGAGAACATGCTGCGCGCGGACGTCTGCAACGCGGTGGACGAACTCGGCCAGCTGCTCGATCACACGGGCCCGGTCGCGGCGTCCGAGCGCAACGCGGCGCGCATCTTCAGCGCGGACCACCTGTTCTTCGTGACCAACGGCACGTCGACGTCGAACAAGATCGTCTGGCATGCGACGGTCGCGCCGGGCGATATCGTGCTGGTCGACCGCAACTGCCACAAGTCGATCCTGCACGCGATCACGATGACGGGCGCGATTCCCGTGTTCCTCACGCCGACGCGCAACCATTTCGGCATCATCGGGCCGATCCCGCGCGACGAATTCAAGCCGGAGAACATCCGCAAGAAGATCGAGGCGAACCCGTTCGCGCGCGAAGCGATGCGCGAGAACCCGGACCTGAAGCCGCGCATCCTGACGATCACGCAGAGCACGTACGACGGCGTCGTCTACAACGTCGAGATGATCAAGGACCTGCTCGGCGACCTGCTCGACACGCTGCACTTCGACGAAGCGTGGCTGCCGCACGCGACGTTCCACGATTTCTACCGCGACATGCACGCGATCGGCGACGGCCGTCCGCGCACGGGCGCGCTCGTGTTCGCGACGCACTCGACGCACAAGCTGCTCGCGGGCATCTCGCAGGCGTCGCAGATCGTCGTGCAGGATTCGGAGAACCGCACGTTCGACAAGCACCGCTTCAACGAGGCGTACCTGATGCACACGTCGACGAGCCCGCAGTACGCGATCATCGCGTCGTGCGACGTCGCGGCCGCGATGATGGAGCCGCCGGGCGGCACCGCGCTCGTCGAGGAATCGATCGCCGAGGCGATCGATTTCCGCCGCGCGATGCGCAAGGTCGACGCCGAATACGGCGACGACTGGTTCTTCAGCGTGTGGGGCCCGGACACCCTGTCGGAAGAGGGCATCGGCTCGCGCGACGACTGGATGCTGAAGCCGAACGACCACTGGCACGGCTTCGGCCCGCTGGCGGAAGGCTTCAACATGCTCGACCCGATCAAGGCGACGATCATCACGCCGGGGCTCGACGTCGACGGCGAGTTCGGCGAGACCGGCATTCCGGCCGCGATCGTCACGAAGTACCTGGCCGAGCACGGGATCATCGTCGAGAAGACCGGCCTGTACTCGTTCTTCATCATGTTCACGATCGGCATCACGAAGGGCCGCTGGAACTCGATGGTGACCGAGCTGCAGCAGTTCAAGGACGACTACGACAACAACCAGCCGCTGTGGCGCGTGCTGCCGGAATTCGTCGCGCAGCATCCGCGCTACGAGCGCGTCGGCTTGCGCGACCTGTGCACGCAGATCCACGACGTGTACCGCGCGAACGACATCGCACGCCTGACGACGGAGATGTACCTGTCGGACATGGAGCCGGCGATGAAGCCGTCGGACGCGTTCGCGAAGCTTGCGCACCGCAAGATCGACCGCGTGCCGCTCGACGAGCTCGAAGGCCGCGTGACGAGCATCCTGCTCACGCCGTACCCGCCGGGCATTCCGCTGCTGATCCCGGGCGAGCGCTTCAACAAGACGATCGTGAACTACCTGCGGTTCGCGCGCGACTTCAACGAGCGTTTCCCGGGCTTCCACACCGACATCCACGGTCTCGTCGCGGAAGAGGTGAACGGCCGCGTCGAGTACTTCGTCGACTGCGTGCGCGACTGATGGCAGCGCACGGACGTATCCGGGCGATGCGCGCGGCGGCAGCCGCGCTCGTCGTCTGGGCGGCGGGGCTGGCGGGGGCGAGTGCCGCCCATGCGGAAGTCGCGGCGGCCGACCCGATCGACGTCGCGATGCGGCAATGCCTCGCGCGGCGCGACCGGTCGTCGACGGCCGGCCAGATCCAGTGCATGGGCGAAGCGCGGCAGCAGTGGCAGGCCGTGATGGAGGGCGCGTACCAGCGCCTGTTGAAGGATGCGCCGGCCGCCGCGAAGCGCGGCTGGCAGGACAGCCAGCGCCGCTGGGTCACGTGGCGCAAGGACGAAATGCATCTGCTGAAGGCCGTGTACGACACGACGCGCGGCACGGCGTACGCGATGTCGAGCGCCGACCTGCAGTTGCAGCCCGTGCGCGATCGCGCGCTGGCGTTGCGCGGCGCGGCCGATCGCTATGCGCCGCCGCCGGCCGCCGCGCCTGCCGCGGCCGCGAGCGGTGCGCAGGGCGGGGCCCAGGGGGTGGCGCAGGCGAACGGCAAGCCGGCCGGCGCGCCGCGCGATCCGGCCGTGGGCCGAGTGCGGCCGTGCGAACGGGATGCCGCGTGCGAACACGCGCTGTTCGACCTGAACCGCTATTACCAGAAGCTGCGTCGCAAGATGCCCGCGCATTCGGCCGCGACGCTCGCGCGCGCGCAGCGTGCATGGGTTGCGTTCCGCGACGCGACCGCGCCGCTCGTCGGCGAGGACGGGCGCGTCGACCTGATCGGCGCGCGCATCGCGACGATGAAGCGGCTGTCGGAGACGGCCGGCAACCAGTAGGCGCGATCGCCACAGGCCGGCTGGCCGGCGCGAGAGGATGGAACGGGCACCCGAGGGTGCCCGTTTCGCATTGGGCGGCAGGCGACCTACGCGGGCCGTTGCGTATCGTGCCGGCCGAACCACGACGGCACGAGCGCGACCGCCTCGTCGAGCGAGCCGAGCACGTGCAGGCTCAGCGCGACGATTTCGGGCGTCGGCGCCTTCAGGTCGGGCACGGTGACGACCGATGCGCCCGCGCCGGCGGCCGACTGCGCGCCGAAGTCGCTGTCCTCGAATGCGACGCACGCGTGCGCCGGCACGCCGAGGCGCTCGGCCGCGAGCCGGTAGACGGCCGGGTCGGGCTTGCCGCGCGCGACTTCGTCGCCGCCCGCGATCGCGCGGAAGAACGGCAGCACGCCGACCGCATCGAGCCGCGCGCGGATCACGTCGCCCGCGGACGACGACGCGACCGCGCACGGAATGCCGGCCTGCGCGAGCGCATCGAGCAGCGCGAGCGCGCCCGGCTTCAGCGGAAACTTCGGATGCGGTTCGGGCGCGGCGAGTTGCTCGCGCACGCGTGTGCGCACGGCATCGAACGTATCGGGATGGCCGATCAGCCGGGCCAGGATGACCTGGCCCTCGGCGAACGAGCGGCCGACGATCTGCAGGTAATCGGGGACGGTCAGCGTGACGCCGTGCGCGTTCGACACGTCGATCCACGTGTTCATGATGGTCCGCTCGGAATCGACGAGCAGGCCGTCCATGTCGAAGAGCGCGGCGGAAAAGGTCATCGGGGGCATCCGGGAGGCGGGACGGGCGACGGGCGGCGCGACGGCCGCCCGAATGAAAAACGGACGCCGAAGGCGTCCGTCGGGAGCGGCAGGCTTACCGGGCGAGCGCGGCGCGGGCCGCCTTGACCGCCGCACGCACCTGGTCGGGCGCGGTGCCGCCGGGGTGGTTGCGGCTCGCGACCGATCCCTCGAGCGTCAGGTAACCGAACACGTCGTCGCCGATCAGGTGCGCGACGTTCGGCAGTTCCTGCTTCATCTCGTCGAGCGTCAGGTCGGCCAGGTCGATGCCGCGGTCGTCGCAGATCTTCACCGCGTGCGCGACGGCTTCGTGCGCATCGCGGAACGGCAGGCCGCGCTTCACGAGGTAGTCGGCGAGGTCGGTGGCGGTCGAGAAGCCCTGCAGCGCGGCCGCGCGCATCGCGTCCGGCTTCACGGTGATGCCGGCAACCATCTCGGCGAAGATCCGCAGCGTGTCGGCAACGGTGTCGACCGTGTCGAACAGCGGTTCCTTGTCTTCCTGGTTGTCCTTGTTGTACGCGAGCGGCTGGCCCTTCATCAGTGTCAGCAGCGCCATCAGGTGGCCGTTCACGCGGCCCGTCTTGCCGCGCGCGAGCTCCGGCACGTCCGGGTTCTTCTTCTGCGGCATGATCGAGCTGCCGGTGCAGAAGCGGTCGGCGATGTCGATGAAGCCGACGCGCGGGCTCATCCACAGCACGAGTTCTTCGGAGAAACGCGACACGTGCGTCATCACGAGCGCGGACGCGGCCGTGAATTCGATCGCGAAGTCGCGATCGGACACCGCGTCGAGCGAGTTCGCGCAGATGCCGTCGAAGCCGAGCGTCTTTGCCACCGCGTGACGGTCGATCGGGTAGCTCGTCCCTGCCAGCGCGGCCGCGCCGAGCGGCAGGCGGTTCACGCGGGTGCGGCAGTCGCGCATGCGTTCCGAGTCGCGCGTGAACATCTCGACGTACGCGAGCAGGTGGTGGCCGAACGTGACGGGTTGGGCGACCTGCAGGTGCGTGAAGCCCGGCATGATCGTGTCGGCGTTCTGTTCCGCGAGGTCGAGCAGCGCGCCGCGCAGGTCGTTCAGCAGGCCGCCGATGCGATCGATCTCGCCGCGCAGCCACAGGCGGATGTCGGTCGCGACCTGGTCGTTGCGCGAGCGGCCCGTATGCAGGCGCTTGCCGGCGTCGCCGATCAGCGCGGTGAGGCGCGCCTCGATGTTCAGGTGGACATCTTCCAGGTCGAGCTGCCATGCGAATTCGCCGCGCTCGATTTCACCCTTGATCTGCGCCATCCCGCGTTCGATCGCGGCCAGGTCGTCGGCGCCGATGATCTTCTGCGCGGCGAGCATGTTCGCGTGCGCGAGCGAGCCGGCGATGTCGACGAGCGCGAGGCGCTTGTCGAAAAATACCGACGACGTGTAGCGCTTGACCAGCTCCGACATCGGTTCCGAGAAGCGGGCCGACCAGGCCTCGCCCTTTTTGTGCAGTTGGGACGTCATGGCGATTCTTCGAAGGGGATGTTGGGCGGCGTGCGCCGCCGAGGGAATCCCGCGATTCTAACATTCGCGGGCCCGTCCACCGGCCGCGACGGCGCGGGCCGGCCGGCTCAGTCGCGCACGAGCACGACCAGCTTCAGGTCCTCGCGGTGCGCGGGCTTCAGCGTGATCTGCTGGTACACGAGACGCCCGTCGGCCGGGTGATCGAATTCGCGCAGCCCGCCCTCGCGCTCGAACACGTCCTGCGACGCCCAGTACTGCGCGAAGGCGTCGCTGCCGGCGGCAAGCGCGTCGATCAGCGCGCGCGTCGGCGCGTCGGCCAGGTGGCGGATCGAATCGGCACGGAATTCGGCCGCGAGCCGTCGCGCGCGGGTTTCCCAGTCGACGATCAGCGTGCGCGCGGCCGGCGCCATGAACGTGAAGCGCAGCAGGTTGCGGTCGTGCTCGCCGTCGAGCCAGCCGGAAAAGAGCGCGGCGGCCGGTGCGTTCCACGCGAGCGCGTTCCATTGCCGGTCGAGCACGTACGCGGGCGTCGCGATCGCCGCGACGGTTGCAGCAAGCGTCGGCGGCAGGTCGCCGGCCGCGACGTCGGGCTCGGCCGGGTCGCGCTGCGCGGCCAGTTCGAACAGGTACGCGCGCTCGGCCTTCGACAGTTGCAGCGCGACGGCGATCCGCGCGAGCGCGTCGGCCGACGCCGACACGGGGCGGCCCTGTTCGATCCACGTGTACCAGGTCGGGCTGACGCCGCACAGCTGCGCGACTTCCTCGCGCCGCAGCCCCGGCGTGCGGCGCCGCGGGCCGGGCGGCAGGCCGACGGCCTGCGGCGACAGCCGCTCGCGGTGGGCGCGGATGAATTCGCCGAGCGCACGGGCGGGCGTGGCGTCGAGCGGCGGGACGGGAGCGGAGGACGGCAGGTTCATGCGGAAACGGCGAAATGGAATCGGGGACGTGAAAACGGCCAGACGGGTGGATCGAATACCGGGATAACCAGTTGACTTGTACCGGTACAGGCGCAGGCCTATTGTAGCGGTTCGCGCGCTGCCAGGGCAGCGGGCGCCCCGCAAAACGCGTCGCATGGGGCCGGAACGAGCGCCGAAGCGCTCGCGCCCGCAACGGCGCAAGAGAAAGGAGCGAACGATGAAACACCACGACCAGGTCGCCGATGCCTTCGGCACGACGGCCGCCGCCTACCTGACGAGCACGGTGCACGCGACGGGCGCCGATCTGCAGACGCTCGCCGACGCGGTGCGCGCGACCCCCGATGCCGCGGTGCTCGATCTCGGCTGCGGCGCCGGCCATGCGAGCTTCGCGGTCGCGCCGCACGTGCGCGACGTGGTTGCCTACGATCTCGCGGAGCAGATGCTGGCGACCGTCGATGCGGCCGCGCGTGCGCGCGGGCTCGCGAACATCCGCACGCGGCAGGGCCCGGCCGAGCGGCTGCCGTTCGACGCGGCGAGCTTCGACTGGGTGGTGAGCCGGATGAGTGCGCACCACTGGCACGACATGCGCGCCGCGCTCGCCGAGGTGCGCCGTGTGCTGAAGCCGGGCGGCCGCGTGCTGATGATCGACATCGCGGGCAACGACCATCCGCTCCTCGATACCTACCTGCAGGCCGCCGAGGTGCTGCGCGACGCGTCGCACGTACGCGACTACCGCGCGGACGAATGGCTCGCGATGTTCCGCGAGGCCGGATTCGACGCACGCGTGCACAGCCGCTGGCGGCTGCCGATCGATTTCGATACGTGGGTCGCGCGCATTCGCACGCCGGCCGACAGCGTCACCGGCATTCGCGCGCTGTGGGCGCACGCGCCCGACGAGGTGCGCGGCTACTACGCGGTGCAGCCCGACGGCTCGTTCGAGCACGACGCGCTGCTGATCGACGCGCACTGAACGGGCGGCGCGCCGCCGCCGCTGCCGTGTCCCATAAAAAAGCCGCGATGCGCGCCGTGGGTACGGTCGCGTATCGCGGCTTGCGCGCGGACGGCCGGCGCGGAACGGGCCCGCGCCGCCTGCCGGTCAGCCCGTGTTGCGCAGGCCGGCCGCGATGCCGTTGATCGTCAGGTGAATCCCGCGGCGCAGCCGCGCGTTCGTGTCGCCCGCGCGGTGACGCTTGATCAGTTCGACCTGCAGGTGGTTCAGCGGGTCGAGATACGGGAAGCGGTTCTTGATCGAGCGTGCGAGCAGCGGGTTGGTCGCGAGGCGGCCTTCGTGCCCGGTGATTTCCGCCAGCGCCCGCGACGTGCGCTCCCATTCCGCGACGATCCGCTCGAACACGTGCTTGCGCAGCTTGCGGTCGGCAACGAGCTGCGCGTAGCGCGACGCGACCGCGAGGTCGGTCTTCGCGAGCACCATGTCCATGTTCGACAGCAGGTTCGAGAAGAACGGCCAGGTCTTGTTCATCTTCTTCAGCAGCGTGACGCGCTTCGTGCGCTCGGCGTCGTCCTGCGCGCTGTCGAGGTAGGCGCTCACTGCGCTGCCGAAGCCGTACCAGCCGGTCAGCAGCAGCCGGCACTGGCCCCACGAGAAGCCCCACGGAATCGCGCGCAGATCCTCGATCCTGCGCTGCTTCGGGTCCTGCAGCTTGCGCGAGGCCGGGCGGCTGCCGATGTTCAGCTCGGCGATCTCGGTGATCGGCGTCGACGAGAAGAAGTAGTCGGTAAAGCCCGGGGTTTCATAGACGAGCGCACGGTACGCGGCCATCGCCGAATCGGACAGCGTCTGCATCGCCGCCTCGAACGCGGGCAGTTGCGCGGGGGCATTCGACTGCGGCAGCAGCGACGCCTCGAGCGTCGCGGCGACGACCGTCTCGAGGTTGCGCCGGCCGATCTCGGGGTTCGCGAACTTGCTCGCGATCACCTCGCCCTGTTCGGTCAGGCGGATCTGGCCGTTCACGGTGCCCGGCGGCTGCGACAGGATCGCCTGGTAGGTCGGGCCGCCGCCGCGGCCGACCGTGCCGCCGCGGCCGTGGAACAGCCGCAGCGTGATCTTGCGCTCGCGGAACAGGTCGACAAGCGCGAGTTCCGCGCGATACAGCTCCCAGTTCGAGGTGAGGAAGCCGCCGTCCTTGTTGCTGTCCGAGTAGCCGAGCATCACTTCCTGTTCGGCGCCCTGGTGCGCGACCAGTTCGTCGACGCCCGGCAGCGCGAAGTATTCGCGCATGATGCGCGACGCGTCGCGCAGGTCGGGGATCGTCTCGAACAGCGGAATCACCATCAGGCTGTTGCGCGCATTGCCGCCCGGCACGCCGAGCGTGCCGTCGAGCAGCCCCGTTTCCTTCTGCAGCAGCAGCACCTCGACGAGGTCGCTGACGGTTTCCGTATGCGAAATGATGTAGTTGCGCACCGCGCGCGCGCCGAATTGCGCGCGGACCTCGCGCGCCTTCTCGAACACGCCGAGCTCGCTCTGCGCGAGCGCCGAGTATTCGAAGTACGGCGAGCGCAGCGGCCGCGGGTCGGCGAGCGCGGCGAGCAGCACGCGCAGCTTGTCTTCCTCGGCGAGCGCCGCGTAGTCGGCCTCGACGCCCGCGCGCGCGAACAGCTCGGCGACCACGGCTTCATGGATGTCGGAGCTCTGGCGCAGGTCGATGCTCGCGAGATGGAAGCCGAACACTTCGGCCGCGCGCACGAGCGGCGCGAGGCGCGGCGCGGCGAGCGACGTGCCGTGGTGCTCGTCGAGCGACGCGGTGAGCACCTTCAGGTCGGCGACGAACGCGTCGGAATCCGCATACGGGATCGCGCGCACCGGCGCCGCGCCGCGGCCCGCGCTGCGCACCGGCACCGTGCCTTCGCCGAGGCGCACGCGCGCGCTTGCGGCAAGCCGCGTGTAGATGCCGATCAGCGCGCGGCGATACGGTTCGTCGACACGGTGCGGCGACTGGTCGGGCGATGCGGCCGCGAGCGCCTTCACGGCGTCGTTCGCGCCGACCAGCAGGTTCGACACCGACAGCTCGGCGCCGAGCTTGTGCACCTGTTCCAGATAGTGCTCGAGGATCACCGCGGCCTGGCGGTCGATCGCCTCGTCGAGCGTCGCGGCCGTCACGTTGGGGTTGCCGTCGCGATCGCCGCCGATCCAGCTGCCCATCTGGAAGAAGGCGGGCACGCGGGCGGGCAGGCCGTGCTCGGCGAGCGCGGCCTCGATGTCGCCGTACAGCGCGGGCAACTCGTCGAGGAAGGTCGCGCGGTAATAGGACAGCGCGTTCTCGATCTCGTCGCCGACCGTCAGGCGCGCGTCGCGCAGCATGCGCGTCTGCCACAGCGTGGTCACGCGCGCGCGCAGCATCGATTCGTTGAACTGGCGCTCGCGCGTGGTCAGTTCCTGGTCGCGCTCGGCAAGCAGGCGCGCGATGTCGTGCTGCGCGTCGAGAATGCTCTTGCGCTGCACTTCGGTCGGGTGCGCGGTCAGCACCGGCACGATCAGCGCATCGTCGAAGAAGCGCTGCAGCAGGCGCTTCGACGCATTGCCGGTCGTTTTCAGTTGCTCGAGCGCGTACGCGACCGTGCCGGGCTGCGGCGCGGAGCCGGCCAGCGCGTGGATGCGGCGGCGGCGGTTGTGATGGCGGTCTTCCGCGATGTTCGCGAGATGCGAGAAATAGCTGAACGCGCGCACGACGCTCACCGTCTGCTCCGGCGTCAGTTTGCGCAACTTCTTCTCGAGCGTCTGCGCGGCTTCGCTGTCGTCCTCGCGGCGGAACTTGACCGCGGTCTGGCGGATGGTCTCGACGACGTCGAACACGGTGTCGCCTTCCTGCTCGCGCACGACGTCGCCGAGCAGGCGGCCGAGGAAGCGGATGTCGTCGAACAGCGGGCCGTCCTTGTCCTCGCGCGTGCGGGGGGCGGGCCTCGGCGCGTCGGCCTTGCGGGCCGCGGTGCGGGCGGCCGGGCCGGCGGGTTGCTTCGCGCGTTTTGTCTGACGTATCGGGTCTTTCGGTTTCGTTGCCGTTTTCGCACGGCCGTTCGCGGCGGTGGCGACGGTGTCCGTCGAGGCGTCGGGGGAGGACAGGGCAGCATTGCGGCGCGCCGTACGCGCCGATCCGGAAGACTTCACGATGGGTTTCCTTGGGAAAGCTCGAGTCAAAAGGAACTGCGGAAACTGCGAAACTGCGGTCAAGCAACCAGCTACGTGCGGCACATCCGCACAGCGGCGCCGCGACCCGTGCGGCGACAGGCCGGGCGCAGGCTCCGGGCCCGGGCGGGCAGGGGCGTGCGTGCTACCATTGTTCGATCTTCAATCCCGTCCTTCGATGTTCCAGCAATGAATTCCGAGACTCTTGCGGCCGGGCCGCAACAGGCACAGCCGCCCGCGACGTTGACGATTGCTTCGCGCGAGAGCCGCCTGGCGATGTGGCAAGCCGAACATGTGCGTGATGCGCTGCGCAAATTATATCCAGCTTGTGACGTGAAAATCCTCGGAATGACGACCCGTGGCGACCAGATTCTCGATCGCACGCTGTCGAAGGTCGGCGGCAAGGGCCTGTTCGTGAAGGAGCTGGAAAACGCGCTGGCAGACGGCCGCGCCGATCTCGCCGTGCATTCGCTGAAGGACGTGCCGATGGCGCTGCCCGACGGCTTCGCGCTTGCCGCGATCATGGAGCGCGAAGACCCGCGCGACGCGTTCGTGTCGAACGACTACGCGTCGCTCGACGCGCTGCCGGCCGGCGCCGTGGTCGGCACGTCGAGCCTGCGCCGCGAGGCGATGCTGCGCGCGCGGTATCCGCATCTCGAGGTCCTGCCGCTGCGCGGCAACCTCGACACGCGCCTCGCGAAGCTCGACCGCGGCGACTACGCGGCGATCATCCTCGCGGCCGCCGGCCTGAAGCGCCTCGGCCTCGACGGGCGGATCCGCGCGCTGCTCGACGTCGAGGCGAGCCCGCCCGCGGCCGGCCAGGGCGCGCTCGGCATCGAGATCGCCGCGCGTCGCGACGACGTCGCCGCGTGGCTCGCACCGCTGCACGACGCGCGGACCGCGCTCGCGGTCGAGGCCGAGCGGATGGTGTCGCGCGCGCTCGGCGGCAGCTGCGAGGTGCCGCTGGCCGCGCACGCGGTGTGGCGCGCGGGCGAGCTGTACCTGACGGGCCGCGTGTCGACGACCGACGGCAAGCGCGTGCTGACGGCCGATGCGTGCGGGGCCGTCGTTACCGCCGCCGATGCGCTCGCGCTCGGCCGCACCGTATCCGACGCGCTCGAGGAGCAGGGCGCGCTCGACATCGTCCAGGCACTGCTCGCGGCTTCGCAGCAGGCCGGCAAGGGCGACGCCTGATGGCGGGCGGCGCGCGCGCGTTCACCGCTGTCCTGACCCGTCCGGACGGCCAGTCGGACGCGCTGGCGTCGCAACTGGCCGAGGCCGGCTGCGAGGTCGTCGAATTCCCGCTGATCGACATCGCGCCGGTGGACGATCCGGCGCCGCTCGACGCCGCGTTCGCGGCGCTCGCCGACTACGCGCTGGTGATTTTCGTGTCGCCGAACGCGATCGACCGCGCGCTCGCGCGGTACGGCGCGATCTGGCCGAACGCGCTGCCGGTCGGCGTGGTCGGCCCCGGCAGCGTCGCGGCGCTCGCGCGGCACGGCATCGCGGCGCCCGCGCATCGCGTGATCGCGCCGCAGGCGCCGGCCGACGGCGGCGTGCCTCACTACGATTCGGAAAGCCTGTTCGCGTGCATCGAGGCCGCGTTCGGCGGCCTGCAGGGGCTGGCGGGCCGGCGCGTGCTGATCGTGCGCGGCGACGGCGGGCGCGAATGGCTCGCCGAGCGGCTGCGCGAAGCCGGCGCGGACGTCACGCTCGCCGCCGCCTACCGGCGTGTCGTGCCCGAGCCGCGCGTCGGCGCGTGGGAGCGCGTGCATGCGTTGCTCGACGGCGCGCCGCATGCGTGGCTCGTCACGAGCTCGGAAGGCGTGCGCAACCTGCACGAACTCGCGCGGGCGCATCTGAACGACGCCGAGATCGACGCGCTGAAGCATGCGCCGCTCGTGACGCCGCATCCGCGAATCGAGCAGACCGCGCGCGCATTGGGTTTTGATAGGATTACGCTGACCGGCGCGGGCGATGAGCGCATCGTCCGCGCGTTTCGAACGATGGCCGACGAGGCCGTCCAACCGGCGACAGCCGCACCGGTGACTAAACGCATGACAGATACCAACGATTCCAAAAGCGTCGCTTCCCAGCCGGCCGCTGCCTCCGCACCGCCGTCCAGCCCTCCTTATCTCGCGCCCGAGCCGCGCGCGCGACGCGGCGGCAGTGCGGTGCTGTGGTTCGTCGTCGTCGTGCTCGGCTGCGCGGCGGGCGTCGGCGGCTACGCGCTGAACCGCAAGATCGACCGGCTCGACGGCACGTTCGTCGCGCGCCAGAAGGCGCTCGACGCACAGACGGCCGAGACGCGCATGAAGACCGAGCAGGCGCTCGCGAGCACGCACCAGGTCGACACGCAGCTCGCGCAGCTCGACGGCAAGCTCGCCGACGCGCAGAGCGCGCAGCAGGCGCTGCAGCAGCAATACCAGGACCTGTCGCGCAACCGCGATGCGTGGATGCTCGAGGAAGTCGACCAGATGCTGTCGAGCGCGAGCCAGCAGCTTCAACTGACCGGCAATACGCAGCTCGCGCTGATCGCGCTGCAGAACGCCGACGCGCGTCTGGCCACGTCGCAGAGCGCGCAGGCCGTCACGGTGCGCAAGGCGCTCGCGCTCGACATCGAGAAGCTGAAGGCCGCACCGGCGGCCGATCTCACGGGCCTCGCGATCAAGCTCGACGACGCGATCGCGAAGATCGACGCGCTGCCGCTGTCCGGCGAGGCGGTCGTGCCGCACGATGCGCCGAAGGCCGCGCCGGCCGACGCCGCATCGTCGGCCGTGGCCGGCGAGTCGCGCTGGAAGGTGTGGTGGCACGACTTCTCGGCCGGTCTCGGCCAGCAGTTGAAGGGGCTCGTGCAGATCCGCCGGATCGACAACGCGGACGCGATGCTCGCCTCGCCCGACCAGGGCTACTTCGTGCGCGAGAACGTGAAGCTGCGCCTGCTGACCGCACGGCTGTCGCTGCTCGCGCGCAACGACGGCGCGATGAAGGCCGACCTGCACGCCGCGCAGGCGTCGCTCGGGAAGTATTTCGATCAGGCGTCGAAGGACACGCAGACCGTCGAGGATCTGCTCAAGCAGGTCGACGGCGCGTCGCTGACGGTCGCGGTGCCGAACCTGAACACGAGCCTGAACGCCGTTCAGCAGTTCAAGAGCCGGGGGTAACGATGACGCTTCGAGGAATCGTCTGGCTCGCGATCCTGTTCGCGATCGCCGCGGCACTTGCCACCATCGGCCGTTTCGACGCCGGGCAAGTGCTGCTCGTCTATCCGCCGTACCGGGTCGACGTGTCGCTGAACCTGTTCGTGATCGCCATCGTCGTGCTGTTCATCGTCGTGTACGCGCTACTGCGCATCGTGCGCAACATCTGGCGCATGCCGCAGCGGGTCGCCGCGTATCGGGCGCGTTCGCGCAACGAGAAGGCGCAGGCGTCGCTGCGCGACGCCATCGCCAACCTGTACGCGGGCCGTTTCTCGCGCGCGGAGAAGGCCGCGCGTGAAGCGCTGTCGGTCGATGCGAACCAGGGCGCGGCGAGTCTCGTCGGGGCCACCGCCGCGCACCGGATGCACGAGTACACGCGCCGCGACGACTGGCTGTCGAAGGTCGACGCGCCCGAATGGCAGGACGCACGGCTGCTCGCCGCCGCCGACATGCGAGCGGACGCGCGCGATGCCGATGGCGCGCTCGCCGCGCTGGCCGACCTGCAGGCGGGCGGCAAGCGCATTCACGCGCAGCAGGTCGCGCTGCGTGCGCAGCAGCAACTGAAGAACTGGGCCGAGGTGCTGAAGCTCGCCAAGGCGCTCGAGAAGCGCGAGGCGCTGCATCCGGCGGCGGCCGTGCGGCTGCGCCAGCAGGCCGCGGAAAACCTGCTGCGCGAACGTCGGCACGACCCCGACGCGTTGCTCGAGGTATGGCAGTCGCTGTCGCCGGTCGAGCGCCAGTCGCCGCGTCTTGCCGATCTGGCGGCCGATCTGCTCGTGCCGCTCGAGCGCCGCAACGAAGCGCGCCGCATCGTCGAGGACGCGCTCGCGCACAACTGGGACGCGCGCCTGCTGCGCCGCTATCCGGATACGGCCGGCGCCGATGCGCTGCCGCTGATCCAGAAGGCGGAAGGGTGGAAGAAGGATCACCCGGAAGATGCCGACCTGCTGTTTGCGCTCGGCCGCCTGTGCCAGCAGCAGCAACTGTGGGGCAAGGCGCAGTCGTTCCTCGAATCGGCGCTGAAGCTGGCCGACAACGAGGCGCTGAAGGTGCGTACGCATCGCGCGCTCGCGCGCCTGTTCGAGCATCTCGGCGAAACCGACAAGGCGGCGAAACACTACCGCGAAAGCGCGCTCGCCATCACCGTGGTCTGACGCCGCGCGACATCGCGCAACCTGCCCCGAACGCCATGCGGCCTTCGGGGCATTTTTTTGTTCGTCGCGTGCCGCGCTATGCGCCGAGCCTGCGCAGCAGGTCGTCCTCGCTCGCGACGAACCATGCCGACTGGCCGCGATTGGACTCGCGCACGAGCGCGCGCAGCGCTTCGCTGCGCGCGAGCCAGCGCTCGACGTTGCCGACCACGGCGAGCCGGACGCCGTAGTTGGCGAGCTTCTGCAGCACGGCGCCCGCCAGGCCGCTGTCGAGCCGGTAGAAGTCGTCGTGCAACGCGTCGGCGCCGACCGCGATCCAGTCGGCTTCATGCGAGCGCGCGAGCGCGACGAGGTCGAGCGCATCGCTTTCGTGCCGTACGAGGCCGGCGGCAGGATCGCGAACCAGCACGCGGCGGCCGGCGGCCTGGACGATTCGGTGGCGCATGGCGGGCGGCTCCGTCGACGTGAGAAACGCGAGCACGATGTCGCGCTGCCCGCGGATGAAGTGGTATTGATCCGGAAGAAACCGTACCTGCGCGTGCGGCACGAGACGCGTGAGGCGATCGCGCGTGTCGCGCGAATCGAGCATGACGTCGCGGCCGCCGACGATGACCAGTGCGGGGGCGGACAGCGCGCGCAGCGCGTCGTCGGTGAACAGCGGAATCGCTTCGAGGCGTGGCCGGCAGCCGCGATCGACGGCGCGCATCAGCGCGATCGCGTCGCGTTCGGCCGGCGTCGACGCAGGCGGCAGACGGCCGAGCACGCGCCGTCGCACGCAGGCACGCCCGATATCGCCGAGCAGCAGCAGCGGCAGCGCCCACCACAGAAGCGGCTTCTGTCTGCCGATGCCCGACGGACAGAGCAATGCGAGCCGCGTGACGCGCGCCGGCCGCCGCAACGCGAAATCGAGCGCGGTTCGCGCGCCCAACGAGATGCCGACGAACGCGGCGTGCGACACCTGCAGGCTGTCGAGCACGTCGTCGAGCCACTGCGCGTAAGCGTCGCTCGCGAGCGGCGGCCGTGCCGGCGCGCTGGGTCCCGCCTCGCCGATCGCGTCGATTGCGTAAAGCCGGAAGTGCTTCGACCATTCGGCCGCATGGTGCTGCCAGCTGGCCGCCGTGGTCTGTGCGCCGTGAAGCAGGACGACCGGCGGTGCATCGTCCGGTCCGCACGCGACGACGTGCGTGGCGCCGTGACGCGTCTGCACCGTGATGCGCCGATGCCCGACCGGCCAGTGCGACAGCGCGGCCTCGTAGGCCGCGCGAATCGCGCGCGCATGGCGCGGCGACCTGAAGATCGCGCTCATGTCGCGTTTTGCCGCAGCAGCGCCTCGAGCGACGACAGCAGCGCGGCCGTGTCGGCGGGCGTGGCGGCCACGATGATCTTGACCTGGCTCGCGGCGGGATCGAACGCGACGTCGATGCGCACCGGTTCGGCATAGGACGCGCGGCCCGACGCCATCGCGGGCAGCGACCGCGACAGGTATTGATGCAGCGACTGCGACGCGTCCGGAATGTCGACGATGCTGGTGACGCGTACCGCGCGCGGCACGGGCGCGGCGGGCGTCGTTGGCGCGAACGCGGCGAGGTCGGCGTCGAGGATGCGGTATGCGCGGCCGACCCGCGTCGCGCGCAGCTTGCCCTCGCGGATGAAGCGCAGGACGGTCTTCGGGTGGAGGCGCAGGCGTGCGGCGGACTCGTCGACGGTACGGAACATGATCGATCGGTGGTGTTCGGATATTCCCTATTGTTCCATAAATAAGGGAACAATAGGGGGGTCGGCGCGAATCGAGGTGTGCGCGCGGGCGAGGTATCGAACCCGCTTCGTCCGGGGCGGTGTGCGTGAAAACAGAAACGCCCCGTCGACCGGAGCGGTTCCGGCCGGCGAGGCGTTATGCGGGTGGAGGGGCGCTCATGCGCCCCGGGTCATCTGTCGACCAGTCGCTTCGGCACCGACAGCGCGAGCAGTCCGCCGAGCACGAGGAACGCGGCGAGCATGTACATGCCCGCATCGTTGGCGCCCGTCGCCTGCTTGAGCCAGCCCATCATGTACGGGCTCAGGAAGCCGGCGAGGTTGCCGATCGAGTTGATCATCGCGATGCCGGTCGCGGCCGCCGTGCCGCCGAGAAACGCGGTCGGCAGGCTCCAGAACAGCGGCAGCGTCGTCAGGATGCCGATCGTCGCGAGCGTGAGGCCGAGCATCGCCAGCGCGGTCTGATGCGCCCAGATCACCGACAACACCAGCCCGAGCGCGCCGATCGCGGCCGGGATCGCGACGTGCCAGCGGCGTTCGCGGCGCTTGTCCGCGCTGCGCGCGATCAGGATCATCGCGACGACCGCGGCCGCATACGGAATCGCCGACAGCAGGCCGATCGTGAACGTGTCGGTCACGCCGGTGGCCTTGATGATCGTCGGCAGCCAGAAGCCGACGCCGTAGAGCCCCATCACGAACGAGAAGTAGATCAGCGCCATCAGCCACACGCGCGGGCTCGACATCACGGTGCCGAGCGGCAGGTCTTCCTTGCTTGCCTCCTCCGCTTCGACGTTGCGCATGAGCAGCGCCTTTTCGTCGTCGGTCAGCCACTTCGCCTTCGAGATCCGCTCGTCGAGCGCGAAGAACACGAGCACGCCGGCGAGTACCGACGGAATGCCTTCGAGCAGGAACAGCCATTGCCAGCCGTGCCAGCCGCTCACGCCGTTGAACGTCTTCAGGATGTAGCCCGAGACCGGCCCGCCGATCACGCCGGACAACGCGACGGCCGTCATGAAGAACGTCGTCATCCGGCCGCGCCGGTGCGCGGGATACCAGTAGGTGAGGTAGAGGATCACGCCGGGGAAGAAACCCGCTTCGGCGACGCCGAGCAGGAAGCGCATCACGTAGAACATCGCGGGCGTCGTGACGAACATCGTCAGGATCGAGATCACGCCCCACGTCGCCATGATCCGCGCGATCCACACGCGCGCGCCCACCTTGTGCAGGATGATGTTGCTCGGGACTTCGAACAGGAAATAGCCGAAGAAGAAGATCCCGGCGCCGAGCCCGTAGACGGTGTCGCTCAGGTTCAGGTCGCTCGCCATCTGCAGCTTCGCGAACCCGACGTTCACGCGGTCGAGATACGCGACCACGTAGCACAGCAGCAGGAGCGGCGTGAGCCGCCACGACACCTTGCGGTAGGTTGCTTCCTCGAATGCGCCGGACGAGCCCGGCAGCGACTGCGTCGATGTTGCCATGTTGTCTCCTGTCCTCGTTTATCGTTGATTTTGCGCGAAGCAAGGCGGGGCGGCGTGCCGCCCGGTACGGCCCGGTACAACTAGATGCAGCGTCCGCCGTCGACTTCGAGGCAGACGCCCGTGATGAACTCGGCCTCGTCGGACGCCAGGTAAAGCGCCGCGTTCGCGATGTCCTGCGGCGTCGAGAAGCGGCCGAGCGGGATCGTCGCGAGGAACCGGCGGCGGTTCTCGGGCGTGTCCTCGCAGCCCATGAACTCGGTCATCAGCGCCGTTTCGCCCAGCACGGGATTGATGCAGTTCACGCGGATGCGGTCGGCGCCGAGCTCGGCCGCGAGCGACTTGCTCGCGGTGATCATCGCGCCCTTCGTGCTGTTGTACCAGACGAGCCCTGGGCGCGGCCGCACGCCGGCGGTCGACGCGACGTTGACGAACACGCCGCCGCCCTGGGCGCGGAAGTACGGCACGAAGGTCTGCACGCACCAGAACAGGCTCTTCATGTTGACCGCGTACACGCGGTCGAACTCGGCTTCCGTCACGTCGAGCACGGGCTTGTTGCGGTGCGTGGTGCCCGCGTTGTTCACGACGATGTGCACCGCGTGGAAATCCTCGAGTGCGGCCTGCAGCAGTACGCGCCAGTCGTCCTGCTGCGAGACGTCGCCGGCCACCGCGATCGCCTTGCCGCCCGCGAGCGCGATCTCGCTCGCGACGCGCTCGGCCGCCGCGCCGTTCAGGTCGTTGACGACGACGTTCGCGCCTTCGCGTGCGTAGGTCTTCGCGATGCCTTCTCCGAAACCCGAGCCGCCGCCCGTGACGATGGCCGTCTTGCCGCTCAACCGCATGGTGTGTCTCCTCTGCCGGATATGAGAGTGGTGGTGCTTCGACCCGCGGCCGGTCAGGCTCGGCCGCTTGCCGCTTGCCGCTTGCCGCTTGCCGCGTGTTCAGCCGTGCCGGATCGCGATCGTCTTCAGCGCGGTGAAGCCGTACAGCGCCTCGAAGCCTTTCTCGCGGCCGTGGCCCGAGTGGCCGACGCCGCCGAACGGCAGTTCGACGCCGCCGCCCGCGCCGTAGTTGTTGATGAACACCTGGCCTGCGCGCAGGCGCCGCGCGAGGCGCATCTGGCGTGCGCCGTCACGCGTCCAGACGCCCGCGACGAGGCCGTAAGGGGTGCCGTTCGCGAGTGCGACGGCTTCGTCCTCGTCGACGAAACGCATGGCGGCGAGCACGGGGCCGAACACTTCCTCCTGCGCGAGCCGGTGCGACGGCGGCACGTCGCGCAACAGCGCGGGCGCCTGGTAGAAGCCGCTTTCCGGGGCCTCGGCGACGACCTGCCCGTGCGCGGCCATCGGGATGCCGTCGTGCTGCGCGTCGGACAGGAAATCCCACACGCGCTGCTGCTGCTTCGCGTTGATCAGCGGGCCGCAGTCGAGGTCGGCGCGGCTCGGGCCGACGCGCAGCCCGTTGAACGCGGTAGCCAGACGCTCGACGAGCGGCTCGTACACCGCGCGCTCGATCAGCACACGGCTGCCGGCGGAGCAGGTCTGCCCGCCGTTCTGCACGATCGCCGACACCAGCACGGGCAGCGCCGCCTCGAGGTCGGCGTCGGCGAACACGATCTGCGGCGACTTGCCGCCGAGTTCGAGTGTGACGGGCACGTGGTTCTCGGCCGCCATCTGCGAGACGAGCTTGCCGGTGGCCGGCGAACCGGTGAACGAGATGTGGTCGATGCCCGGATGGCGCGCGAGCGCGGCGCCGGCTTCATGGCCGTAGCCGGTGACGATATTGAGCGCGCCGGCCGGCAGCCCGGCCTCGGCGGCCAGTTCGGCGACCCGCAGCACGGACAGGCACGCGTCCTCGGCCGGCTTGACGACGCATGCGTTGCCGGCCGCGAGCGCCGCGCCGACGCTGCGCCCGAAGATCTGCATCGGGTAGTTCCACGGCACGATGTGGCCCGTGACGCCATGCGGTTCGCGCACTGTCAGCACGGTGTAGCCGGCCTGGTAGGGGAGGGTTTCGCCGTGCAGTTTGTCGGCGGCGCCCGCATAGAACTCGAAGTAGCGCGCGAGCGCGGCGGCGTCGGCGCGCGCCTGCTTCAGCGGCTTGCCGGTGTCGCGCGCCTCGATCGCGGCGAGTTCCGCGAGGGAATCGGTCACGCGCGCCGACAGCCGCATCAGCACGCGGCCGCGTTCGGCGGCGCTTGCGGCGCCCCATGCGCCCGCGAACGCGTCGCGGGCCGCGGCGACTGCGCGCTCGATGTCGGGAGCCGTGCCGCGCGCGATCGTGGCGAACGGCTGGCCGTCGGACGGATCGATGACCGCGATGGTTTCCAGTTGCGCGGGCAACGTCCATTCGCCCGCGATGAAGTGCTTCGCCTCTTCCATGCTTGCTCCTGTCGACTCGAGTTGGCGCGTTAGCGCCTGCCAGGGCTCCATGCTTCGCGGTCGAACGCCGCCGGCCCCGTACGGTGCCGCCGGTGGTTCGACGGCCGGGCATCCGGAGCGATTATCGCGCCGATCGTCATCCGGACGCCACCGGTCGATTGGCTATAATGGCGTATTCCCTTGGGGGACGCTCGCGGCGGTGCATCGGCCGCGGCGCCCTGTCCCGAATTCCCATCGACCTACAGAGAGTGCTCATGAGCTTCAATCATGTTCCGGCCGGCAAGGACCTGCCGCAAGATTTCAACGTGATCATCGAGATTCCCGCGCAAAGCGATCCGGTGAAGTACGAGGCGGACAAGGAACTGGGCCTCCTCGTCGTCGACCGCTTCATCGGCACGGGCATGCGCTATCCGGTGAACTACGGCTACATCCCGCAGACGCTGTCGGGCGACGGCGATCCGGTCGACGTGCTGGTGATCACGCCGTTCCCGCTGCTGGCCGGCTCGATCGTGCGTTCGCGCGTGCTCGGCATGCTGCAGATGACCGACGAGTCGGGCGTCGACGCGAAGCTGGTCGCGGTGCCGCACGACAAGGTCTGCCCGATGACGGCGAACCTGAAGTCGATCGACGACGTGCCCGAGTACCTGAAGGATCAGATCAAGCACTTCTTCGAGCAATACAAGGCGCTCGAGAAGGGCAAGTGGGTGAAGGTCGAGGGCTGGGCCGGCATCGACGCCGCGCACAAGGAAATCACCGACGGCGCCGCGAACTACAAGAAGTAAGCGGCGCACCGGCCGCCGGCCGGTTCGCGTGACCCGCCAACCGCGCGAGTCTCCTCAGGAGGCCGCGCGGTTTTGTTTTGCGCGCGGGGTTTTTCTGCGCGATGTCCTGGCGGCGGGCGCGGCGGCGAGGTCTGTCGCGTCCTTCGCGCGCGGCGCGCGGCGGGGCGTATCGGACGCGCCTTGTGCGGCCGACGGCCGGCGGCGGGCCGGTGCGGGAGCGCCGTCCTCGCGGTCGTTCGCGGCGGGCTTGCCGGCGGCGGCCGGTTTTTTCTTTCTCGGCGAAGGAGCGGGGGCCGGCACGTCGCCATCGGGCCGCGAGCGACGCGACGCGGTCTTTTTCGCCGCTGCGGCGCTATCGGCCTTCGCGCGCTCCGCGACCGGCTCGGCCCGGGTTGCGTCGCGTGCCGTTCCGCCCTTCGCGGCCTTTGTGGTCTTTACGGCCTTTAAGGACTTCGCAGACTTCGTGCCCTTGCCGGCCTTCCCCGCACGATCGGCCTTGCCTGTCCGGTCGGCCTGCTTTGCGACCTGTTCCGCATCAGCCGACGTCGTCGCGCGACCGGCTTTCGCTGCCTTCGCCTTCTTCCGCCCGCGTACGTCGGCCGTCGAGCCCGCCGCGTCGCCGCTCGCATCGATGTCCGCCTCGGCTGGCAGCACCGACTTCAGCGTTCGCAACCCGGCTGCCAGCTCACGCTTTTGCGCGGGCGTGAGCCGTTTCACCCAGTATTCGGCGCGCGACGCGCTCGACCGGTCGGGCAGCGGAAACGACGCGAGCACCGCGCGCGGCTTGCGCGAGCGGGTGTAGCGCGCGCCCTTGCCCGACGCATGTTCGTCGAAGCGCGCGGCAACGTCGGTCGTGATGCCGGTGTAGACGCTGTCGTCGGCGCATTCGATCAGATACAGAAACCAGGACATGGCAGGGCGGCGGGATGCGAAGCCGCCAGTGTCTCAGAAAAAACGCGGCTCAACGCCATCGGTCGCCGTGGCCGTCGCGGAAGCGGCTCGGCGCCGCGCCGAGTTCGCGCGTGAAGAAGCGCGTGAACGCGCTCGTCGAACGGAAGCCGACCCGCACGCCGATCTCGCCGATCGGCAATTGCGTATTGAGCAGCAGGTCGCGCGCTTCGCCGAGCCGCGCCTGCGCGACGAGCGCGTGAAAGCCGACCGCTTCGCGATGCAGCCGCCGGCGCAGCGTCCAGCGCGATATCGCGAAACGCGTGCAGACGTGCTGCATCAGCGTATCGGTCGGCGCGTCGACGTCGTCGGACGTGCGCAGCCAGTCGCGTACGCATTGCTCGACCGACGAGCCGAACGTCGAGCGTGCGCGCACGCGTTCGCGCGCCGTGTCGGCCGCATGACGCTGGATCCCGGCGAGCGGCGCGTTGTAGCGCTCGAACGGCGTGTCGAAGTGTGCGGAGCGCAGCACGAGGCGGTTGTGCGCGGCGTCGAACGACACCGGCGCGTCGAGCGTGTCGCGCAGCGCGGCAGCGGGCGCGAACGCGCGGCCGGCGAAGGCGGCGTCGGCGACACGCACGTGCGGATCGTACAGACGCGCGAGCGCCGCGAGGATCGCGAGGTTCGCGAATGCGCTGCCGGCGTGCCGGCCGTCCCCTTCGTTCACGTATTCGAGCGCGATCGCATCGCCGTTCTCGTGCGCGAAGAGCCAGTCGACGTTGCCGATCAGCTCGCGATAGCGCAGGTAGCCGTGCAGGGCGTCGCGCAGCGTCGCCGCGTTGCATGTGACGCCCGCGAGCTCCGGGAACGGCACGAGCCACGGCGCGACCTGCGGCGGCGGCCGGTGCCATGACAGCGGCCAGTCGTGCGTCAGCCGCATCGCGGCGACATGCCGGTCGCCCGCGATGCGGCGCGTGTCGTCGGCGAGCTCGGCGGGGCCGATGCCGAGCGCCGCATAAAGCGGCGCGGGATCGACGCCGTTCGCGCGCGTGTCTTCGCACAGCCAGCGGTAGATCCGGACGGATACCGATTTCTGTTGCAACTCCATGTCTGCCCCCTGTCGTCATTGCCGTTCGGGTTTGTACCCGCTGCGAGAGGTCAACGCGTGCTCCTGCCGGTCAAGCGTGGTGACCGGTCGATTCTTAGACTCGGACGCTGGAGTGTGGCGACAAGTACAACAGAACGATTCTGGAGGATCAATGAAAACTTCGCTGTTCCGGTGTTCGACGATCGCGTCCGCGTGCGCGCTCACGGTACTGCTCGCGTCGTGCGGCGGCAACGACATCCAGGCGGACCCGGCCGCGCCGGCCGACCTCGATGCGGCGGCCGACCAGCGGGCGGCTACGCTCGTCGCGCAGCTGACGACCGACGAAAAGCTGCAGCTCGTGCATGGCACGGGCATGCCCTCGCTCGGTCTGGGCGGCCCGTTTCCGGCCGGCGCGCTGAACGGTGCGAGCTACATCCCGGGCGTGCCGCGACTCGGCATTCCGGCGGTCAGCAGCGTCGATTCGGCGGGCGGCGTGAACGTGAAGAACGCCCGCGTGACCGCGCTGCCGGCGCCGATCGCGCTCGCGGCGACCTGGGACCCGGCGCTCGCGGCCGCCTACGGCACGCGCATCGCGCTCGAATTGCGCGCGCTCGGCTTCGCGGAAGGGCTCGGCGGCGGCGTGAACCTCGCGCGCGAGCCGCGCAACGGCCGCACGTTCGAATACATGGGCGAGGACCCGGTGCTCGCGGGCACGCTGAGCGCCGCGCGCACGCAGGCGACGCAGGCGCGGAAGGTGATCGCGACGATCAAGCATTTCGCGTTCAACGATCAGGAAACCAACCGGATGACGATCGACTCGGTCGTCGACGAGCGGACCATGCGCGAGGCCGAACTGCTCGCATTCGAGATCGGCGTGAAGGAAGGCCGGCCAGGCAACGTGATGTGCGCGTACAACAAGCTGAACGGCGTGTATGCGTGCGAGAACCCGTATCTGCTGACGACGGTGCTGAAGAACGAATGGGGCTTCAAGGGCGTCGTGCAGTCGGACTGGGGCGCGACACATTCGACCGTCGCGGCCGTGCAGGCGGGGCTCGACGAGGAGCAGCCGGGTGCGGCCGACGACGGCAACGCGCCGCTCGGCTCGTTCTTCAACACGAAGCTGCGCGCGGCGCTGCAGGCCGGCAGCGTGTCGGCCGCGCGCTTGAACGACATGGTGCAGCGCAAGCTGCGCACGCTGATCCGCATCGGCGTGATGGACGCGCCGCCGCAGCCGGGCGGCGCGATCGACGAAGCCGCTGGCCATGCCGACGCGCTCGCGATCGCGCGGCAGGCCGCCGTGCTGCTGAAGAACGCGGCGGCGCCGGGCGATGCGCAGCCGGTGCTGCCGCTGGCGGCCGGCGCGCTGAAGTCGATCGTCGTGATCGGCGGGCATGCGGACGCGGGCGTGCTGTCGGGCGGCGGCTCGGGCGCGGTGCCGGCGATCGACGGCAATGCGGTGACGGCCTGCCGGCAGCCGGCCGACATGATGTTCGGCGGCTGCGCGACCTGGTACAAGTCCGCGCCGCTCGCGGCGATCCGCGCGAAGGCGCCGAACGCCGCGGTCAGCTATCTGGACGGGACCGACGCGAACGCCGCCGCGAGCGCGGCCGCGCAGGCCGATGTCGCGATCGTGTTCGCGACGCAGTGGCAGACGGAAGGGTTCGACCTCGCGAGCCTGTCGCTGCCCGATGCGAAGGCCGATCCGTACAACCAGCAATACGACCAGAACGCGCTGATTGCCGCGGTCGCGGCAAAGGCGAAGCGCGTGATCGTCGTGCTCCAGAACGGCAGCCCGGTGCTGATGCCGTGGCTGGCGAACGTGCACGGGGTGCTCGACGCATGGTATCCGGGCGTGCAGGGCGGGCAGGCGATCGCCGACCTGCTGTTCGGCGATGCGAACCCGTCGGGCCGCCTGCCGCTGACGTTCCCGAAGCGGGACGCCGACTTGCCGCAAGCAGCGATCGATCCGGCGAACACGCGGACCGTGTATGCGGAAGGGCTCGCGTACGGCTATCGCTGGTTCGATGCGAAGTCGATCGAGCCGCTGTTTCCGTTCGGCTTCGGGTTGTCGTACACGACGTATGCGTTGTCGGCGATGACCGCGCAGGCCGATGCCTCCGGCAACGTGACGGTCGGCGTGACGGTGACGAACACGGGCGCGCGGGCCGGTACGCAGACGGTGCAGATCTACGCGTCGCTGCCCGCGTCGCTCGGCGAGCCGCCGCGGCGGCTGGTCGGCTGGACCAAGGTCGCGCTGCAGCCGGGCGAGGCGCGCACGGTCGGCGTCGCGGTGCCGTCGCAACGCTTCGCGGTGTGGGATGCGAATGCGCATGCGTGGCGGATCGGGGCAGGCAGCTACGTGTTGTCGGCGGCCGCGTCGTCGCGCGATCCGCAGGCGCTGTCGAGGACGGTGACGCTCGCCGCGCATTGAGCGGCGCCGCGACGCGGCAGGCGAGCGGCCGGGCCGGGGCGCGCCGCGCCCCGGCGCATGTGCCGGCTATGGCGTGCCGCGCCGGAACGGATCGTGTTCGCGCAGTTCGTCGACGTAGGCGTGGATGTGCTCGGTCTCGCGCTCGAGAAAGCGGGCGACCGCATCCGAGAACGCCGGGTGCGCGAGCCAGTGCGCGGAGTGCGTGACGGTCGGCAGGAAGCCGCGCGCCAGCTTGTGTTCGCCCTGCGCGCCGCCCTCGAAGGTATCGAGCCCGGCTTCGATGCAGAACTCGAGCAACTGATAGTAGGCCGTTTCGAAATGCAGGCACGGGACCTGTTCGAGCGCGCCCCAGTAGCGGCCGTACAGCGTGCCGCCGCCGTGCTCGCCGCGCCGGTACACGGCCAGCGCGCTCGCGATCGGCTGGCCGCCGGCTTCCGCGATCACGAGCAGCAGGTTCTCGGGCATCGTCGCGCCGATCGTGCGGAAGAAGTCGAGGTTCAGGTACGGGCTCGAATAGTGTTCGCGGTAGGTCTGCCGGTAGCAGCGCGAGAAGAAGCGCCAGTCGGCGTCGGTGATCCGGTCGCCGGTCAGGCGCCGGAACGTCACGCCGGCATCGTGCACCTTGCGGCGCTCCGCGCGGATGTTCTTGCGCTTCTTCTGCTCGAGCGTGGCGAGGAAGTCGTCGAAGTGGCGGTAGCCGTCGTTGACCCAGTGGAACTGGACGCCTTCGCGCAGCATCATCCCCATCGATTCGAGGAGCGCCGCTTCGTCGCCGGTCGGGAACAGCACGTGCAGCGACGACACGTCGCTCTGCTCGGCGAAGGCCAGCAGCGTGGCGGCCAGCCGGCGGCGCGCGTCGTCGTCGGCCGCGATGAGGCGCGTGCCCTGCACGGGCGTGAACGGCACCGCGCACAGCAGCTTCGGGTAGTAGGGCAGGTCGTTGCGCTGGTACGCGTCGGCCCACGCCCAGTCGAACACGTATTCGCCGTACGAATGCTGCTTCGCGTAGACGGGCGCTGCGGCCGCGAGCCGGCCCGTGCGCGGGTCGGTCAGCGTGACGAAATGCGGCGACCAGCCGGTCGCGTCGACCGCGCAGTGCGAGGCGTGCAGCGCGTCGAGGAATTCGTGGCGCAGGAACGGCGTCGGCTGCGCGTCGCCGGCGAGCAGCGCGTTCCATTCGGCGGCGGGCACCTCGGCGGGGGACGACAGGATGCCCGTGCGATAATCGATGCGTTCGTGTTTCAAGCGTGAATCCGTACCGTTCTGTGTCGCCGGATGCGCGGGCCTGCGCGGCCCCCGCCCCCGGGATGATTTCGTCAGCCGTTCAGGGCGCGCCGCCGGGCTGCGCCGATCCCGTCATGAAGACCCGACTCGCTCTCGCCCAGATCAACGTCACCGTCGGCGATTTCGCCGGCAACGTCGCGCGGATCGTCGCGGCCGCACGCACCGCGCACAACGATGGTGCGCAGTTGATGGTCGCGCCCGAACTCGCGTTGTCCGGCTATCCGCCGGAAGACCTGCTGCTGCGGCCGGCGTTCTACGCCGCCGCCGCCGCGGCGCTCGACGCGCTCGCCGACGCCCTGAAGGCGTTCGACGGGCTCGCGGTGCTGGTCGGCCATCCGCTGCGCGGCGCGGGCGACGGCGCGCCGGGCGGCGATCCGCATGCGCCAGCCGTCGATGGTAATGCAAACCGGCCGATCGAGCGCGGCGTGCCGCCCACCGACACCTACAACGCGGTGTCGCTGATCGTCGGCGGCGCGATCGTCGGGACCTACCGCAAGCAGGACTTGCCCAATACCGAGGTGTTCGACGAGAAGCGCTACTTCGCGACGGACACCGAGCCGCTCGTATTCGAGCTGAACGGCGTGAAATACGGCGTGATCATCTGCGAGGACGCGTGGCACGCATCGGCCGCGCAGATCGCGAAGGCGGCCGGCGCGCAGGTGCTGCTGATCCCGAACGGCTCGCCGTACCACATGAACAAGGAAGCGGTGCGCATCGACATCCTGCGCGCGCGGATTCGCGAGACCGGATTGCCGATGGTGTACGTGAACCTCGTCGGCGGGCAGGACGAGCTCGTGTTCGACGGCGGCTCGTTCGTGCTCGACGCACAGGGCGCGCTGGTCGCGAAGATGCCGCAGTTCGACGAGGGGCACGCGATCGTCGAATTCGACGGCGCGCGGCCGTTGCCCGGCACGATCGCGCCCGAGTTGCCGGTCGACGCGCAGGTGTATCGCGCGCTCGTGCTGGGCGTGCGCGACTACATCGGCAAGAACGGGTTCCCCGGTGCGCTCATCGGGCTGTCGGGCGGGGTCGATTCGGCGCTGGTGCTGGCCGTCGCGTGCGATGCGCTCGGGCCGGAGCACGTGCGCGCGGTGATGATGCCGTCGCGCTTCACGGCCGACATTTCGACCACCGACGCGGCGGAGATGGCGCGGCGCGTCGGCGTGCGTTACGACGAGATCGCGATCGCGCCGATGTTCGACGCCTTCCGCGCGGCGCTCGCGGACGAGTTCGCGGGCCGTGCGGAAGACGCGACGGAGGAGAACATCCAGGCGCGCATTCGCGGCACGCTGCTGATGGCGCTGTCGAACAAGTTCGGCTCGATCGTGCTGACCACCGGCAACAAGAGCGAGATGGCGGTCGGCTACTGCACGCTGTACGGCGACATGGCGGGCGGCTTCGCGGTGATCAAGGACATCGCGAAGACGCTCGTGTACCGGCTGTGCCGCTACCGCAACGCGACCACCGACTACGTGCTGCGCGACGTGATCCCGGAGCGGATCCTGACGCGCGCCCCGTCGGCCGAGCTGCGCGAGAACCAGACCGACCAGGACAGCCTGCCGCCGTACGACGTGCTCGACACGATCATGCGGATGTACATGGAAGAGGACCGGCCGCTCGCCGAGATCGTCGCGGCCGGTTATGCGCAGGCCGACGTCGAACGCGTGACGCGGCTCATCAAGATCAACGAATACAAGCGCCGCCAGGCGCCGATCGGCATTCGCGTCACGCATCGCGCATTCGGGCGCGACTGGCGCTACCCGGTCACGTCACGTTTTACCGAACGTCTCGATTGAGCCGCGCTGGGCCGCATGCGGCTCGCAGGCTTACAATCGGGATCGCGATTTTTCATCCAAACGAGCATTGGGGGACAACCACCATGAAACGCATCACTGCCATCATCAAGCCGTTCAAGCTGGACGAAGTCCGCGAAGCGCTCGCCGAAGTGGGTCTCACGGGCCTGACCGTGACGGAAGTGAAGGGCTTCGGCCGCCAGAAGGGGCACACCGAGCTGTATCGCGGCGCCGAGTATGTCGTCGACTTCCTGCCGAAGATGAAGATCGAGGTGGTCGTCGCGGAAGCGCAGGTCGACCAGGTGATCGACGCGGTGATCGGCGCGGCGCGCACCGGCAAGATCGGCGACGGCAAGATCTTCGTGTCGGATGTCGAGCGCGTGATCCGCATCCGCACCGGCGAAGAGAACGAAGCGGCCGTCTGAGCGCCGCATTCGTCCGCGGGCCGTTTCGGGCCCCGCCAATAAAAAACGGTGCGATACCCGGTTGGGTACCGCACCGATACGCGCCTCTCGCAGCAGCGTGGAAAGTGTTGCCGAATCGTTCTTTGACGGCGCCCGATCAGAACAGGTGCTGGATGCCGGCGTAGACGCCGGTCTGGCTGCCGCCCGGATTCGGGTTGCCGGTCGAAACGGCCGTGCCGGCGCCGTTCGCGTTCAGGCCGAAGTTCGCATTCTTGCTGTTGCGCACCGTCGCGACCTGCAGGTCGAACAGCGTGCGCTTCGAGATGTTGTACGAACCGCCGACCGTGTAGATGTTCGCGTTGCCGCCGCCGTTGTTCGCGTTCACGTGATACGCGGCCGCGATCAGCGCCGCCGCCGGCGTTGCCTGCCACGTCACGCCGCCCCAGACCTGCTGGGTGCCGGTGATGCCGGCGTTGACCGCCGGGCCGCCGCTGCCGTCCGCGCGCGATGCCTGGTAGGCCGCCTGCAGCTTGAACTGGCCGAGGAACACGTTCACGCCCGCGAAGTATTCGCGCGAGTAGTTGAACACGTCCGAGAAGTGGCCGTTGCTGTCGCGCGTTTCGTCGTAGATGCCGCGCAACTGGAACAGCGAGTTCGTATAGGTGACCTGTGCGCCGGCTGCGCGGCCCGGCTGGCCGGCCGTCGTGTTGCCGTTGAAGCTGGTCGAGTTCGAGAACGAGAACTGGCCGTAGAAGTCGAGGCCGTAGAGCGACGGCGACTGGTACGAAACGTTGTTGCTCGTCTTGTTCCAGTTACGGCCGCGCACCAGCGAGGCGGTCGACCAGGCCGACTGGCCGAACGGGTCGAAGTCCCACACGCCGTTGGCGATCGCGAGTTCGCGACCCAGCAGCAGCGTACCGTAGCGGTCGTTGGAGATGCCGACCGTCGCATAACGATCCCAGATCGAGCCGCTGAAGCCGCCCGTCATCGTGTTGAATGCGCCTTCGAGGTGGAACAGGACCTTGTTGCCGCCGCCGATGTCCTCGGTGCCCTTCAAGCCCCACAGGCTCGTGCCCCAGTCGCCGCTTTCCGCGCGCACTTGGTGGCCGTTTTGCAGGCCGTTCAGGTACTCGATGCCCGCATCCAGGCGGCCATACAGCGTGACGCTGCTCTGCGCGTGCGCCGTCACCACCCCAGCAGCCATCAGCGCGGCCGCGACCAAAGCTTTCTTCATCATCTCCTCCATACCCTGTCAAAAAGTCAACCCAGACTGCACGAGATGCCCGGAGCATGCGCGCCCGGGCAAAAGCGGGATAACCAGGGAGACCTCGTGCAGGGCCGGTAAGCGCGGCACGCGGGCAAGCGGACGGAAAACCGTTGAGCGGTCCCGCGCAGCCGGGTCGGCCTGCGGGGTCTCCTTGTAGTGTCGTGAAGCTAAACTACATTTCACGAACTTCGTTTTGCTACTTTGGTTACTAATTTAGCAAAAATACAATTTTGTGGCGATGGAAATCGTTGTTTGACTAACACATGTCGCCAAATTGCCATGCAACACGGTGCGCAACGGGGGCGTCAAGGGTTTGCAATTAACGGAAAACCCTTGTCGCGCAAGGGAGACACGAATTCCGGGAACATGGGTCAAGGATTGCCACTATTGACGTTGCCGGGGCGCGGGCGTAAGCGCCGAAAGTGAGTAATTGGAAAGGAACTCGTAATGAATGGCGGCCGCAGGACGTCGCCTGCCGGCGCCTGTCTCGGGGCGCCACGCAAGGCAAGGCAAGGCGCGCGCCGCGCCGGGGTCAGCCGGGCGCCGGCCGCGCATCGAGCAACTGCGCGCGAATCCAGCGGTGCGCATCGGTGCGCGCATGCTTCGCGTGCGAGTAGACCTTCACCGTGTAGCGCGGGATCTCGAACGGCGCGGGGAAGATGCGGATCGGCGCCGCGTGCCGCAGCGCCTGCGCGGCGCGGTTCGGCACGGTCATCAGCAGCGCCGATTCCGCGATCACGAACGGCGCGGCCAGTACGCTCGGCAACTGCACGGCGACCTGCCGAGCGAGGCCGAGCCGGTCGAGCACGTAGTCGACGACGCCGCGCGACTCGTTCCACGGCGTGACGACCACGTGGCGCGCGGCCAGGTACTGGTCGAGCGTCAGCCGCCGGCGAATGTCCGGATGCGCGGCGCTCGCGATCACGACGTAGTCGTCGGAGAACCAGTCGAAGTCCTCGATGCCCGGCGCATCGGCCGCCGATTCCTCGTGGTAGCCGAGCGCAAAATCGATGCGGCCGGCCGCGAGTTCGTCGACGGAGATCTTCCGGTCGGAATGCACGACGCGGATCCGCAAGCGCGGCGCGACGTGCTGGATGCGTGCCAGGAACGCCGGCAGCACGGCGAATGCGGTGTAGTCGCTCGCCGCGAACACGAACGTGCGGTCGCTCTGCGCGGGATCGAAGCGGCGTGCGCGGGCGAGCCCCTTCGACATCGTGTCGAGCGCGTCGCCGGCCCAGGCGGCGATGTCGTCGGCGCGCACGGTCGGTTGCATCTCGTTGCCGAGGCGTACGAACAGTGCGTCGCCGATCGCGTCGCGCAGCCGCGCGAGCGCGTGGCTCAATGCGGACGGGCTCAGCGCGAGCTCGTGCGCGGCCGCGGCGACCGATCGGTGGCGATACAGCGCGTCGAACACGAGCAGCAGGTTCAGGTCGAGGCGGCGCAGATCAGGATGCATCATGTTCAGGTCGGAATGAAGAAACTGCACTTCCTGCAGTAGCGTCATGACCGTAGCATGACGGTTCGATCGGCGCCAGCGCGGCTGTGCGGCGCCGCTTTCCGTTTCAAGTCCGGGCCGGAGGAGGGCTCATCCCGTGCAAATCGACATCCGTTGCGCCACCGTCGCCGACGTGCCGCTGATCCTGCGTTTCATTACCGAGCTGGCCGTCTACGAGAAGGCGGAGCACGAAGTGGTCGCGACGCCCGCGTCGCTCGAGCGCAGCCTGTTCGGCGAGGGATCGCCGGCGCGCGCGCTGATATGCGAGGTCGACGGCGAACCGGCCGGTTTCGCCGTGTATTTCTTCTCGTATTCGACGTGGCTGGCCCGTCAGGGGCTGTATCTCGAGGATCTGTACGTGTCGCCGCGCTTTCGCGGCGCGGGTGCCGGGCTGCGGCTGCTGAAGGCGCTCGCGCGGATCGCGGTCGAATCGGGCTGCGGGCGCTTCGAATGGAGCGTGCTCGACTGGAACGAGCCGGCGATCCGCTTTTACGAGAGCGTCGGCGCGGCGCCGCAGAGCGAGTGGGTGCGTTACCGGCTCGCCGGCGACGCCCTGCGCGCGTTCGCCGACAACGCGCCGGTGAGCGCCGCGTAAACGCGACACGGGCGCCGCGCGGCGAACCGCGGGCGCCCGTTCGAGCGTCATGCGCGACGTGCGTTACTTGAGGCTGCCCGACAGGAAGCCGCGCAGGCGTTCGCTCTTCGGGTTGGCAAACACCTCGGACGGCACGCCTTCTTCCTCGACGCGGCCCTGATGCAGGAACATCACGTGGTTCGACACGTTGCGCGCGAAACCCATCTCGTGCGTGACGACGATCATCGTGCGGCCTTCCTCGGCCAGCTTCTGCATCACCTTCAGCACTTCGCCCACCAGTTCAGGGTCGAGCGCCGACGTCGGCTCGTCGAACAGCATCACGTCCGGATGCATCGCCAGCGCGCGCGCAATGGCCACGCGCTGCTGCTGGCCGCCCGACAGGTGCGACGGATACTGCTTTTCGACGCGCGGCGCGAGGCCGACCTTCTCGAGATATTCGCGCGCACGCGCCTCGGCTTCCTTCTTCGAAATGCCGAGCACGTTCACGGGTGCTTCCATCACGTTCTCTAGCACGTTCATGTGCGACCAGAGGTTGAAGTGCTGGAACACCATCGAGAGCTTGGTGCGTACGCGCTGAAGCTGCTTCGTGTCGGCCGCGCGCAGCGCGCCCGTCTTGTCGAGCGCGGTGCGCACTTCCTCGCCGTCCACGAAGATGCGGCCCGAGTTCGGCTGCTCGAGGAAGTTGATGCAGCGCAGCATGGTGCTCTTGCCGGAGCCGGACGAGCCGATCACGCTGATCACGTCGCCCGAGTTCGCCTTCAGCGACACGCCCTTGAGCACCTCGTTGTCGCCGTAGCGCTTGTGCAGATCGTCGACGAAAAGCTTTTGAGTCTGGGAATTCATCAATAGTCCTGCGAAAACTTACTTGCCTTGCGGGCGCAGATAAGCGAGCCAGCGACGCTCCGCCTGGCGGAACAGCCACACGAGCGTGAACGAGATCGCGAGGTAGAGCAGGGCGGCGATGCCGAATGCGTGGAACGACATGTAGGTCGCCGAGTTCACGTCGCGCGCGATCTTCAGGATGTCCGGCACGGTCGCGGTGAAGGCCACCGTCGTCGCATGCAGCATCAGGATCACTTCGTTGCTGTACAGCGGCAGCGCGCGGCGCAGCGCCGACGGCAGGATCACGCGGCGGTACATCGTGAACGTGGACATCCCGTACGCGCGCGCAGCCTCGATCTCGCCGTACGACGTGGCCTTGATCGCGCCCGCGAAGATCTCGGTGGTGTACGCGCAGGTGTTCAGCGTGAACGCGAGCAGCGTGCAGTGCATCCCGTCGCGGAAGAACGCGTCGAGCATCGGCGTGCCGCGCACGGCCTGCAGGCTGTAGAGGCCCGTGTAGCAGAGCAGCAGCTGCACGTAGAGCGGCGTGCCGCGGAACACGTACGTGTACAGCCACACGGCGCTGGACAGCCACTTCTTCTTCGATACGCGCGCGACCGCGAGCGGCACCGACAGGCAGAAGCCGAGGCCGATCGACACGACCAGCAGCCACAGCGTGATCGCGACGCCGGTGGTGCGATAGCCGTCGGTGTAGAGATAGTTGCGCCAGTATTCTTGGATGAGTTCGATCATAGGTCAGCCTTGCGGACACCGGTCGAGTAGCGCTTTTCGAGCCACATCAGCACGAAGTTCGAGATCGTCGTGATGGCGAGGTAGACCGCACCCGCGATCAGCGTGAAGAAGAAGAACCGCAGCGTGCCCTTGCCGGCGTCCTGCGACGCCTTCACGACGTCGGCCAGGCCGATGATCGACACGAGCGCGGTCGACTTCACGAGCACCTGCCAGTTGTTGCCGATGCCCGGCAGCGCGAAGCGCATCATCTGCGGGAACATGATCCGCGTGAACACCTGCCAGTTCGTCATGCCGTATGCGCTGCCGGCCTCGAGCTGGCCGCGCGGCACCGACAGGAACGCGCCGCGGAACGTCTCGGTGAAGTACGCGCCGTAGATGAAGCCGAGCACGAGCACGCCGGCGAGGAACGGGTCGATGTCGATCTGGTCCCAGCCGAGCGCGTCGGTGGCCATGTTCAGCCAGATCTGCAGGCTGTAGAACAGCAGCAGCATCAGCACGAGGTCGGGCACGCCGCGGATCAGTGTCGTGTAGACGGTGCCGATGCCGTTCGTCACGCGGTTGCGCGAGAGCTTGGCGCCGGCGCCGAGCAGGCCCAGCAGGAACGACAGCACAAGCGAAAGCACCGCCAGTTTGACGGTTTGCCAGGTGCCTGCGAGGATCAGCGGGCCGTAACCTTGTAGAAACATATGTGGTCCCTGGTGTGGTCCCTGAGGGCGCACGCGGTGCGCCGCGAAAGACGCGCCCGCCAAGCTGCGCGGAACGCCCCGTGCGTATCATGACCGTCCGCCCCGGCAACGGTGCCGGGCCAGCCCGTCGCGCGGGCGGCGGGCATGGGGGCGGGCGGCGCGTGGTTGACTGCCTGTACTGCCCGGACGCGGGGCCGCCCCCGCATCCGTTGCTGCTGCGCTTCGACGCTCAGCGGGCCGGAGCCGAATACACGCTGAACGAGAAGTACTTGTGCGACAGCCGGTCGTACGTGCCGTCCTTGTGCATGTCGGCCAGCGCCCGGTTGATCCTGAGCTTCAGGTCCGTATCTTCCTTGCGCAGGCCGATCGCGGTGCCGTCGCCGATCGTCTTCGAATCCTTCACTTCCGGCCCGGCGAACGCGAAGCCCTTGCCGCGCGGCGTGCGCAGGAAGCCGTAGTCGGCCTGCAGTTCGTCCTGCAGCGTCGCGTCCAGACGGCCGGAGCCGAGATCCGCATAGACCTGGTCCTGATTCTGGTAAGGAATGATCGTCACGCCCTGCGGCTCCCAGTAAGCCTTTGCGTAGGTTTCCTGCGTCGAGCCCTGCTCGACGCCGACGCGCTTGCCCTTCAGCGACGCGACCGTCGGCAGCAGCGGCGAGCCGGTTTTCGCGATCATGCGCGCCGGCGCGTCGTACACCTTGTCGGAGAAGTCGATCTGCTCGCGGCGCTTGTCCGTGACGGTCAGCGACGACACGATGACGTCGTACTTCTTCGCCTTCAGCGCCGGGATGATGCCGTCGAGATCCTGCGCCACCCACACGCATTTCACGTTGATCCGCTTGCAGATTTCCTTGGTGAGATCGACGTCGAAGCCGACGATCTCGCCGCTCGGCGCGGTCGACTCGAACGGCGGGTAGCTGGCGTCGACGCCGATCCGCACGGTCTTCCACTCCTTCGCGAAGGCGCTGCCCGCCACGAGGGCGAGGGCGGCGCACAGGGCGGCCTTCTTCATTTGCATCCTTCTGTTGCTGACTTTCCGGGGGCGCTCGCGGCCGGCTGGACCGGGCGCCGCGGCGTATTCTAGACGGCCAAAATTCGCCGGACGGCGCTCTGGCGATGGCGGCCGCCGGAAGGGCGATCGCCAAAAGGGCGGTATTTTACCCGAACGCGATACCCGGAAACCGGCAATCCGGGCCGACCGGCCGATTCTTCGGTGCGTCGAACCGGCTGTTGCGGCAATCGTCGTATTCGCAAGGGACATTGCTTTGATTGCTATCGCAGATGCAACGATGCAGTGCACGAGCGGCGGATTGTGGCGCGATTGGCACACCCATACAGTGTCGGACATGCCAGAACAACGCGTCTCACGGAGTGTCCGCCCCATGTTCCAGATCCGCCGCGCGGCCGATCGCGACCAGCGCAGCCATGGCTGGCACGAATTCCTGCACAGCTTTCCTTGTTCCGCCGGGAGGGGCGCGCCACCGGGCCTCGGCGCGTTGCGCGAGCTGAACGAGGAGTGCATCGCGCCGACCCGCGGCTACGGGATGCGGCCTTTTCGCGACGCGGAGATCGTCACCTACGTGCTCGACGGCGCGCTCGCGCATCGCGACAGCCTCGGCAACGGGGCGATCGTTCGCGCGGGCGGCGTGCAGTGCATGAGCGCCGGCACCGGCATCATGCTGAGCGAAACCAATGCGTCGTGCGACCGGCCGCTGCGCCTGCTGCGGATCCGGCTCGCGCCGGCCGGGCCGGGCGGGCGGCCCGGCTACGAGCAGACGCACTTCGCGGACGACGACAAGCGCGGCCGGCTGCGGCTCGTCGCGGCGCCGGACGGTGGCGGCGGTGCGCTGCCGATGCGAGCCGACGCCCGCATATTTGCGGGGTTGCTCGACGGCGACGAGGCGGCGGCGTTCGATGTGCCGGCCGGGCGCAGCACCTACGTGCACGTGGTGCGCGGCGACGTCGAGGTCAACGGCCGCGCGCTGGCCGCGGGCGACGGCGCGCGGATCGGCGGCGTGGACGCGGTGGCGTTCGCGCGCGGTCGGGCGGCCGAGGTGCTGCTGTTCGACGTCGCGTGAAAGACAAAGGGGGACGCGGGCTCGTGCCCGCGCCCCCCTTCGGGGCCGCCCCGTGGAGCGGCCGGCCGGCTTACTGCGCCGGCGCCGACGCGGCCTTGGCCGCGCGATGCTGCTGCCAGCGTTCCTTCATCTTTTCGTGGCGCTGTTCCATCTTCGCGAACTGCTGCTTGAGCGCCGTGCTGACCGTGGTCTTCTGCTGGTCGTTCAGGCCGTTGTAGAACGCGAGCCATGCGGCCGACGTCTGTTCACGCAGTTGCGCGTTCTGCTGCTCGGCCTGCTGGCGCGCGGCGTGCATCGCGCTCAGGTCGAGGATCGGCTGGCTCTGCTGCGCCTTGAACTGCTCGCGCATCTGCTCGTGGCTCTTGCGCATCGCGTCACGATTCTGCTTCATCGTGTTGATGGCCGTCTGCCATTGCTGCTCCTGCGCCGCGTCGAGCTTCAGCTGGTCGTGCAGTTTCATGATCACGCCGAACGGGCCGCCTTCGTGCCCGCCGTGCATCCGGTGCATGCCGGGGCCGCCCGGCGGCGGCATGTCGCCGGGTTGTGCGGCGTGCGCCGAGCCGAATGCGAGAGCGAGCAGAGTGGCGGCTGCGATGGCCACGCGGGAAGTCTTCTTATACATTTCAGAAACTCCTTGTATCCAAAGGGTCCGGCGATGCGGCGCGGGAAACTCGCGTCATGCATCCGGTAAGACGCAGGTTAGCGATGTAGGCACGGGCCGGTGTTACGTGGGGCATCGGCCCGGTTACCGTGCATTACACTTCCCTTGCGCCGTAACCCGCAGTAACCCTTTCGTCCCTTTCTTTCGTTCTTTGACTCCGCCCTCGCGCGGTAAACTTCGAGCCATGACTACCCAGATCCTCATCGTCGACGACGACCAAGAACTCCGTGACCTGCTGCGCGACTATCTGGTGCGCCAGGGGATGGAGGTGTCCGTGCTGCACGACGCGGCGACGCTCGAGAAGCGCCTCGAGCGCGAGCGCCCCGACCTGATCGTGCTGGACCTGATGATGCCGGGCGTCGACGGCCTGACCGCGCTGCGCCAGTTGCGCGCGGCGGGCGACGACATCCCCGTGATCATGCTGACCGCGCGGGCGGACGACGTCGACCGCATCGTCGGGCTCGAGCTCGGCGCGGACGATTACCTCGGCAAGCCCTTCAACCCGCGCGAGCTGCTCGCGCGCGTGCAGGCCGTGCTGCGCCGGCGCCGCGCGACGCCGTCCGCGGCCGCGCCCGAGCAGCGTGAGCCGTTCGCGTTCGGCCGCTTCCTGCTCGACTTCCAGGCACGCACGCTGTCGGTCGACGGCAAGCCGGCCACGCTGTCGAGCAGCGAATTCGCGCTGCTGAAGATTTTCGTGAACCACGCGCTGCGCACGCTCACGCGCGAGCGGCTGCTCGAGCTGCTGCACGGGCCCGAGTACGACGGCACCGATCGCGGGATCGACGTCCAGGTGTGGCGCCTGCGCCGCATCCTCGAAACGGATCCGTCGACGCCGCGCTTCATCCAGACGGTACGCGGGCGCGGCTATGTGTTCGTGCCTGACGGCGAGGCCCATGCGCAAACCCATTGATTCATTGTTCGGGCGGCTGGCGCTGCTCGTCGTCGGGGTTCTGCTCCTATCGCATTTCGCGTGGTTTTTCGCGATGCGGCTCGAGCGCAACCAGATGCAGACGCGTTACGCGGTCGAAGAGGCCGCATTCCTGGTCGACGCGGTGCGCCAGCACGTCGAGCGCACGCCCGACCAGCCGCTGCCGTCGCGTGTGCGGCTGGTGACGCCGGGCAGCGCCGACGTGCCGAACGGCGACCCGGCGAATCTCCCGGCGTCGCTCAAGCGGTTCCGCGACGACGTGAGCGAGCGGATGCCGCCCGGCACGCGCGTCGAGATCGGCGCGCCCGGGCATCCGCCCGTGCTGTGGGTGAAGGAGCCGACCGACCGCAACTGGATCGTGGTACCCGTGCAGCCGCTGCGGCCGCCGCGCTCGCTCGACCGGATGCTGCTGTGGCTCGGCACGATCTTCTCGGCCGGCGTGATCGCCGCGCTGTTCGCGGCATGGCAACTGCAGCAGCCGCTGCGTTCGCTCGCGCGCGCGGTCGCGCGTTTCGGCCGCGGGCAGCCGGTGCCGCCGCTGCGCGAGCGCGGCCCGCGCGAGCTGCGCCAGCTCACGCATGGCTTCAACCAGATGGTGGAGCAGGTGTCGCAGGCCGAGAGCGATCGGGCGGTGATGCTGGCGGGCGTTGCGCACGATCTGCGCACGCCGCTTGCGCGGATGCGGCTGCGCGCGGAAATGATGGACGACGTCCGGTTGCGCGACGGCGTCGTGCGCGATGTCGACTCGATGTCGCACATCGTCGACCAGTTCCTGGTGTTTGCGCACGGCGGCTCCGATCGCAGCGAGCCGGTGCCGGTCGATCAGACGTGCGAGCGGATCGCGCGCAGCTACCGCGCGGTCGCGCCGAACGCGCCGACGGTGCAGACGCGGCTCGACGCCGATCCGGGTTTCCGCCTGCCGACGGCGACGCTCGACCGGATCCTGTCGAACCTGCTGGACAACGCGCATGCCTATGGCGCGCCGCCGGTGCTGGTCGAGACGGCGCGCACGTCGGCCGGCTACGTGCTGTCGGTCAGCGACAGCGGCGGCGGGATCGCGCCGCGCGATCTCGCGGCGGCCACGCGGCCGTTCGTGCGACTCGATCCCGCACGCGGCGGCAACGGCCACAGCGGGCTCGGGCTCGCGATCGTCGAGCGGCTCGTCCTCAGGCTGGGCGGGGCGTGCGACATCGGCAACCGCCCCGAAGGCGGCCTGCGCGTCTCGATGACGTTCCCGTTCGAGGCCGTGCCGAAGGACGAACCGCACGCCCAGGCCGCATAAACGGCTGCGGCGCCAGCCCGGCCGGGCCGGCGCCGCATGGCATCATTCGCCGAACAGCGAGCCGAGGGTCTCGGCCGCGTTGCTGTCGATGGTGTTGTAGGTCACGGTGGTGGCCTCGAAGATGTAGACGGTCGTATACCGGCCGAGGCGCTCCAGGATTTCCTCCTGCAGCGATTCCGGCACGACGTTCATGTTGAGGTACCACGCCGTCGACGACAGCCGTGTCTGGAACGTCCCGTACTCCTGCATCAGCTCATAGAACGCGTCGGCATCCTGATCGCGGCAGACGATCACCAAGTTTCCTGCCATTCCCTTTCCTCCCGCTCGTCGGTCGATCCCCGGGGCCTGATGACTCGGGGAACGCGCCTGCGTTGCCGCGAGAACGGCCGCACCGGGCCCCGGGGGCTAACCCTGATCATACCCGCTTAGTCGTATCCGGCTGCTGATGCCCGACATGGTTTGCGTCGGCGTGCGGCTGGCGGGTTCACGGCCGGGCCGGATCGCGGCATAATTCGGGCCTGCATGCCGGCCGAAAGGCGGCGGCCGGGTTGTGCCCGTACCGCGCACCCGCCGTTCGCCCGCTTGCCGGGCACGATCGTGCGCCGCCCGCTCCGTCCCCGGACGGTTGTAGCTGAAATACAGGTTGGTGTAGTGTCGTGCCGTCGCGGGCCGGCTCGGCCGGCGCGCGTGCGCGAGATCGTCAGTCAATCGAATTACCGCGCCCGTGCGCTTTGCCATGAATCAACATCGACTGCCGGCTGGGTCCGGCCTTACCGGGGAGGGCGCCTGATGGACGTCGGATTCTTCAATCCGAACCGGACCGCCAACGCGTCCGCGTGGCGCGTTCTGCCGAACCGGTGGGATTTCATCGCGTTTCCGCTGATCATCTGCCTGATCGCGATGGCGGTCGTCGGCTTCCACGAAACGATGGCGCCGATCGGGACCCTGCAGACGCAGAAGATCTCGCTCGATCCGTCGAACCTGCCCGAATATGCGCTGCGCACCACGTTGCGGATGCTCGCGGCGATGGTCGCGTCGCTCGTGTTCACGCTGATCTACGGCACGCTCGCGGCCAAGAGCCGCCGCGCGGGCATGGTGCTGATCCCGATCCTCGACATCCTCCAGTCGGTGCCGGTGCTCGGCTTCATCTCGTTTACGGTCACGTTCTTTCTCGCGCTGTTCCCGAGCCGCGTGCTCGGCGCGGAGCTCGCGGCGATCTTCGCGATCTTCACGAGCCAGGCGTGGAACATGACGTTCAGCTTCTACCAGTCGCTGCGCACGGTGCCGCGCGATCTCGACGAAGTGTCGCGCGGCTTTCACCTGACCGCGTGGCAGCGCTTCTGGAAGCTCGAGGTGCCGTTCTCGATGCCGGGGCTGATCTGGAACATGATGATGTCGATGTCGGGCGGCTGGTTCTTCGTCGTCGCGTCGGAGGCCATCACGGTCGGCAACCAGACCATCACGCTGCCGGGGATCGGCGCGTATCTCGCGCAGGCCATCTCGGACAAGAACCTCGGTGCGATCGGCTGGGTGATCCTCACGATGACGCTCGTGATCCTCGCGTACGACCAGTTCCTGTTCCGTCCGCTCGTCGCATGGGCCGACAAGTTCCGCATGGAAAACACGAGCTCGGGCAATGCGCCGGAGTCGTGGCTGCTCGATCTCGTGCGCCGCACGCGCCTGATCCATCAACTGCTCGTGCCGGCCGGCTGGTTCTTCGCGAAGGCGGCGCGGATTCCGCTGCGCATGCCGCTGTCGGGCGCGATGCGCTTCACGCTGCCGCGCGTCGAGAAGAAGGCGTCGCGCACCGTCGACATCGCGTGGGCGGTCCTCGTGCTGATCGGCACGGCCTATGTGGTGTGGCGGGTCATCAGCTTCGTGGCGACCGGCGTGACGATGGCCGAGGTCGGCCACGTGTTCGTGCTCGGGCTCATCACGCTGCTGCGCGTGGTCGTGCTGATCGCGATCGCGTCGGTGATCTGGGTGCCGATCGGCGTGTGGGTCGGGCTGCGCCCCAGGCTGGCCGAGAAGCTGCAGCCGCTCGCGCAGTTCCTCGCCGCGTTCCCGGCCAACCTGCTGTTCCCGGTGTTCGTGATCGTGATCGCACGATTCCACCTGAACCCGGACATCTGGCTGTCGCCGCTGATCGTGCTCGGCACGCAGTGGTATATCCTGTTCAACGTGATCGCTGGCGCAACGTCCTACCCGAACGACTATCGCGAAGCGGCGACGAATTTCCGCATCCGCGGCTGGCAGTGGTGGCGGCAGGCGATCCTGCCCGGCATCTTCCCGTACTACGTGACGGGCGCCATTACCGCTTCGGGCGGCGCGTGGAACGCAAGCATCGTGTCCGAGTTCGTACAGTGGGGCGATACCAAGATCGAGGCGCACGGCCTCGGTGCGTATATCGCGCAAACCACCGCCGCCGGCGATTTCCCGAAGATCATCCTGGGCATCGCCGTGATGTCCCTGTTCGTCACCCTGTTCAACCGCCTGCTGTGGCGCCCGCTGTATGCCTTCGCCGAAGCGAAGCTGCGGCTCGACTGAGACCGATTGAGAGCGAAACGCGATGCAAAATCCGAATGCTGTAAACGCCCCCGTCCAGACGAACCAGCCGCCGCGTCTCGGTGAGGAGATCCTGCGCGTCGATCACGTCTGCCGCGGCTTCAACAAGACGCAGGGCGAGTTGCTGGTGCTCGACGACGCGAACCTGTCGCTGCGCGAAGGCGAGATCGTCGGCCTGCTCGGCCGCTCGGGCTCCGGCAAGTCGACGCTGCTGCGGATCATCGCCGGCCTGATCGAGCCGACCGGCGGCGAGGTGTCCTATCTCGGCAAGCCGCTGAACGGCCCGGCCGAAGGCGTCGCGATGGTGTTCCAGACCTTCGCGCTGTTCCCGTGGCTCACCGTGCTGCAGAACGTGGAAGCCGGCCTCGAGGCGCTGGGCGTCGGCGCGCGCGAGCGGCGCGAGCGCGCGCTCGCCGCGATCGACCTGATCGGTCTCGACGGCTTCGAGAATGCGTACCCGCGCGAGCTGTCGGGCGG